>JASMTR010000141.1:0-84999 GCA_041694175.1 Bacteroidales bacterium
CTTTGGGTATTTCCTGTTGGCACTACAACTGACCAATCACCATTAATATCTGTACTTACAGTTTGAGTATTGTTCTGACTGTCTGTAATCAGAACATCAAGGTTAGCTATGTCTGCTTCTCCAGCATCTTGAGTGGCATTACCATTGTCGTCTAAATATACATGTCCTGTTAGTGTCCCGGTATCATTAGGGTCTGGGACAAAGAAACCATCATTTTCGTTTAAAGTATTTGCAATAGTAATTAATGTATTTGTAGGGTTTGTGCCTTCTGTTTGAATAGCTCCTGTAGGAAAATCAGGATCAAAAACATCAATTGTTGAAGTAAGGTTTCCAACAGGAACTTGAGCACTCCAGTCGCCATTAGCATTAGTAACGACAATTTGTGTATTACCTAAAGCATCTTCTATCTGAACACTTACATTAGAAATACCATTTTCAACTGTTTCTTGTGTTCCATTTCCATTCTCATCTAAATAAAGTCGTCCTGTTATCTCTCCAGATTCAAAAAACCCGTCAACTTCATCAAAAGTATCTCCAATGGTCACTAGGGTTGTGGTTGGGTTTGTGCCTTCTGTCTGAATAGCACCAATAGGGAAATCTGGATCTAATTCATCAATGGTAGAAGTAGCATTACCGATTGGAACTTGTACACTCCAATCACCATTAGCGTCAGTTGCAGCAATTTGTGTATTACCTAAAGCGTTATTAATTTGCACATTAACATTAGGAATACCGTTTTCAACAGCATCTTGAGTTCCGTTTCCATTAACATCAAAATATAATCTACCAGATAATATTCCAGATTCAAAATAACCATCTACCTCAGAAAATGTATCTCCATTGGTAATTAAAGTAGTTGTTGGATTTGTGCCTTCAGTTTGTGAAGCATCAGTTGGAAAATCAGGGTCAGTTTCGTCTATTGTAGTTGTTACATTTCCAATAGGAGCTTGAAAAAACCAGTCTCCATTTACATCAGTGACAACAGTTTGGGTGCCTCCTAATGCTTCATTAATTTGAACATCAACGTTAGGCAAACCACTTTCACCAGTATCTTGAGTTCCATTACCATTTACATCGAGATATAATCTACCAGACAATTCTCCTGATTCAAAAAAGCCGTCAATTTCGTTAAAAGTGTTCCCAGAAATGACAACAGTTGTTGTAGGGTTTGTACCTTCAGTTTGTGAAGCCCCCGTCGGAAAGTCAGGGTCAGACTCATCAATAGTTGATGTAGTATTACCAACAGGAACATCAACAGTCCAATCGCCGTTAGCATCTGTAACTATAATTTGAGAATCTCCTAAAGCATCATCAATTTGCACATCAACACTGGGAATACCGTTTTCACCTGCATCCTGAGTTCCATTACCGTTGACATCAAAATAGACTCGACCTGTAAGTGTTCCAAATTGGAAATAGCCGTCTGTTTCAGAAAACACACCAGCATTTGTAATTGTAGTAGTGGTAGGATTTGTCCCTTCAGTTTGTGAAGTTCCTTGGGGGAAATCAAGGTCAGCTTCATCTATTGTGGTTGTTAAATTCCCTACGGGAGCTTGAAAAAACCAATCTCCATTGGCATCTGTCACAACAGTTTGAGTAATTCCTAAGGCGTCATCAATTTGTACATCGACATTGGTAATACCATTCTCACCAGCATCTTGAATTCCGTTTCCATTAGCATCTAAATAAAGACGTCCTGATAATTCTCCAGATTCAAAAAAGCCATCAATTTCGTTTAAAGTGTCTCCAGCAGTGACTACAGTTATTGTAGGATTTGTCCCTTCAGTTTGTAAAGCACCAGTTGGAAAATCAGGGTCAGATTCGTCTATAGTTGATGTTGTGTTGCCAACAGGAACTTCAACAGTCCAATCGCCATTGGCATCTGTAACTATAATTTGAGAATCACCTAGTACATCATCAATTTGTACGTTAACATTTGGGATTCCATTTTCTCCTGTATCTTGAGTTCCATTTCCATTAATATCAAAATAGACTCGACCTATTAGTGTTCCAAATTGGAAATAACCATCGGTTTCTGAAAATACCCCATCGTTTGCAACCACTGTAGTAGTCGGATTTGTGCCTTCTGTCTGCACTGTTCCTATTGGGAAATCAGGGTCTGATTCATCTATAGTTGAAGTGGCTGCTCCAGCAGGCACTTGAACAGACCAATCTCCATTGACATCTGTAGCAATAGTTTGGATTATACCTAAAGCATTATCAATTTGGATATCAACATTAGCAATTCCGTTTTCTCCACTATCTTGAACTCCATTGCCGTTAGTGTCTAAATATAATCTTCCATTTAATTCACCAGATTCAAAAAACCCGTCAGTTTCTGAAAATATTCCAGCTCCTGTTATTGCTGTAGTAGTAGGATTAGTTCCTTCAGTTTGAATAGCCCCAGTAGGAAAATCGGGATCAGCTTCATCAATTGTTGACGTCACGTTACCCGCCAACACATCAGTGCCCCATTCACCATTGGCATCTGTAACTACATTAAAAGAGTTACCAAAAGTATCATCAATTTGAACATCGACATTAGGAATACCGTTTTCGTCTGTATCTTGGGTTCCATTTCCATTGACATCAAAGTATACGAGACCATTTAGCTCACCAAATATGGCATAACCATCAGTACCTGCATCGACTATGGCATTATCAATTGCCATAACAATAGTGGGTTCAGTTCCTTCTGTTTGAACACTTCCAGCAGGTAACGTAGTTGAGTTAATTAAAATAAGTGTATTTCCAGGAATTACATTAAATGACCAATCACCATTAGCATCTGTAGATGTTGTAAAACCACTGGTATTATCATCAACAATAATAACTATAACATTTTCAATTCCATTTTCACCTGGATCTTGAATTCCGTTACCATTATCATCTTGATACACCCTACCTTCAATAGTAGCAGTGGTATTTAGTGACTGAAAAAAATTATTGAAAGGGTTTAAAGGAGATAAGACCTGACTGTATGCACCAAAAATAGGCAAACAAAATAAACTGATTAGTAAAATAAACCCCCTATTCATACGCTCCAAATATAGGTAATAGAATTATAAAAACTAAGAATCAAAACACTAAAGTTAAAAAAAAAGTTAAAATTAAAATTATTATTCTACAATAATAAAAAAGAAATTGCCTTCAAAAAATTGATTTTATATTAAATTAAATTGATAATCAAGTTAATGGTTAATTCCTTTACCTCATAAAACAAAAAAACCGATATTGAAAAAATATCGGTTGATAATAAATGGTCATTGAATTTTTACTTCACCATTTCAAAACTACGCTTGATAAATTTTGTCATAGCTTCACCTTTTAATAAATTTTGCGACAACAAAGCCAAATCAAGTGAATGATTAATTAGGCGTTGCTTTTTCTTCTTGGTTTTTGTGTTTAAAATGTCTTCAATAAGCGGATGATTGGTATTGACTACCAAATTATACATTTCTGGCATGTTACCCATACCAAACATTCCACCACCTCCACCGGTTTGCTGCATTTCTTTCATACGACGCATAAACTCGGGTTGTGTAATCATTAAAGGCATGGCACTAGAATCCATATCTTCAAGCTGAACTGTGTATTTTTCTTTAGACACCACTTCTTCAAAGTCTGTCTTTAAAGTTTCTTTTTGTTTCTCGTCAAGCTTAGAAACTTTGTCTTCATCTTTTTTGATAAGATTGTCAACGTGGTCGCTGTCTACTCTTACAAAAGAAACTTTATTTTCTTTTTCAGATTCTATTTTTTGAATCAAGTGAGAAACAATTGGTGAGTCTAAAAGTAAGACTTCGTAACCTTTGTCTTTAGCAGACTCAATATAAGTGTGTTGCGCTTCTTTATCTGAAGTGTAAAGAATAACAAGTTTGTCGTCTTTATCAGTTTGGTTTTTTTCTATCTTTTCTTTGAGTTCGTCAAAAGTATGATAGTTGCCATCTACAGTTGGATAAAGTGCAAATTTTTGAGCCTTTTCAAAAAATTTATCTTCGGTGAGCATTCCGTATTCTATCACAACTTTGATGTCGTTCCATTTTTGTTCAAAATCTTCACGGCTATTGTTGAATAATGATTTTAATTTATCCGCTACTTTTTTTGATATATAGCTTGAAATTTTCTTTACTGCACCATCAGCTTGCAAATATGAACGTGAAACATTTAAAGGAATATCAGGAGAATCTATCACACCGCGAAGCATTGTTAAAAATTCAGGAACGATGCCTTCTACATTGTCCGTAACAAAAACTTGATTTTGATAGAGTTGAATTTTATCTTTTTGTGCCGCTAATTCTTGCGTCATTTTAGGGAAATATAAGATTCCCGTCAAATTGAACGGATAATCAACATTCAAATGAATATGAAACAACGGCTCCTCGAATTGCATTGGGTACAATTCTCTGTAGAAGTCTTTGTAATCTTTATCTTCTAAATCTGCAGGTTGACTGGTCCAAGCTGGGTTAGGATTGTTGATTATATTGTCAACAGTAACCTTTTTTGGTTCTTCATCTTCTTTAGCGTCCTCAGCTTTTGGAAGTTCTTTTTCCTTGGTTCCAAATTTAATTGGAACAGGCATAAACTTGTTATATTTATTTAAAAGTTCTGAGATTCTGTGGTCTTCAAGGAATTCTTTTTCATCATCATTAATATGCAGAATGATTTCTGTGCCACGATCAGATTTTTTGTCAGTTTCTTCAAGCGTAAATTCTGTTGTTCCATCACATGACCAGTGAACAGCTGGCGCATCTTTCCAAGATTTGGTTATAATTTCAACTTTGTGAGCCACCATAAATGCTGAATAAAACCCAAGTCCAAAATGACCAATAATACCGGCATTTTTAGAATCTTTGTCTTTATATTTTTCAAGAAATTCTTCTGCACCTGAAAAAGCTACTTCATTGATGTATTTCTTAACTTCGTCTTCTGTCATACCAATACCTTGGTCAATGATGTGAAGCGTTTGGTTGTCTTTATTGATTTTAACTTCAATTTGCGGATTGCCAATATCAATTTTGGCTTCGCCAATTCGAGTTAGATGTTTGAGCTTTTGTGTTGCATCAGTTGCATTTGAGATGAGCTCTCTAAGGAAAATTTCGTGATCGCTGTAAAGAAATTTTTTAATCAGTGGAAAAATGTTTTCTACCGAAACATTAATATTACCATTTGCCATTTTAAAAGTTTTTAAATTGTATTTAATTTACTAGACCAAAACAGATACCAATTTAATATTTCTGACAAAGTGGCATTATTGGGGTATATTGATTTTAAAGTTCGCTACTCGGCTTAGGGATTGAGGCATTGTTGGAGCTCTTGACACGCCATAAAGCGTGGCAAAGCGACTGCCGAAAGCCCGACTCCCGCACGTGCGGGAGAAAGCCCCAAAAAAAGGTTATAAATTTTGTTTAAAAAACGCCATAAATATAAAGACCATATAGCCGATTAATAGTATAAAACCTTTAAGGCGATTGATGTAAAAACGCTGTGGGATAAGTAAAGCAAAAGGCATTAAAATAAAGGCAAAGGCTAGCATCCAGATTAAGTCTGAACTCAGCATTTCTGTAGATTCGAGTTGTAGTGGATGAATAAGCGCCGTGAGGCCTAAAACGCTGCCAATATTGAAAATATTTGAACCGATTAAGTTACCGAGCGACAAGTCTTTTTCTTTTTTGATAGCGGCCATAACTGAGGCTGCTAATTCAGGAATACTTGTACCAAGTGCTACCATAGTTAGGGAGATAACACGATCGCTTACACCAAAATCTTGAGCAATGCCAGTTGCACCATTTACTAACCATTCTGAACCAAAATATAAGCCTAAGATACCTAACAGTAGCCAAAAAGTGACTTTAAAATAGCTAGTGGATTTAAGACTTTCATCTACATCTTCTACAATAATGTCTTTTTTGGTTCGCGTTCTTATGACCAAAAACAACAAGTACACTACTAAACCGATGAGTAGCATCAAGCCTTCAAAAGCACTTAAAGTTTGTTCTGTGGAAAGAAAATAGTAGAGAAAAATTGAAAACAACATCATAATCGGCCAGTAAAACCTATTAAAGTCTCTATCTGTTGAGAGTTTATGGATAATTGCTGTCACGCCAAGAACTAAACCTATGTTAGCGATATTAGACCCAACGACATTACCTATCGCAAAGTCTGGTTTGCCTTCTAAAGCGGCTATAACACTTACAAATAATTCTGGAACTGAGGTAGCAAAGGATACCACAGTTAAACCGACAATCATTTTGGAAATATTGAGTTTAAGAGAAATAGAAACTGCAGACCTGACAAGGAATTCGCCACCTATTACTAATAAACTTACGCCTAAAAACAGCATTAGATAATCCATGAATGCTTAAAATTTTTGCAAATATAAAATTAAAACAACTGTAACTTATTTTTTTTAACTCAAGTTGTAGTATAAAGTATATTGGGCAATATTTTAGTATTTTTGTCAAAAAAGTAAAACTATGAGTTTAGAAAAACAAGTGATGGACAAAATGAAAGTGGCAATGAAGGCTAAAGATACTGTAGCTTTAACATCTTTACGTTCGATAAAAAATGAAATTTTAAAAGCTAAAACTAGTGGAGATTTTAGTGGTGAAATGACTGAAGCTGAAGAGCTTAAACTCATTCAAAAATTGGTAAAGCAACGTAAAGATTCTGCAAAACTCTATCAAGAACAAAATCGTGAAGACTTAGCTGAAGAAGAATTGAATGAAGTTAAAATTCTTGAAGATTTTTTACCTGAGCAAATGAGCGAAGAGGCCATTGCTAAAGAAGTCAAACAAATCATAGAGCAAACTGGTGCCAGCAGTATGAAAGATATGGGAAAAGTTATGGGCATAGCCAGCAAACAAATGGCTGGTAAAGCTGAAGGCGCTGTGATTTCTAAAATTGTAAAGCAAGAGTTGGCTTAATTATTAAAAAATATTTGGTAAACTCTCTATTTGAACTAATTTTAGGAGAAAGAAATATTTATACTTTTTCTTATTTAACTTATTGATATTTATAAAACCATTTACCTTAAGTTTAAAACTTATCCTAATACCGTGTTAACAATAGCCAATAAAATGAGTTTTCGGCTGTTATAATTTCAAAACCCTCAAAAAATACTATCTTTGCAGATATTTATTTGACTATGAGTTTAGAAGAAAAATTGTCTGAAATTGAAGAATTAGGCCATAACCACATTGGCACATCTGGAGAAACCCCTTTGCGTAAAGATGCCTTCTCATTTACTGACGAAGAAAAAATTGAACGTATTCATAACAATGTTCAAGATATCATGCACACCTTGGGTTTAGACTTAACTGATGACAGCCTAAGTGGCACACCTCAACGGGTAGCAAAAATGTTTGTCAATGAAATATTTTCAGGTTTGGATCCCAAAAACAAACCTAAAATGTCAACCTTTGATAACAAATATCGCTACGGTGAAATGTTGGTAGAAAAAAATATAACGGTGTATTCTACCTGTGAGCATCACTTGCTACCTATTGTTGGCAAAGCTCATGTTGCTTACATCTCTTCAGGTCGTGTAATTGGTTTGTCAAAAATGAACCGTATTGTAGATTACTTTGCTAAACGCCCTCAAGTGCAAGAACGCATGACCATACAAATAGTAAAAAACTTGCAAGAGGCGCTCAACACTCAAGATGTAGCTTGTGTAATTGATGCCAAACACCTTTGCGTTAACTCGCGAGGGATTAGAGATATTGAAAGTAGTACGGTGACCAGCGAATTTGGCGGTCAATTTAAAAATCAAGACATCAAAAAAGAATTTCTCGATTACATTAAATTAGATACAAGCTTTTAAATTTATGGCTTTATACGAACAACAAAAGCTCAAGATATACAATTCCTTGTCTGGCAAAAAAGAAGATTTTGAACCTCTAACCGAAGGTCGTATTGGTATGTATGTTTGTGGGCCTACCGTTTATAACAAAGTGCATCTGGGGAACTGCCGAACGTTTATTTCATTTGACCTTATTTTTAGATACCTGAAGCATTTAGGCTATAAAGTTCGCTATGTACGCAACATTACTGATGCTGGTCATTTAGAAAACGATGCTGAAGAAGGTGAAGACCGCATTGCTAAAAAAGCCAGGCTAGAAGAAATTGAACCTATGGAAGTGGTTCAAAAATACACGGTTGACTTTCACAAAACACTTCAAAAATTTAATAATTTTCCGCCAAGTATTGAACCTACAGCAACTGGTCATATTGTTGAACAAATTGAAATTATCAAAACCATTATCGACAAAGGCTTAGCTTACGAAGTCAATGGCAATGTCTATTTTGATGTTTTAAAATATCACAAAAATGAACATTACGGTATTCTGAGCAAGCGAAAACTGGAAGATTTAATTGCTAACACTAGAGAACTCGCAGGTCAATCAGACAAAAAAAATCCGCAAGATTTTGCCTTGTGGAAAAAAGCAGAACCACAACACATTATGCGCTGGCCATCGCCATGGGGCGTTGGTTTTCCAGGATGGCATCTTGAATGCACAGTGATGAGTTCAAAATATCTCGGTGAAGAATTTGATATTCACGGCGGTGGCATGGATTTAAAATTTCCACACCACGAATGTGAAATTGCTCAAGGGACTGCTGCTAACGGCAAGTCTCCAGTAAGGTATTGGATGCACGCCAACATGCTTACCCTAAACGGTAAAAAAATGGCTAAAAGTACAGGAAACAATATTTTACCCGAAGAATTGTTTAGCGGTAACAATAAAAATTTATCTAAAGGCTACCACCCTTCGGTTGTTCGCTTTTTTATGTTACAAGCTAACTATAGAAGTGTTTTAGATTTTTCAGATGAAGCTTTAAGTTCTGCAGAAAAAGGATTTGAAAGACTAATGAAAGCTATTCAAAGTTTAGAAACTTTGAAGGCCTCAAAAACATCAGATATAGATGTTAAGTCATGGCAACAATCTTGTTATGATGCTATGAACGACGATTTTAATTCGCCCGTTTTAATAGCTCAAATGTTTGAAGCAGTAAAATATATCAATGCGTCTGAACATGGTAAATTAGCCTTGAATGAAAATGATATTAGTATTTTATCTGAAACTTTAAATGCCTTTTGTTTTGAAGTTTTAGGTTTAGAAAAAAAATCTAAAAACACGCAACAAAACCATCAAGAAGATGAGTTGATAGGACTTTTAATAGATTTGCGTAACGATGCCCGTGCTAATAGAGATTTTGAACAAAGCGACAAAATTAGAGATCGCTTAATTAATATTGGGATTCAGCTTAAAGACACAGCTGAAGGCACAACCTTTGAAATCACTTCATAATTTATAAGGTTTGAATACTTTAAAACGCATCTTGATTTTTCCTTTTTTGGTTTTGATAAAAATTTACCAGTGGATAATCTCACCTTTAATACCATCAAGTTGTCGTTTTCAGCCCACTTGTTCTCACTATTCTTATGAAGCTTTAAAAAAACACGGTATTTTTAAAGGTCTAAAGTTGACAATCATGAGAATATCAAAATGTCATCCTTGGGGAAAATCAGGCTATGACCCTGTTCCTGAAGATGTTTAGCCTACTGTGTTTTATTTTTAGCTTCTTCTTTTAAAGCCTCAGAGGCGTAAAATCCAAACTCCACACGTCTATTGAGTTGACGGTTTTCAGCTGTATCGTTATCAACTTTTGGCTGATTTTCACCAAAAGCTTTAGTGTTAATACGACTAGTATCTATTTCATTTTCTACTAAATAAGTTTCTATAGACTGAATGCGATCTTCGGATAATTTCATATTAACATCTTCGTCTCCAGATGCATCGGTATGGGTTTCAATAATCAGATTTACTTTTGGGTATTGCTTCAAAACTGAAATAATTTCACCTAAACTCTTTTTTGAATTGGTATTTAAATTTGTTTTTCCCGTATTAAAATAGAAATCGGTTTTAGAATTAAATTCTAATATTAGTCCTTCTCCAGCGCGAAGTAATTCAGAATAATTTAAATTGTCTTTAAGCTGTTTAGCTAATTTATCCATTTCATTGCCGATATAGGCACCAGGTTTTTCTCCAACTACATTCTTAATGATAGCAGAATAAATGGTTAGGCTTTCTTCATTATCAAAATTTACGGAACCTGCAATTGCAATATCGCTTTTAGGATTGATGTAATCTGTTGTTTTTGCTGTTTTTGTCTCAACCGCTTTCTTAGAGTTTCCGCATGAAAACAGGAAAAAACTAAAGCATATACAGATTAAAAGATATTTTGACATGAGATTAAATTTCATTCAAAAATACAAAAATTTAAGCTTCGGGATGATTTTAAACTAAAATTTGAGCAATTCATCTATTGCTGTTTTCAGTCTTGAATTAGCTAAATAGGTTTTTTCTAAATTTTCGGCAAAAGGAATAGGCGTATCTAGGCTACAAACCCTTTTAATTGGGGCGTCTAAAAACTGAAAGGCGTGCTCACTTAACCAGGCAGCAATTTCTGCAGCGATACCACCAAATGAAGAATCTTCTTGCAACACCACTACTCTACTGGTTTTTTTTACACTTGATAAAATGCTTTCAGTATCTAAAGGTTTTAATGTTTTTAAATCTACTATATCAATGGTATTTTCGGGATATTCTTCTAATAAAGCTAAAGCCCAATGCACACCCATTCCGTATGTAATGATACTTATTTGATTGCCTGATTTTACAATTTGAGCTTTACCAATTTCATGGGTGAAAAAACCCTCTGGAGTTTG
This sequence comes from Bacteroidales bacterium, assembly GCA_041694175.1. Taxonomy (GTDB): domain Bacteria; phylum Bacteroidota; class Bacteroidia; order Flavobacteriales; family Flavobacteriaceae; genus Psychroflexus. The sequence continues at coordinate 10,733 of JASMTR010000141.1, forward strand.
CGCCCTTAAACTTCGGTATAAAGCTTTATGTTCAAAGAACAAAACAGGATTTGGGTCATCTATTGCCGCACATAAAAGACCTTTAGCATCTTCCGGAAATGCAGGGTAAACTACTTTTAACCCAGGGGTTTTAGTAAACCAAGCCTCATTAGTTTGACTGTGAAATGGTCCAGCACCAACACCTGCTCCACAAGGCATTCTTATCACGACATCGGCGTTTTGTTGCCAACGGTAGTGCACTTTAGCCAAATAATTAACAATAGGATTAAATCCAGAAGAGACAAAATCACCAAATTGCATTTCTACCACAGATTTGATTCCACAAATACTTAAACCCATGGCCGCTTCAATCACACCTGATTCACAAATTGGTGTATTGCGTACCCGATGTTTTCCAAATTCTTCTACAAAGCCTTCGGTAATTTTAAAAACACCTCCATATTCAGCAATGTCTTGTCCCATTATTACAAGTTCATTGTGCTTTCGCATAGATTCTCGTAATCCATCAGAGATGGCATCAATCAAGCGTTTTTCTGATGTCTTGTTATTTTCTGCTTTTACTATTTTAAAATCATGAGGTGCATAGGTATCTATTAATTCCTTTTCAATAGTTGATTCAACCTGAGGCTCATTAAAAGCAATTTGTAGATGTTCATCTATTTCAGATTTAATTTCAGATTTGATATGTTCAATTTTAGAATTATCTAAAATGTTTTTGTCTAAAATATATTTTTCAAAATTATCTATTGGATCTTTTGAGCTCCAGTGGGTCATTAGTTCATCAGGAACATATTTTGTACCACTTGCTTCTTCATGACCTCGACGCCTAAAAGTTTTAAATTCTACTAATACTGGCTTAGGTTTTTTGCGAACTTCTTCAAAAATATAGGTCATTTTTTCATAAACTTCAGCAATATTATTTCCGTCAATGATGTGAGACTCGATTCCATAAGCCGCACCTCTATCAGCTAAATCTTCTATAAAAAATTGCTCTGAAGAAGGTGTAGATAATCCGTAACCGTTATTTTCTATACAAAAGACGACGGGCAGTTGCCACACAGAAGCAATGTTTAAAGCTTCGTGAAAATCGCCTTCGCTCGTACCGCCTTCTCCAGTGAATACACAAGTGGCTTTGTTAGTTTTTTTTAATTTTTGTGCTAAAGCAATGCCATCGGCTACGCCAAGTTGTGGGCCAAGGTGAGAAATCATCCCTACAATATTATACTCTTGAGTGCCAAAGTGAAAGCTTCTATCACGACCTTTTGTGAAGCCATTGGCCTTGCCTTGCCATTGTGAAAATAGTCGGTATAAAGGAATGTTGCGCGTTGTAAAAACACCTAAATTTCTATGCATAGGAAGAATATACTCATCGCTATGCATTGCCAGTGTTACTCCAACAGCAATAGCTTCTTGCCCAATACCACTAAACCATTTAGAAATTTTACCTTGCCTTAAAAGGATTAACATTTTTTCCTCTATTAGTCGAGGTTTTACAATGCTTTTATAAAGATTGATATAATCTTCTTGTTGTATTTGATTTGAGTCAAAATTCATCATTTATAAATAAGTCATACAAATTAAGCGAAATTTAGAATGCTAATTCAACAGGAACACCAATAATTTATTAAGTCGGCATATTATTTAAAAAAATTCAGAAATAAAAAATGTATATTTGACTAAAACTTTTTAAAATTTCAGTTATGCCCAAAGCGCTTAAAATTACATTTTTTATTGTTGCAGGACTTGTTATTGTTGTTATTGCAGGTTTTTATATTATGAAAGCTAACACTAAAAAACACAGCCCTGAAGATTCTGTTGTTTTCGAACAAGACAGTTTAAATATTGAAGTGTTTTATAACAGGCCCTATAAAAAAGGTCGAGATGTGTTTGGAAATTTAGTAAAATATGGCGAAGTCTGGCGTACAGGAGCTAATGAAGCTACAACCTTTAAAACCAATCGAGATATAATGATTGAAGGTTCTTTGTTGAAGGCAGGTAAATACACTTTATGGACTATTCCAAACGAAACGTCATGGGTGGTTATTTTTAATGATAAAATGTACAATTGGGGTGTCAATTTCTCTGATGGTAAAGCATCGAGAATAAAAGAATTTGATGCTTTAAAGGTAGAAGTACCTGTTTCAAAAAACCTTAAAACCATAGAGCAGTTTAGTATTTATTTTGACGAACAGTTTGGCGACATCAATATGTTTTTAGCTTGGGATGATATTGTTGTACCCTTATCTATAAAACCTGTAAAGACTTAGCTATTGAGCAATCATATTAATCCTAAATACAAAACTAGGTTTAAGAAGAGAAAAAGTTTATCTGCAGAAAACCTGCTGGAGAGATTAATCAGTGGCAATAAGGTCGCTTTAAGCCAAGCCATAACCTTGATTGAAAGCAACCAAAAAAAACATCAGAAAATTGTAGATAAACTCATTACCTCTTGTTTACAACATTCAGGTCAGTCTATTAGAATTGGCATTACTGGTGTTCCTGGTGTAGGTAAAAGTACATTTATAGAAGCTTTTGGTAAACATCTTATTAGAAACAAAAAAAAAGTAGCCGTCTTAGCGGTTGACCCAACCAGTTCTATTTCAAGAGGAAGTATTTTAGGAGATAAAACCCGAATGCCTGACTTAGTAAAAGAAAAAAATGCTTATATCAGGCCTACGGCTTCGGGCAGTTCTCTTGGCGGTGTAGCACGCAAAACCCGTGAAAGTATTATCCTTTGTGAAGCCGCTGGTTATGATGTTATTCTTGTAGAAACTGTTGGAGTAGGTCAAAGTGAAACTGCAGTACACAGTATGACAGATTTCTTTCTATTATTAAAATTAGCAGGCGCAGGAGACGAGTTACAAGGTATAAAACGCGGTATAATAGAAATGGCAGATGCCATTTTGATTAATAAGTCTGATGGTGAAAATCAAAAAGCTGCTAAAAAAGCTAAAATGGAGTTTAAAAGAGCACTACATCTATACCCAGAAAAAAAGAGCCAATGGATACCTAAAGTTAAATGTATTTCTGCTCTTAAAAATAAAGGGATTCAAAAAGTATGGGATATGATAGAATTTTATAAAAAAACTACAATCCAAAATAAATTCTTTGACCAGAACCGTTTTAATCAACAAAAATTTTGGCTTTATGATAGCCTGAATCAAAAGTTGAAACAAAGTTTTTATGAGAATCCAAAATTAAAATCAGAACTCAACGATTATATAACGCTAATTGAAAAACAAGAAATATCATCGTTTAAAGCTGCCGATCAACTATACAAATACTATATTGACTCAATTAAAGAAAAATAATATTGATATCAATATTTTTTGAATCAAAAAAATTCATTACATTTGCAGTCCAAAAAATTGAATACCTATGAGAAAAGGCATACATCCAGAAAATTATAGATTAGTTGCTTTTAAAGACATGTCTAACGATGATGTGTTTATCACTAAATCAACTGCAGAAGCTAAAGAAACTACCGAAATTGATGGCGTTGAATATCCTTTAGTTAAATTAGAAATTTCAAGAACATCTCATCCATTTTACACTGGTAAGACCAAGTTGGTGGATACTGCTGGACGTATTGATAAGTTCAAAAAGAAGTATAAAAAATTCAACAAGAAAGAAAAAGCTACTGAAGAAAAGTAATTTACTAGTTTATCTAATAAATATTAAACCCCACTAAAAGTGGGGTTTTTTTGTTAAATTATTTTTATTAATCGAGTAAAGAATTCTTCAGAAAAAAATACTATGATTAATCGAATATTTTTAATTATAGGTTCTTGATTTTAATATTTCTAAACCATACATCATCGCCGTGGTCTTGTAAACCAATATAACCTTCTTTGGCTACATCCGCCCAATTTTCATTTAAAGAAGGAAATTTACTATTCGCAACATCTTCTTCCCACTTAGGTGTCCACAGGTGATATTCTACAACTGTTTTGCCGTTTTGTTTGTGGACTACCGTGCCTTTATAAACAATAATTTCAACTTGATTCCATTCACCAACAGGTTTAGCATTTTGAGGATCTGCAGGATAAATATCATAAAGTGAACCTGCTTGTCTATTTCCATCAGTTCCTAACATTGCATCAGGGTGTTTATCATTATCAAGCACTTGCATTTCAGGTGCCGTTTCCCATATATAGTTGAATTTATCTGACTCTTGACCGAGGTAAAATATTCCTGAATTACCACCTTCAGATATTTTCCACTCTAATTTTAAGTGAAAATTATCAAATTTTTCATCATAAAGAATATCTCCTCCATTTTCTGAACCTGCTTCACCTCTACCAGAACCTGCCATAAAAAAAGTACCGTCTTGAACTTTCCAATCGCTTGGAAAAGTATTTGTATTATAACCTTTCCAGCCTTCACTATTTTCTCCATTAAAAAGCAACTTCCAACCGTCTTTTTTTTCTTTTTCAGTCAAGGTATTGGGTTCAGCTACTTCCACAACTTCTTCTTTATTAGTGTTTTCAACGGTTTCTTTTTCTGCTTCTTTATTTTCTTTTTTGGCTTTTCCACATGCAAAAATTAAGGTTAAGGCAAATAGAGTTAAAATTGTTTTTCTCATTTTGATTTGTTTTAAATTTGAATTAAATGTTTGTTATATTGATTGCACAAATAAATTTTTTGCAATCTAAAAATATTATAGCTTTTATTTAACTTAGTAAGACCATCCTTCTCTATATGTGCGTTTAACGTACTCTTCGGCTGCTTTTTTAGCATTGATGGTTTTATACTGAGTATCAAACTTAGGATCTCCATCTATCACCTTAAAGCTGTCAGTACTAACAACTCTTATTTCTTCATCATCACCAATATTGGTAATTTTCATATTTTCAGCATCCCACTCTAATTTTCTTCTTAAATCTTGTAATCTTACGGCAAGGTTTCCTGCAACAACCACTTCATTTAATGGTCCTGCGTAAGAGAAGTTTGAACTTGCTTCTACTCTGTTTCTCTTTTTTTCTTTTGCAGCACGTACCCAATCCATTTCATGACCTCCTTCCATAGCATTTGGAATTCTACGCAATTCTCCTGTTGTAGCCGGCGGGTTGTCTTCACGACCAATTATAAATGGATTCAAAGCGTAAGTTCCGCAAATTAAAGTTCCTTTTGTGCCATAAAAAATAGCACCGCCCCAACCTTGCTGATCTCCAGGATACATCCCTGGCTTTAAGCCTTCAGGTCTATCTGGTTTTAAACCACCATCATACCAAGTAAATTCTACTGCTGGCATATTTATTTTCCCTTTTTTTGGTCTTTTGCCAAAGTAGTAGGTGACTTTTTCAGCCATAGGAGCACTTTCAGTATTCACTTGTGAAGAACTTGCTTCAAATGCGTATGGAAAGCCAAGTTCTAATGCTTTATATACCGGATCCATAATATGGCAAGCCATATCGCCTAAAGCACCTGTACCAAAGTCCCACCAAGCTCTCCAGTTCCACGGTGTATATGATGGATGATAAGGTCTTTCAGCTGCTGGGCCTAAAAACAGATCCCAATCTAATGTGTCAGGAACAGCAGGTGTTTCAGTAGGTCGTTCTAGGCCTTGTGGCCAAATTGGTCTATCTGTCCAGGCATCAACTTTTTTGACTTCGCCAATTTCACCATTCCATATCCATTCGCAGACTTTTCTCATATCATCAGAGGAGTTACCTTGATTTCCCATTTGAGTAGCAACACCGCTAGATTTAGCCAATTCAGCTAATTTTCTAGACTCATAAACCGAATGTGTAAGCGGTTTTTGTAAATAAATGTGTTTCCCAGCAGACATAGCATCCTTTGCACTTACATAATGCGTATGGTCAGGTGTACTAATCATAACAGCATCTATATCCTTATCCATTTCTTCAAGCATTATTCTATAATCTTTGTATTTTTTAGCATTTGGGTAATCATCAAAACATTTTTTTGCGTAAGACCAATCCACATCTGCTAATGCAACAATATTTTGTGTACTCATATTTCTAAGATTGCCACGACCCATGCCGCCTACACCTATTCCTGCAATGTTCAGTTTATCACTAGGCGCTGTATAGCCAAGTCCAGAAATGACGTGACTTGGTACTATTGAGACACCTGCTGTTGCAATGCTTACATTTTTCAGAAATTTACGTCTTGAAAAATCACTTTTTTTAATCTTATCCATATGAGTAATTTTAAATTAGAATTATTCTATAAAAATAGGAAAAAAAAATAAAATACAACATTTATGTATTTTACTTTTATCACGATTTAGGTTATGTAGTTTATAAATTATTTATAAATTTAGGTTTTAATTTAAAGAATATGAAAAAAATTGCAGTTGTTGGTCCTATTCCAAGAGACACTATAAAGACCCATCAAAATGAAATTATTAAAAAATATGGCTGCATTACTCATCCTTGTATTGCTTTGGCCAAACTAATGGAAAACGATGGTGAGGTTTACCCCATTTCTAATATACATCAAGCAGATAAAAACGCCATAAATTCACTGTTTTCAAATTATCCCGCCATAAAAACTAATGGGATTTCTCCCAAAGACGATTCTGGTACCGTAATATTTTTAGATTTTGTAGATCAAAATAATAGGATAGAAAAACAGACCGCATTTATGTCGCCAATTTTACCTCAAGGAGTCAAAGATTTTCTTGATGTTGATGCTTTTGTGTTTGTACCGATTAGTGATTTTGAAGTACCGCTTGAAACTTTAAAATTCATCAAAGCAAATTCTAAAGCCAAAATTATATTTGATGCTCACGGCCCTACAACTTGCGTGACCAATGAAGGTGATAGACTGCGTCGATTTTGGGTAGAAATCAAACAGTGGTTACCTTATATAGATGTCCTTAAGATGAACCTTGAAGAATCACAATGCTGTTGGTTCAAATCTGAATATGCATTAGATGAAATGGAGTCTTATGACGATAGCCGAAGAGAACATTTAGATGATTTTGCTCAATTTGTTTTAAATCATAAAACCACTCATTTATACATCACTTTAGATGCTGAAGGTTGTGTTCATTATACACTATCAAAAGACAAATCGATCCAAAAATCTTTCATTAAATCTATGAAAATGAACGAAGTGATAGACACTACAGGCTGTGGCGATAGTTTTGCCGGAGGCTTAGCTTATGGATTCACTTATTACAATGACCAAAAAATCGCTGGCCAATATGCCAATATTCTTGGTGCATTAAGAACTCAAGGCAAAACATTTGATGTTTTTAAAAGCAAAAATGAAACTGATGATATTTTAAGAGCTTATTACAAGCAGTAAATCAGCTATGAATCTATAATATGATTTAAAGTTTTACTGATGCGCATTTGCTCTGTAACTAACTTTTCATCTGGCTTATAATAACCTTTAATGTCTACAGGATGTCCTTGGGCATCGATTAATTCTTGTAAAATTTCAGCTTCAGATTCGTTTAATCGCCTGTAAACGGTCTCAAATTTCAATTTTAAATCTTCATTTTTATCTTGCTTAGCAAGTGCTTCAGCCCAGAATTTAGCAATATAAAAATGGGTGGAACGGTTATCAGGCTCGTTCACTTTTCTCGAAGGTGATTTATCTTGTTTTAAATATTGTGAATTGGCGTAATTTAGAGCTTCAGCAATAATTCGCGCTTTATCATTGTCAGTTTTTTCTGCGATATCTTCTAAAGAAACGGCTAAGGCTAAAAACTCACCTAAAGAATCCCAGCGTAAATGACCTTCTTTTAAAAACTGTTGAACGTGTTTTGGAGCAGAACCTCCAGCTCCAGTTTCATACAAACCACCACCAGCTAATAAAGGAACAATAGAAAGCATTTTGGCACTTGTATTGAGTTCAAGTATTGGAAATAAATCTGTGAGGTAATCTCGTAATACGTTACCAGTAACAGAAATCGTATCTTTACCAGCTTTTACTCTATCTAAAGTATAGTTCATAGCATCAACTGGGTTCATAATTTTGATTTCCAAACCAGTTATGTCATGATGTTTCAAATAAATATTAACTTTTTCTCTCAATTTTGTATCGTGAGCTCTATTTTCGTCTAACCAAAATATTGCAGGTGAACCAGTTTGCTTAGCACGGTTCACAGCAAGTTTTACCCAATCCTGAGTAGGCAAATCTTTGGTTTGACACATCCGCCAGATATCGCCTTCTTCTACCTCGTGAGAAATTAAAATATCATCTGTTTGATTGACAACTTCTACAACGCCTGCTTCAGGTATTTCAAAAGTTTTATCGTGAGAGCCGTATTCTTCAGCTTTTTGCGCCATAAGACCTACGTTAGATACATTCCCCATTGTTGAAGGGTCAAATGCGCCGTTAGCCTTACAGTAATCAATTACTGTTTGATAAATACCTGCATAACTTCTGTCAGGAATAATAGCTTTCATGTCTTGAAGCTTATCGCTTTTATTCCACATTTTACCAGAAGATTTGAAGGCTGCTGGCATAGACGCATCAATAATCACATTACTTGGCACGTGTAAATTGGTAATGCCTTTATGAGAATCAACCATTGCGAGGTCTGGCTTCTGACTATAAAGCTTTTCTATTTTAGACTTAATTTCATCAGCTTTATCTGAATTGAGTTTATCTATTTTATTGTAAAGATCACCTATTCCGTTATTGGCATTAAAACCTATCTCATTAAGTTCTTCTGAATATTGGTCTAAAATTTCTTTATAAAAAACTTTTACCACATGACCAAAAATTATAGGGTCAGACACTTTCATCATGGTTGCTTTAAGATGAACTGAAAATAATACATCTTTATCTTTAGCATCTTTAATCTGTTCTTCTAAAAATGTAATTAAATGTTTTTTGGTTAATACTGAAGCGTCAATAACTTCGCCTTTTTTCAATACCGTGCTTTCTTTTAAGACTTGAGTCGAACCATCTTTAGTTTTTAATTGAATTTTGACATCATCAGCTTCATTTAAAACTACAGACTTTTCAGAGCCATAAAAATCTCCGTCTGTCATATGTGCAACGTGAGATTTTGAATTTTTATCCCATTCGCCAAGTTTGTGGGGATTTTGCTTTGCAAACTCTTTTACGGGCTGAGCCACTCGCCTATCTGAATTTCCTTCTCTTAAAACAGGATTTACTGCACTTCCTAAAACTTTTGAATATTTAGATTGAATATCTTTTTCTTCAGAAGTTTCTACTTGTTTTGGATAATCTGGAATATCAAAACCCTTGTCTTGCAACTCTTTTATAGCCGCTGTAAGCTGAGGCAATGAGGCAGAAATGTTGGGGAGTTTTATAATATTAGCTTCAGGCTGTTTTACTAAATCGCCCAAAAATGATAGTGCATCTTCTTCTTTTTGGTCTTCGTCCAAACGGTCGTTAAATAGCGAGAGAATTCTAGAAGCTAAGGAAATATCTTTAGATTCAACTTCAATACCAGCTGAATTTGTAAATTTTCTGACAATTGGCAGAAAACTATAGGTTGCTAGAGCTGGAGCTTCATCGGTTTTAGTATAATATATTTTGGCTGATGGTTTTGACATAATTAATTTTTTTTTTAAGGTTCGCTAAAATAATAAAAAAATAAGTATTGTTTAATTATTTAAGTTAAGCATAACAAAAAAAGCCCTCATATAATGAAGGCTTTTAAGTTTAAATAATAAAATTGTTATTTTTTAACTTTATCTTTAATTCTTGCTTTTTTACCAGTAAGGTTTCTAAAGTAATAAATACGTGAACGTCTTACGCTACCACGCTTATTGACTTCAATTTTTTGAATAGATGGCATATTGATTGGGAAAATTCTTTCAACACCAACAGTGCCGCTCATTTTGCGAATTGTAAAAGTTTTGGACATTCCAGTTCCTTTAATTTGCAAAACAGTTCCTCTAAAAAATTGAACACGAGTTTTTTGACCTTCTTTAATTTCGTAGTAAACTGTTATAGTATCACCACTAGCAAATTCAGGAAAATCTTTCTTTTCGATAAATTCGTCTTGAACGTATTTTAATAAATCCATGATAAAATGTATTATTGTAAAAGCTTTAGAACATTCACGATTATCGCCAGTGGTTATAAAGCGAGTGCAAATATATTCTAATTATTTTTTATAGCAAACCAATTTTTATTCAAAATGAAAAATTTATGTTGAATTTCAAAGATTACATCAGGGAAATTGCTGATTTTCCAAAACCAGGAATTAGCTACAAAGACATAACGCCTCTGTTGCTAGAGCCGAAAATTGTTAGTCTCTGCGTAGAAGCCATTTGTGATAATCTACCTCATCAAAAACAAATACATAAGGTAGTTGGGATTGAATCACGAGGTTTTTTGCTATCAACTCTTATTGCACAAAAGTTAAATGCTGGTTTAGTTTTGGTTCGTAAACCTGGAAAACTACCCTACAGAACGCATAAAAAATCTTATAGTTTAGAATACGGAGAAGACTCAATCGAAATGCATGTGGATGCCATTAGAAAAGGTGAAAATGTATTGATACATGACGATGTTTTAGCCACAGGAGGAACAGCAAAGGCGACAAACGATTTGGTTGAAATGAGCGGTGGGATTGTCATTCAAAATAACTTTTTGATTGAACTCGAAGCACTAAAAGGACGACATAAATTATTAAATCAAGACATTTTTAGTTTGATTAGATATTAGTTTAACCTAAGTTTGATTTTGGAATTCAGTCTATAAGTTATACAAATCAAATCCATTTATAAAATACTAGCCTTTCAACCTGACACCTTCTCCTTTTAAAATTTCTATTTGTTTATCTTTATACAAACTTCCGATAGCTTTTTTAAAAGCTTTTTTACTCATTTTAAAAGTGTTATAAATAGCTTTAGGATCAGATTTGTCGTGATAAGGCAAAAATCCATTGTTATCTTTTAAAATCTCATAAACTTTTTGCGCATTAGGCTCTATACTTTTATACCCAAATTTCGACAAGGTCAAGTCAATTTTGTTGTCAGCTCTTATTTTTTTAATATAGCCTTTAAGTTGGTCGCCAGTTTTATAATCTTCAAAAACTTCATCGAAATATAACAACCCAAGATGAATATCATTGATAACCATATTATATCCTAAATCTGTTTTATTAGTAACAACTAAATCAACTTCATCAAACTCTTTAACAGTGAGTATCGAATTATCTACAAAATGATTGACCTTGCTTGATGCTACCAATCGCTGACTTTCTTCATCTAAGTAACAAAAAATGAGATACTTGCCCCCTACTTCCATCTTGTAAGCTTGTTCTGCAAAAGGAACAAACAAATGTTTTTCTAAACCCCAATCTAAAAAAGCCCCATAATCACTTACTGCTGCACATTCAAGTATAGCAAATTCATCAAGTTTTACTTTAGGCTTAAGTGAAGTAGCTACTGGGCGTTCATCATGATCTAAATAAACAAAAACTTCAATTTCATCTCCTATTTCAAAGGATTCGGGTTTATATTTATTGGGTAGTAATACCTCATCACCTGCTTCATTATTGAGAAACAATCCAGGGTCTGTATCTCGATCAATTTTTAAAGTGTGATATTCACCTAAAGTTAGCATGGTTATTTTTTAAAAAGTTAAACTTACGAATGATGATCTACAAAATCTTGTAAATATGAAAACTTTTTAGTGAGTTTACCATTATGCGTCATCAATGAACGTTGAAGAACGCCGTCTTGATCCTCATTAAAAAAGGCAGGTATAACGTGTTTAGCAAACATTTTACCAAAACCTTCACTTGCATCTTTTGGTAATTCGCAAGGCAAATTGTCTACAGCCATAACGCCTATTGCCTTTTCATTCATAAAGTTCACTTCTTTTTCATTTTCAGGATCGTAACCATAAAAAGGATTTTCAATGGTTGACGGTCTAATTGTTGACGCAACTGGTCCATCAATATCGCAACTGATGTCAGCTATAATTTTTATATTAAAATCAGGATGCTTGGCATCTTCTCGCGTAAATAAATACGGTGCATTATCGCCATAAAAATGACCCGCTATGAATACATCTGAAATTTTAGCAAATCTCATAAAATTAGATTCATAAGGTGTCGGGTCTTTAAAAAACTCTTGCATATTGTTCGTTTTTCCATCTTTCCTTTTGTTATAATCCGTCACTCTAGCATTAGTAAAAACAGGTTCTCTATAAGTTTTACCCAAATAGTCTTCAACACTGACCTCTTTAATCTTTAAGTGTTCTAGTATTTCTCTAGCGCCTCGTGCAACTTTACCAAATCCAGTCAATACAATTTTAATGTTTGGAATTGTAATGGCATCAAGTTCATTTAACGCAGCTTTTAAGTCAGGTAAATTTTCAACTTTAGGAAGGTCAAAACTTTGTTGTCTTTTTCCTAGCAACCTAAAACCGTTGTAGGCTCCAACTAGACCTGCATATCGTCCAAAACCAATCAAACGATAACCTTTAGCGTCTGTTATAACTTCATGATCGTGTAAATTAATATTTTTTTGAAGAATGGCTTTAAGCAACTCTCGGTTGTAGTCTTGTTTTTTTATGGTATGAGAAAAGAAAAAATAAGATTTATTTGGAATTAATGCTTCTATAGGAACTTCTTTTACACCAAGTAAAACTTCGCAATCTGACAAATCTTCACTTACGGAAATGCCTTTATTTATATAAGATTCATCTGAAAATATACGAATATCTGAAGGCTCAACTACAAACTTTAAATCATTATAAGTTTTTTCTAAATCAGATAATTGTTCAGGAGTAAACACAACGCGTCGGTCTGGCGGTGATTTTCGCTCTTTAATTATTCCTATTTTCATTTAAAATATATTATACATTTAATAATTCAGCTAAAATAATATATATTTTACAAGTGACTTGGTCTTTATGATAATAAAAAAAACGCACTCAGCAAAATTGCTAAAGTGCGTTTTCAACCAACCAAACCAATCTTTATGCGATGTATTTTTTATAGTCGTTAACGTTGATGCGAGCTTTTAAATCGTGTAATAAATTATAAAGCCCAAAAAAGGTTCTGTTAATGTATAGAAAGTGTTTACTACCTCTGTTACCATTCATTTTTCTCAAGGTTTGATCTTGGCTATATTTTTCACTTAATGAAGACACTTGTTGCCAAAACTGTTCATTGCCAAAATCAAATTTATCTTTATGAAATGGACTTGTAAACAAGCTTAACATTTCGTGAAATAATGCAGAAAAATATTTGATTTCTTCCTCTGAATCATCTGGTCTTAAGATCTCTAATTCATAAAGCTTTTGAAGAAAGAATTCTTTATTATTGATATTTTCTGGAACAGCCAATTCAAAATATGGTGTATAGAATTTGTTAGGAATTTTTTTAATACATCCAAAATCAATGGCAATCAATTCTTTCTTATCATTAATTAAAAAATTACCAGGATGCGGGTCGGCGTGAACTTCTTTTAGATGATGGATTTGATACATATAAAAATCCCATAAGGTTTGACCAATCTTTTGTCCATCTTTAGGATTAAAATCCGTTTTAGTAAACTCACTTAAATGCAAACCATCCATCCAGTCCATTGTTATAATGCGTTGGCTGGACAATTCTGGGTAATATTTCGGAAATTTGAGATTTGGAATATGAGAACAAGCTTCTGAAATGGATTTACTCTGCTCGACTTCCAATATGTAATCAGTCTCTTCGAGGAGTTTGCTTTCTACCTCTTTAAAATACTTTTCAGAATCTTTTCCTTTAAGGTTAAACATTCTTACTGCAACAGGTTTAACCATAGCTAAATCTGAACTAATGCTATCAGCCACACCGGGATATTGAATTTTCACAGCAAGTTTTTTCCCATCCTTTTCGGCTTTATGCACTTGACCAATACTAGCTGCATTTACCGATTCAGCGATGAAGCTATCAAACAATTGCTCAGGATATTCGCCATGGTATTTTTTAAATGTCTTTCTTACTAAAGGCGCAGATAATGGTGGTACGCTAAATTGTGATAAACTAAACTTTTCAACGTAGGCGTTTGGTAAAAGGCTCTTTTCCATAGAAAGCATTTGCGCAACTTTCAGCGCACTACCTTTAAGACTTTTAAGTCCGTCATAAATATCCGTGGCATTGCTTTCATCAAGTTCATCACGAGTGTAATCTTTATCAAAAGCCTTTTTGGAATAATATTTTAAATAATTACCCCCAATTTTCGCACCAGTTTTTACCATACGAGAGGTACGGCTAAATTTTCCAGTTGGTATTTTATCTATTGTTTTCATTTATTGCATACGTTCTTTAAACAAGAATTTACCAAAATCTATGACTTGTTCTAATGGTGTGTTGTCAAACACATCAAAAATGGTATTGACTGACTTTTCTATAGCTACATCAGTTTTTTCAAATTCAGCAGAATTGTCATCTATCCAAAATTTTAGTAAAAACAGAAACTGAATCCACGCACCTTCAGAAAAAACACTTTCATTACGTTTGAGTAAACCAATTTGTTTATCGTCATTATCAATTTCTATCAACTCTTTTGCGTAGGATTTAATGTGCTTTCTCAAACTTTTAAGCTGATTCATGTTTTTGGTCATATCATTATCCTCATCAAGTGTAAACAAGACATAACTTCTGTTAGCGGTAAGCACTTCGAAAAAAGTATAAAAGAAAATCAACATTTTTTCTCTACTACTGTACTCTTCGTAACCGTCTGCTTTTGAAATAACATCCGTAGTGTTTTGGAAAAAACTATCCCAAATGTGTTGTTTTAAACCTTTAAAACTGCCAAAATGATTATAAAAATCAGCTTCTTTAATTTTGAGGTCTTTTGCAAATTTGTAAACCGATTTTGGTTCGTGTTCATGTTCTAAAACATAATCCATATAAGCCTCAACAATGTTAGGCTTAGATGATTTTTTGTTAGATTTGGTTTGACTTGCCATATTAATTTAATTTGTAACAAAATTAGTATATTGTTTAATTATTATTTAAAAATATTAAACAAAGTTTTGTTAAAAATTAATTTTTACAGTTAGCTACTGAATCAAAAGATAGTCTTGTAATTGTTATTTTTCCTTTTGAAATTCAATAAGCTTATTTTCAAGTTCTGTAATGATTTCATTCTTTTCTTTTATAGTTTGTTTGTAGTGCTGAAGACTTGAAATTAAATAAATAAAAACCATTAAAGACCTGATTTCACCAAAATCAAAGTCAAAAACTTTAATCACATCCAAGAAAAAAGCAATGAGAAATATTACAATAGAAATTATGGCAACTTGTTTGTAAATAGGTTTTATCTTGTAGTGTAATTTTTTATTCTTTTTTATTATTTATTATTTAAGAGTCCATTTGCAACTGCTTCTCCAAAACCTTCAACTGATCACGATATTTTGCCGCTTGCATAAAGTCCAATTCTTTAGCAGCGTGCTCCATATTTTTACGGGTTTTAGTCATTTGTTTTTTAAGGTCTTTTTTGCTCATGTATTGCATCTCTTCTTCGGCAGCTTTAAGACTTTCTTCAGTTTCTACAGGATCGTTTTGCAACACTTTTTCTTTATACAAAACAGACTTCAACGACTTTTTTAAAGCTTGAGGTGTAATGTTGTTTTTTTGATTAAAGGCCATTTGTTTCTCACGTCGGTACTCGGTTTGATCAATGGTTTTTTGCATACTATCGGTAATTTTATCGGCATATAAAATCGCCTTCCCTTCAAGGTGACGTGCTGCTCGGCCAATAGTTTGTGTTAAAGTTCGGTTACTCCTTAAAAAACCTTCCTTATCAGCATCAAGAATAGCCACAAGAGAAACCTCAGGTAAATCTAAGCCTTCACGCAAAAGATTCACACCAACCAAAACGTCAAAAATACCTCTACGTAAATCAGTCATGATTTCTACACGCTCTAAAGTGTCAATATCCGAATGGATATATCGGGTTTTGATATCGACTCGACTTAAATATTTTGTCAATTCTTCTGCCATCCGTTTCGTTAAGGTTGTGACTAAAACCCTTTGGTCTTTTTCTACTCTAATGTGTATTTCTTCAATTAAATCATCAATTTGGTTTTCGCTTGGTCGCACATCAATCGTTGGGTCTAACAAACCTGTCGGTCTAATCACTTGCTCGACATAAACGCCCTCTGATTTTTGTAGTTCGTAGTCGGCTGGCGTGGCACTTACATAAACCACTTGATTTTGTAAAGCTTCAAATTCATCTATTTTTAGTGGACGGTTATCCATTGCGGCGGGCAATCTAAAACCATATTCTACTAAATTCTCTTTTCGCGAACGGTCACCGCCATACATGGCGCCAACTTGTGGAATGGTTACGTGACTTTCGTCTACAATCATCAAATAATCATCGGGGAAATAATCGAGTAAACAGAAAGGTCGAGAACCAGGACTTCGTCCGTCGAGATATCGCGAGTAGTTTTCTATGCCTGAACAATAGCCGAGCTCTTTTATCATTTCCAAATCAAAATTGGTGCGTTCTTCTATGCGTTTTGCTTCAAGCGGTTTACCTTGATGTTTAAAGAATTCTATTTGTTTACCCAAGTCTAAAGCAATTTGGTCAATCGCTGAGTTCAATCGTTCTGGTGAAGTCACAAAAATATTAGCCGGATAAATATTCAAACGTTCATAGCGTTCTAAAATCTCGTGCGACTGCACATCAAAAGCTTCTATTTCTTCTATTTCATCGCCAAAAAAATGAATGCGATAAGCAATGTCGGCATATCCTGGAAACACATCAACAGTGTCGCCTTTAATTCTAAAATTTCCACGGGTAAATTCTGCAGTTGTTCTTGAATACAAACTCTGTACTAAGCGTTTTAATAATTCAGTTCTTGAAATTTCTTGATCAACTTCTATGGTAATGACATTTTTTTGAAATTCTAATGGATTACCAATACCATACAAACAACTCACAGAAGCAACCACCAAAACGTCACGACGTCCAGACAACAAAGATGATGTGGTGCTTAATCGCAGTTTTTCAATTTCTTCATTGATAGATAAGTCTTTTTCAATATAAGTGTTAGATGACGGAATAAAAGCTTCAGGTTGGTAATAGTCATAATAAGACACAAAATATTCAATAGCATTCTCAGGAAAAAACTCTTTAAATTCGTTATAGAGTTGCGCCGCCAAAGTCTTATTGTGCGCTAAGACTAAAGTTGGTTTTTCTACCTTTTCGACCACATTGGCCATAGTAAAGGTTTTTCCCGAGCCAGTCACTCCCAGTAAAGTTTGATAAGGCTCGTTAGTTTGTATACCTTGTGTTATCTTTTTAATGGCCTGAGGTTGATCGCCTGTTGGTTTGTAATCTGATTTTAAGTTAAATTTCATAATTACAAAATAAGTAAATATTTGGGTAGTATATTACATTGTGTATTTAATTTCACATTTTGTTAGTTGGTATTTATACTATGGTTATTGTTGATGCTATTGTTTATTTTCTTAATCCTTCAACTGCGTTCAGGACAACGCTTAGCAATAAAATTCATTCAACTTATAGATTTCTTTAGCACTTAAGAATACGTTAAAAAGCGATATTTTGTTTAATTATTAAATACATTTGTTCAACAAAAAAGAAATTAATGACTAAAGCTATATTTGCTAATGGCTGTTTTTGGTGTACCGAAGCGGTGTTCCAACGTTTAAAAGGAGTAGAGAAAGTACGTTCAGGTTTTACAGGTGGCGAGATTAAAAATCCTGCTTATCGAGAAGTTGTTATGGGCAACACTGGTCACGCCGAAGCTATTCTAATAGAATACGATGAAAGCATCATCGATTACGAAATTTTGCTTTATGTATTCTTTTCAACGCACGACCCCACCACGCTTAATCGTCAAGGTTACGATGTTGGCACACAATACCGCAGTGCCATTTTTTACACTAATGAACACCAAAAACAAATCGCAGAAAAGCTTATTCAAAAACTAAATCTTGACACCTTTAACAATGATATAGTAACTCAGCTCAAGCCAGCGAGCGAATTTTATGAAGCCACTCAAGAACATCAAGATTTTTACAACCAAAACACAGAATATCGCTACTGTCAATTAGTTATTGAACCTAAATTAAAAGTGCTAAGAGATAAATTTTCACCTTATTTAAAACCCTAATCATGTCCTATCAATCTTTTGAAGAATACCAAACTGAAACCACATCAGAACTTAAAGAAAGCTTTTATAAAATCTTAGAACAAGTTGGTGAAGACCCCTTGAGAAATGGTATTGTAAAAACCCCTGAACGCGCATCTAAAGCTATGCAATTTTTAACTCAAGGCTATAATATAGACCCACAAGAAATTTTAACTTCTGCCATGTTTGACGAAAACTATCACGATATGGTTATCGTTAAAGACATAGAGTTGTATTCTTTATGTGAACATCACATGTTACCGTTTTTTGGTAAAGCCCATATCGCCTATATTCCCAATGGAAAAATTGTTGGTTTGAGCAAACTACCTCGCGTGGTCGATGTATTTGCCCGTCGACTTCAAGTCCAAGAACGTTTAACACACGACATCTTAGAATGCATCAATACCACTTTAAAACCAAAAGGTGTTGCCGTGGTCATAGAAGCGCAACACATGTGTATGATGATGCGCGGTGTACAAAAACAAAATTCAGCAACGACAACTTCTGGTTTTAGAGGAGATTTTGAACAAATGCAAACCCGAAACGAATTCCTAAAATTGATTGGGCATTAATTCAAGTATTTTGGGCTTCGAGCCTGTCTGCCGACAGGCTGACGGGCTATTCGCTATATCTTTTTCCGGTTTGTTAAGTCTCAGTAAGCGTTTTAAAGTTGCCACTTTTGGCGGCACCTTTATAACACAACTTCGCTAAAACAATCCACAAAAAGGATGTCGCTGCTATCCCTAAGCCTCTGGTGGCAATACAAACTATTTTATTGAAATATTAACCATTATGATAATTAGACAAAAAAAACTAACACCTCACAAATTACATTTAAATTAAACTTTTTTGAATTTTGGTTATCTAAAGTTTATATTAGCTCCATAAAATTTTACTCATGCGATATTTCAAAACTTATTCGTTTACGCTTCTATTTCTCTTTAATATTTTCATCCTTGTTGCTCAAGATAATTATGTTGAGAATAATTACACTAAAACAGAAGTCAACATACCTATGCGAGATGGTATAAATCTGCACACTACAATTTACTCCCCAAAAGACACCTCACAAGACTATCCTATTTTAATGCAACGCACACCTTACAGTTCAAGACCTTATGGCAAAGGTGAATTCAAAAAACGCATTGGTCCCAATGAACACTTAATGAAAGAAGGCTACATCGTTGTATACCAAGA
This sequence comes from Bacteroidales bacterium, assembly GCA_041694175.1. GTDB lineage: Bacteria > Bacteroidota > Bacteroidia > Flavobacteriales > Flavobacteriaceae > Psychroflexus. Next base: position 29,999 of record JASMTR010000141.1, read on the forward strand.
TGTGCGTGGTAGATGGATGAGTGAAGGCGTTTATGATAATATGCGTGCTTATATCCCTAACAAAAAACGCAAACAAATCGACGAAGCATCCGATACTTATGACACCATAGAATGGCTGGTTAATAATGTAGAAAACAATAACGGCAAAGTCGGCGTTTGGGGAACTTCATATCCAGGGTTTTATTCCACTTACAGTTTGTTATCCAATCATCCTGCATTAGCAGCTGTGTCACCTCAAGCTCCAATAGCTGATTTTTATTTTGATGATTTTCATCACAACGGCGCTTATTTATTAAGCTACTGGTTAGCGACAACTGTTTTTGGTTATATGAAAGACCAGCCAACTGACAAAGCTTGGTACACTGATAAATTTCCTAATATAGGCACTCAAGATCAATATCAATTTTTCTTAGAAAATATGCCTTTGAGTAAACTCGATAAATTTTATGGCGAAGACAATGTGTTTTGGCAGCAGCTAAAAAACCACCCAAATTATGACGAGTTTTGGCAATCACGTGGTATTATTCAGCATCTTGATGAAATTAAAATTCAACCCGCTGTAATGACCGTTGGCGGATTATTTGACGCAGAAGATTTATACGGGCCATTACATACCTATTCTGAAATTGAAAAAAACAACGACTTTTATAATATTTTTGTGTTTGGTCCTTGGAGTCATGGACAATGGGGAAGCACGAGAACAAGACAAGCTGTTGGTAATGTCTATTTTGGTGATGATATTTCCAATAATTACCAAAAGGATATTGAAACCCCGTTTTTCAACTACTTTTTAAAAGATAAAGGTAGCGTAGATGAATTGGCTGAAGCCCAAATATTTGATACAGGCAAAAAAGAATGGAACACCTATCAAGTTTGGCCACCACAAAACACAACTGAAAAAACATTCTTTTTAGGCGAAAACCAAAATTTAACATCAAGTGCAAATCCTAAATTCAAGAACACTTTTGTGAGTGATCCTAAAAAACCAGTGCCTTATTCAGAAGACGTCAAGGTAGTTTTTACACCAAGAAAATATATGACGGACGATCAGCGATTTGCCGCACGACGAACCGATGTTTTGGTCTATGAAACAGGAATTTTGGAAGAAGATATGAAGTTTGTCGGTGACATTATAGCCAACCTCAATGTCTCAACAACCGGCACAGCTGCGGATTGGGTGGTGAAAGTGATTGATGTTTTTCCTGCCGATGCCAAAGATACGGAAGAAGTACAAGACCATTTAAAAATGAGCAACTACCATATGATGGTTAGAAGCGAAGTGATGCGCGGCCGTTTCAGAAACAGTTTTGAAAACCCAGAACCCTTTCAACCAAATAAGAAAACTCAAGTTAATATCGAATTACAAGATATTAATCACACTTTTAAAAAAGGTCACAAGCTTCAAATTCAAATCCAAAGCTCTTGGTTTCCGTTAATCGATATGAATCCGCAGACTTATGTGGACAATATCTTTAAAGCTAAAGCAGAAGATTTTCAAAAGCAGACGCACACGGTTTTTGGGGATTCTAAGCTTGTGTTTTATGAGGTGAAATAGTGATAGGTCTTTTTAAGCCAATTGATGTTAGGCAAACACTGTAAGGAAAATTATTTCAAAATAACAAAGTCCCTAAAATTATCTTGATTAATGATTTTAGTTTCCGCATCGTAAGCTTTTAAAAAAGTTTTAGAAAATTTTGATTTTGCACGAGGATTCCATTTAAATTCGAAAGCGGACATTTTGAGCCCTTGTTGTTCAACGTAATCAATTTCTTGTTGTTGTCTTGTTCGCCAAAAATACGGTTTTGCAAATGTCATTTTATAGCTGTTTTGTTTTACTCTTTCAGAGATTAAAAAGTTTTCCCAAAGCATGCCTACATCGCTTCTTAGTTTTGGACTACTAAATTCCCCTATTATGGCATTTCGTATCCCATTATCGTAAAAGTAAATTTTTCGTCCTCGTTTAATTTCGTTTCTTACGTTTTTATTAAAAGACCTTAGCCTAAATAAAATGTATCCTTTCTCCAAAATCTCGATATACCTTTGAATGGTATCTTTAGAAATAGATACTAATTGGCTCAGTTCGTTATAGTTTACTTCACTTCCAATTTGAAGTGCTAATCCTTGCACAAGCTTTTCCAGAATCTCAGGTTTTCTAATATCTCCATGAGACAGGATATCTTTGTATAAATAACTGTTTACTAAATTCCTTAAAACCTCTCGTTCTGCACCTGCTTTAGCGTTAATGACCTCGGGGTACATGCCATAAACAAGCCTATTATTTAAGCTTTGCTTTGCCTGAAGGTAACCCATATGATTTTCGTATTCCTCCCAACTTACAGGGAATAATTCATATTCCCATTTTCTACCGGTTAGTGGTTCGTTGAGTTCATTAAATAAATCAAATGACGAGGAACCGCTTATCCATAATTGCACATCTTTAAATTGATCTGTTATAATTTTCAGGGTTAAGCCGATGTTTTTTATACGCTGGGCTTCATCAATAAATACAATTTTTTTTCCGGCGATGAGTTGCTCAATTTCCTTTGTATTAGGTGTATCTAAACTTGTTCTTACAGACGGATCGTCTCCATTAAAAAAAGTATAATTCTTGCCTTTAAGCTGGCTTAAGATTAACGTTGTTTTTCCAACTTGTCGTGGACCAATAATCATGATGGCTTTTCCAGTTCCTATTTTGCTTTCTATGAGAGATGTAATTGTTCTTGAAATCATATTTCAAATATAACATAAAACTTTCGCATTATCTAAAAAACATAATATATGAATAACATAATAGCTAAATGCTATATTTTTAGCTCAAAAAGGCTTGTCAATCTCGAATAGTCTAGAATATCCAAAATCTTTTCCACCGAATGCAAAAACAGAAGTGAATATCGAATTACAGGATATCAACCATACTTCTAAAAAAGGCCATAAACTTCAAATTCAAATCCAGAGTTCCTGGTTTCCGCTTATTGATATGAATCCGCAAACTTATGTCGATAATATTTTTAAAGCTGAAGAAGCCGATTTTCAAAAACAGACCCATACCGTTTTTGGGGATTCTAAAATTACTTTCTAAAGTTTAAAGTAATCTTCTTTAGTCTCTGAATAGTGTCAAACGATATTTCAGGTCTGTTTAGCGTTGTTAATTTTTAATTCAATCAAAAATCAGAGTTGTTAATTTAATCAAAATCAATGTCATAGGCATTTTATATTACTAATATAATATCACCTCAGAGCCTACAGGAATTCCTTACCTTTGTATTTTACAATTATCAATGACATCCCAACCGCATTTTATAGATATCAGAGTCAGTCCCGAGGTGGCTCATGATATGGTAGAACTCAAAAAAGTACTCGCTAAAAAAATCGAAGTGTCTGAAAAAAATATTTCAGACTTTAAAATTTTAAAACGCTCAATAGATGCCAGGTCCAGACAGGTCAAATATCAAATGAGATTAGCTTATTCTTTAAATAATGAAGATGTCATTTGGGAAGACAATCAAGTTAGAAATTACAAACAAGTTACCGAAAAATCTAAACAAGTTTTGGTCATAGGCAGTGGACCCGCTGGACTATTTGCTGCGCTAAAGCTTTTGGAATATGGTCTAAAGCCAATTGTTGTCGAGCGAGGAAAGGACGTTAGATCCAGAAGAAGAGATTTGGCTAAAATCAATAAAGAGCATATTGTCAATCCAGAATCTAATTATTGTTTTGGCGAAGGTGGAGCTGGAACTTATTCAGATGGTAAATTATACACACGCTCTGGACATAAAAAATCTATAAACGGTGTATTACAAACCTTTGTTCAGCACGGTGCCAGTCAGGATATACTTGTTGACGCTCATCCACATATTGGCACCAATAAATTACCAAATATTATAACTGCGATTAGGGAAACCATTCTCAGTCATGGTGGTGAAATTCATTTCAATACTAAACTCACTGATTTTATAATTAAGGATAAGCATATCCTTGGTATTGAGGTCAATCATAAAACAAATATGTATGCCGATGCTTGTATTTTAGCCACAGGTCATTCAGCAAGAGATATTTTTTATCTATTACACGACAGAAAGATAAAAATAGAATTTAAGCCTTTTGCAATGGGCGTGCGGATAGAACATCCGCAATCTTTAATAGATCAAATCCAATACAAAACACCGAATCGAGGTGAATACTTACCGCCTTCTGCCTATAGTCTGGTAGAGCAGGTAGATAACAAAGGCGTGTATTCTTTCTGCATGTGTCCGGGCGGAATAGTAGCACCCTGTGCAACAGCAGATGGCGAAGTAGTAACTAATGGTTGGTCGCCTTCTAAGAGAAATAACCCTTACGCTAATTCTGGAATAGTCGTTACAGTTGATGATGAAATACTCACAGATTTTGAAGAATTTGGTGCTTTAAAGGGTTTAAAATTTCAGGAACATATTGAGAAAAAATCTTGGCAACTCGCTGGCGAAACTCAAAGCGTACCCGCGCAAAGGCTTCAGGATTTTTTAGCCAAAAGAAAATCTGTATCAATACCTAAAAATTCTTATTATCCGGGAACGACCTCTGTAGAAATGGATTGTATTTTTCCAATAGCTATAACTAAAAGACTGCGTGAGGGTTTTAAAAAATTCAGTCAAAAGATGAAAGGCTTTGACCATAAAGATGCGGTCATTTTAGCACCCGAATCCAGAACATCTTCACCTGTGAGGATACTAAGAGATAAAGAATCCTTACAACATATCGAATTCAAAAGCCTTTTTCCTTGTGGAGAAGGCGCAGGTTATGCTGGTGGAATTGTATCTGCAGCTATCGATGGTGAACGCATTGCTGATGCTGTTTTTGAATACATTAAATCTGAAAAAACTTACAGTAATTAATTCTATAAGGTTTTAATCGAACAGCCAATCGCCTTTGTCGATGTGGTTTTAGGTTTTTCTCCAGCCAATAAGGCGTCAACTGCATTTTCAACATATTTTTGTTTTACAGCACTCGCATCCCTTGAGCTATCGTCTATTGCGCCAATATATTCAACAATATATTTGCTGTTTTCTTTCTGCAACACATAGGTATGAGGTGTTTTAGTGGCACCATACTGAGGGTAGATTTTTTGGCCCTTATCCATTAGGTAAGGAAATGTGAAGCCTTGTTCTTTGGCTTTTTGTTGCATGTTGTCCATAGAATCATCAGGTTGAGCTTTTGGGTCGTTGGGGTTTATGGCAATTACTGGATAGCCTTTAGGTTTGTATTTTTTATCTAAGGCAATGATACGGTCTTCATTGGCTACGGCATAAGGACAAGTATTACAAGTAAAAATGACGATAAAGCCTTTGGCGTCTTTGTAATCAGACAATGAAACCATTTTTCCATCTATGTTTTCTAATTTAAAATCAGTAGCGACATCGCCAACTTTGTAGCCTTCGTTATCTCCTGTTAATGTAAAAGCTGATGCCACAATAAAGGTGACAATGATTAAAAATGTTTTAATTGTATTTTTCATAGGAATAGAATTTAATTAATAAATGATTGAATTTCGTTTTCTAATTCTTCTTGAGTAAAAGACTGTTCGTAAAATTGGCGTTTGTCTTTATTGTAAATCAATGTTGCAGGTATAGCGCCTGACCAACTTCCTGCAATGTCATTTATCCAGAATTGTTCATTAGTATCGTCTAAGTGTAAAACCTTTGACTGAATATTTTTCTTTTTAACAAATGGAATTAAGTTAGATGCCTTCATTTTAGGAAAATCAAGGCTGACCAATATGACTTCAATATTTTTATTTTTGTAATCTTTTTGAACTTTTTCAAAATAAGGCAATTCTTTAATACACGGCGCACACCAAGTTGCCCAAAAATTGACTACATAAGTTTTGTCATTTTTTTTGTTTAACCAAGGTTTTAATTGATTGTAATTTAGAGTTGGTATATTATCCTTAGAGGCCAACTCTTTTTCTTCATTTAATTGATTTGCTTTGGTAACAGAGACTTCCTCTTTACAGCCAGGAATTAGGAGAAATAAACTAAATACAATGACAATATTTTTCATACTTGTAAAAATAAAGCAATTAAAAGCATATGTATTTTCAATTAACTAAACCTTAAGAGCTTGGCTTCCTGACTTTTGAAAAATAAAAATATTCTTGAAATAGAATTGTTATATTTACCTATCTTAAAAAGAACATTATGAGATTTAAATGGATTGCCTTGTTTTTAGTGCTAATTATAACATCAAGTTTTGTTTCAGATAAACCTGCTTATCAACTATTTGATAAAAAAGGAAATAAAACGAACTACAAAACATTACTTCAAGAAGTAAAAGAAGCCGATATCATTTTATTTGGCGAATTACACAATAACCCTATAAACCATTGGTTACAATACGAATTAACCAAAGATGTTCATAAGGAAGTAAATGATAAATTGGTGCTTGGTGCAGAAATGTTTGAAGCGGACAATCAGTATGTTTTAGATGAATACTTGTCAGGAAATTTTGATTACAAAACGCTTAAAAACGAAATTAAAGTTTGGCCCAATAACAAAACTGATTATCAACCTCTTGTTGATTTTGCATTAAAACATCAACTCAAATTTGTTGCTACCAATATTCCGAGACGGTATGCCAATATGGTTTATAAAAATGGTTTTCAAGCCTTAGATAGTATTAGCGTAGAAGGCAAAACATCTTTTGCGCCATTACCTATAAGTTATGATGCTAATCTGCCTGGTTATAAAAAAATGCTTGAAATGGCTCACGGTCACGGTGGCGAAAATTTACCTAAAGCACAAGCTATTAAAGACGCAACAATGGCTCATTTCATACTTAAAAATTGGGAAAGAGGACAAACATTTATTCACTTCAATGGCACTTATCACTCTAACAATTTTGAAGGCATAATGTGGTATCTTAAAAACGAAAAAGCAGATCTTAAAATTATTACTATTGGTTCAGTTGAACAAGATAGCGTTAACACCTTAACAGAAGAAAATAAAGGCATTGCCAACTTTATCGTATGCACGCCTGAAAGTATGACAAAAACGCATTAGTTTTAAAATTAATAAGCCATTATTATGAACAGCTATGCTAAAAGCTAATAGTTGTATTTTACCACCAAACCACAAAGTCTTCATAATATTGACCTGATTTGCACTTCCTCCAAACCATTTGAGCGCGTTTGTCTTGGAGTTTTGGTTTTAATAGTCGCTGGGCTTTTTCAAAATCATACCACTGAGCATTAGTTTTAGGCTGACATATCCAATCGTGTTTTTGTGGTACGTAATATAATTGGTCTGAGTATTTAAAGTTTTTAAAATCTTCAAAATTGTAATATTTCCCTTTAATACATTTTGAATTGAATTGATTGAATTGAAAAGTTTCAATATCTGGAGGTAGAAATAATTTTGCTTTGTAACAAATCTGCGTTTCTACAGTAGTCCAATCAATGTTCAATTTTCTGAAAAGTTTTTGCGCTTCTTGCCTTTGGCAAATTTGTAATTGATGGGTTTTAAGTTTTTCAACTTTATAATCTAAGCGGTCTTTTAAATTAGGACCTATCCAAGCCTCTAAATCAGTATTCTTTTCATCTCCAATGAAGACGTAAAATTTACAAATCAACTCTAAGTGAATCCATTTGTTCTCTTGGTTGTCGAAAAACAAAAAATCTAACTCGCCTAAGGTAGTCTTGTCATCTTGAATTTGTAGGCTGTGATAAATTGGACTATAATTTTTATTTTGATCTAAATAAGCCTTTATAAAATACTCTGCACGTTTGCCGAGATACTTATGTTTCTCTATGGCTTTAAAATCAATTGAATCGTAATCAATATTGTCTATATCTTGAGTTTCAAATGGTGCTGATGAAAATACATCTGAATTCAAAAACAAATTTTGCATATTTAAAAAACCAAAAAATTGATTGTAAAGCGATTTTTTGTCTGTAATTGTCATTTAATTGAATACTATATTTTATAAAAAGCTGTAAAATACTTGTAAGAATTAAGCTTTTGTAATAAAAAAACCTACCCTGAGGTAGGTTAATTTATAACTTTAATTTTCAATTATGCTTATCTATTTTTAAGCTTGTTCTTTTTTACTTTTTTATTTGCTTTCTGTTCTTGTTTCTTTTGCAAGGCTTGATATTCTTGATATTTTTCTGAACTAATAAGCGATTTAATTTTCAAGCTATGCGAGCGCTTTAAGGCTTGAATTTCTTCTTTTTTGTTTTGGGTTGGTGCTTGTCTTTGGAGTGCCATCATTTGCTGGGCATACATCAGATTAACTTCCCCTAAACTTTTGGCTTCTTTAGCATCAAGTTTAAGTTGTTTAACTTCATAACTAGTACGTTGCTGTGCAATGTCTGTTGCAGACCTTGTTTTTTCATATCTTTCTTGCGCTACCGCAGAGCTGATAAGAAAAACGAATAACAAAAATAGTCCGTAGTTTAAGTTTTTGATTCTTTTCATAACTAAATTTTTTCTTTAAAAGTAAATTTAATTATTCAATTCTCTTATTAATTTAAAGTTAAAACTAACTGTAAATCATAAAAGTATGTAGAGTAAATGAAACCAAAATTAAAGACTAACAATTGTTTTTAAGGCTATTTGAACCATATCTCCGAAACTCTGTTCGCGTTCTTTTGCTGAAGTATGTAATCCATCAACTAAAGAATCTGAAATAGTCAAAATGCCTAAAGCTTTAAGTCCATATTTTGCAGCAATAGTATAAAGTGCTGCAACTTCCATTTCTACACATAACACATTATGCTGCGCCCAAATGTCATAATAGTCCTTATCATCTGCATAAAAAATATCAGAAGAAAATACATTTCCGGCGTGAAATTTAATTTGCTGTGATTTTGCAATGTCAACCGCTTTTTGAAAAAGCTCAAAATCAGCTGTTGGTGCATAGTCTTCGTGATTAAATCTTTGTTTGTTGAATGATGAATTAGTAGAAGCCGACATGGCCAAAACCACTTCTCTCAATTTGACATTTTTTTGAAGCGAGCCAGCACTGCCAACTCTTATGAGTGATTTTACATTATATTCATTGATTAATTCTTCTATGTAAATGCTTGCGGAAGGCATTCCCATACCGGTACCTTGAACCGAAACGCGTTGACCTTTATAAAGTCCTGTGTAGCCAAACATATTTCTGACAGTATTGTAGCAAACTGGATTTTCTAAAAAAGTTTCAGCAATCCATTTGGCACGTAAAGGGTCGCCTGGTAATAAAACTTTATCCGAAATATTACCTTTTTTGGCGTTTAAATGTACACTCATAATATTAGTAAGATTTAGTTGAGCTTTTGCCAGATACAATTTCAACACCAGAAGAAGTCCCTAGTCGAGTTACACCTAAATCGATGTATGCCTTGGCGGTTTTATAATCTCTGATGCCTCCAGAAGCTTTAATTTGAATTTGGTTTGAAATGTTAGCTTTCATAAGTTTTACGGCTTCTAAAGTTGCTCCGTGAGCTCCAAAGCCTGTTGAGGTTTTTATAAAGTCTGCACCTGACTTAGAAACAATTTGACTGATTTTTGAAATTTCATCATCAGTTAATAAGCTGATTTCGATGATTACCTTTAAAATATGCTCATTTATTGATTTTTTAATAGTTGAAATTTCACTCTCAAGTTTGTCGTAAAATTTATCCTTCATCCAACTGATGTTAATGACCATATCAATTTCGTCAGCACCATTCTTTATGGCATTTTGTGCTTCAAAAACTTTGGTTGCAGTAGTGTTTGCACCTAATGGAAAACCTATTACTGTACAGACTTTTACAGCAGAATCTTTTAAGTTTTGCTTAGCTAATTTAACATAATGTGGGTGAACACAAACCGATGCAAAATTGTATATTTTGGCTTCTTTGCATAAAGTTTTAATTTGGTCTTGAGTTGATTCAGGTTTTAATAATGTATGGTCTATGTAAGCGTTCATTTTTTACTTAAATTTTGGATAAAGATAAGTTTTTTTAGAGAGATTGAGCTTTATTTTGGTCAAGCAATATAGGCTAATTTACAGATTTACCTAAGAATATAGCGGATAGGCTAGGGATGGTAGCGGCATCCTTTTTGTGGGTTGTTTTAGCGAAGTTGTGTTTTAAAGGTGCCACCTCAAGTGGTAACTTTTAAACGCTTACTGAGACTTAACAAACCACAATAAAGATATAGCGAACAGCCCGTTAAAGCCCCAAATAAATAAAGCTCTTGAAAGTTTAAATATTAAATTTTAAGAATATTTTGATTTAGTTAGAAGTTTGGTTTGTTTAGTAAAAATATATTTCTACATTTGCAAACCCGAAAAAACAGGGTAATTTTTATTTAATATTATGCCAACAATTTCACAATTAGTAAGAAAAGGAAGAAAGACCACTACTAAGAAGAGTAAATCGGCTGCTTTGGACTCATGCCCTCAACGTCGTGGCGTATGTACGCGTGTTTACACAACTACACCAAAAAAACCTAACTCAGCAATGCGTAAAGTTGCCCGTGTAAGGTTAACAAATGGTAAAGAAGTGAACGCATACATTCCCGGCGAAGGACACAATCTTCAAGAGCACTCGATAGTATTAGTAAGAGGTGGAAGAGTAAAAGATTTACCTGGTGTTAGGTATCACATCGTAAGAGGTGCGCTTGATACAGCAGGTGTAGAAGGAAGACTGCAACGCCGTTCTAAATATGGTGCAAAACGTCCAAAAAAATAATTAAATCTTAAGAAGACATGAGAAAAAGATTAGCCAAAAAGCGTTCTATATTACCCGATCCAAAATTTCATGACCCTTTGGTCACACGTTTTGTGAACATGTTAATGTGGGACGGAAAAAAATCTGTGGCATTTGATATTTTTTATCAAGCTATTGATATTGTTGAGGAGAAAAAACAAGATGAAGAGAAGACTGCTTTAGAGCTTTGGAAAGATGCATTATCTAATATAATGCCTCACGTAGAAGTGAGAAGTCGTCGTGTTGGTGGTGCAACATTTCAAATTCCTACACCAATTAGACCTGACCGTAAGGTTTCAACTGCTATGAAATGGTTGATACTTTTTGCAAGAAAACGCAATGAAAAATCTATGCCAGCCAAGTTGGCTTCAGAAATTCTTGCTGCTGCTAAAGAGGAAGGTGCAGCGGTTAAGAAGCGTGTAGATACTCATAAAATGGCGGAAGCTAATAAAGCATTTTCACACTTTAGATTCTAATAAAAAATGGCACAAAGAGATTTAAAATTTACAAGAAACATCGGTATTGCAGCTCACATTGATGCTGGTAAAACAACAACTACCGAAAGAATATTATATTACACAGGTATTTCTCACAAAATTGGTGAAGTTCACGATGGAGCAGCGACAATGGACTGGATGGAGCAAGAGCAAGAACGTGGTATTACTATTACTTCTGCAGCTACACATTGTACCTGGCCTTATAGAGATCACGAATACATTGTAAACATTATTGACACACCTGGTCACGTTGACTTTACTGTTGAGGTAGAGCGATCTTTACGTGTTTTAGATGGTGTTGTTGCTTTGTTTAGTGCAGTTGATGGTGTTGAGCCACAATCTGAAACCGTTTGGAGACAGGCAGACAAATATAAAGTTCCTCGTCTTGGCTTTGTTAATAAAATGGATAGACAAGGAGCTGACTTCTTTATGGTTTGTAAACAAGTTAAGGAAATGCTTGGCGGAAATCCTGTTCCTCTTCAAGTTCCGATTGGAGATGAAATCGATTTTAAAGGTGTGGTTGACTTAATTTCAAAAAAGGCAATTATTTGGAACGATGAAGATATGGGAATGACTTATGAAGAAATAGATATTCCTGCTGAGCTTCAAGAGAGCGTTGATAAATATAGAGCTGAATTAGTTGAAGCTGTAGCTGAATATGATGAAGAGTTAATGGAGAAATTCTTTGAAGATGAAAACTCTATCACAGAAGATGAAATCATTGCTGCTTTACGTGCTGCTACAATAGATATGTCTATCATTCCTATGATGTGCGGTTCTGCCTTTAAAAACAAAGGTGTTCAAGCTATGCTTGACGCTGTAATGCGTTACTTGCCTTCACCTGTAGATGTTGAGGCTATTGAAGGAACAAATCCTGATACTAACGAAGTTGAAAGTAGAAAACCTAACGTAGAATCTCCGTTTGCAGCTTTAGCTTTTAAAATTGCCACTGACCCATTTGTTGGTCGTTTAGCATTTTTCAGAACTTATTCAGGTACGCTTGATGCTGGTTCGTATGTCTTAAATACGCGTTCTGGTAAAAAAGAACGTATTTCGAGAATGTATCAAATGCACTCAAATAAACAAGAGCCTATTGACAAAATTGAAGCTGGAGATATTGGAGCTGCTGTTGGTTTTAAAGATATTAAAACTGGAGATACGCTTACCGACCTTAAACATCCTATCGTTTTAGAATCTATGACCTTCCCAAAACCAGTTATTGGTATTGCGGTTGAGCCAAAAACTAAAGCCGATGTTGAAAAAATGGGCATTGCTTTACAAAAACTTGCTGAAGAAGATCCAACATTTGTTGTTAAGACAGACGAAGCTTCAGGACAAACTATCATTTCTGGTATGGGTGAGCTTCACCTCGATATTTTGATTGATAGAATGAAACGAGAGTTTAAAGTTGAAGTCAACGTTGGTGAACCACAAGTTGAATACAAAGAAGCAGTTAAGAAAAGTACAGACCACAGAGAAGTTTACAAAAAACAATCTGGTGGACGTGGTAAGTTTGCAGACATTGTTTTTGAAATGGGTCCTGTTGATGAAGATTTTGAAGAAGAAACTGGACTTCAGTTTGTAGACGAAATCAAAGGTGGTCGTGTTCCTAAAGAATTTATACCTTCTGTCCAAAAAGGATTTGAAGAAGCAATGAAAAATGGCCCTTTAGCAGGCTTCCAAATGGATAGCTTAAAAGTTGTATTAAAAGACGGATCCTTCCACCCTGTGGATTCTGACCAATTGTCTTTTGAGCTTGCAGCTAAAATAGGTTACAAATCTGCTGCAAAATCTGCTGGTGCTGTAATCCTTGAGCCAATGATGAAAGTTGAGGTGGTAACACCTGAAGAAAATATGGGAGACATTGTAGGCGACCTTAACAAACGTCGCGGACAAGTTAATGATATGTTTGATCGTTCAGGGGCTAAAATAATTAAAGCTCTCGTGCCACTATCAGAAATGTTTGGATACGTAACAACATTAAGAACACTTTCTTCTGGTAGAGCAACTTCAACAATGGAATTTTCTCACTATGATGAAACTCCATCTAATGTGTCTGAAGAAGTTATAGCAGCAGCTAAAGGAACCACAACTAACGAATAATTCTTGAACAATGAGTCAAAAAATTAGAATAAAGTTAAAATCATACGATCACAATTTAGTTGATAAGTCAGCTGATAAGATTGTTAAAACGGTTAAAACCACAGGTGCTGTAGTTACAGGTCCAATTCCTCTTCCTACAAAGAAGAAAATATTTACTGTATTACGTTCACCTCACGTCAATAAAAAAGCAAGAGAACAATTTCAATTAGATTCTTACAAACGTTTGTTAGATATCTATAGTTCATCATCAAAAACAATCGATGCTTTGATGAAATTAGAATTGCCAAGCGGTGTTGAAGTAGAAATTAAAGTATAATTAATATTAAATTAAATCAATAAACAAATGTCTGGGTTATTAGGAAAAAAAATAGGTATGACCAGCTTATATGACGAAAACGGAAAGAACATTCCGTGCACTGTCATTCAAGCTGGACCATGCACAGTTACCCAAGTCAGAACCAAAGAGGTTGACGGGTATGAAGCTCTTCAACTTGGTTTCGATGACAAGACAGAAAAAAGCTCAACAATGGCTGAAAAAGGCCATTTTAAAAAAGCGGGCTCATCTGTAAAACGTAAAGTTATCGAATTCCAAGAATATGAAGGCGAATTTAAATTAGGAGATCAGGTCACTGTTGACATCTTTAGAGAAGGTGAATTCGTTGATGTATCTGGTATCTCTAAAGGAAAAGGATTTCAGGGTGTTGTAAAACGACACGGCTTTAGTGGTTCTGAACGAACTCACGGCCAACAAAGCATGTTGAGAGCTCCTGGGTCTGTTGGAGCTGCATCTTATCCCGCACGTATTTTTAAAGGTATGAAAATGGGCGGACAGATGGGAAATAAAAAAGTAAAAGTCACTAACCTTAAAGTGTTGAAAGTAGTAGAAGATAAAAATCTACTTATTGTCAAAGGTTGCGTACCTGGACATAAAAACGCTTACTTAACAATCAGAAAATAATGAAAGTAGAGGTTTTAGATATAAAAGGAAAAGATACTGGAAGAACAGTAGGTTTATCTGATGAGGTTTTTGGTATTGAACCCAACGAACACGCGATATATCTCGATGTTAAACAACATCTTGCTAGTAAAAGACAAGGTACTCACAAAGCTAAAGAAAGAGCTGAAATAAAAGGGAGTACTCGTAAAATCAAAAAACAGAAAGGTACTGGTACCGCAAGAGCAGGTAGCATCAAGTCACCTATTTTTAAAGGAGGAGGTCGAGTTTTCGGTCCTCGCCCTAGAAATTATCACTTTAAATTAAATAAAAAATTAAAGCGATTGGCTAGAGCTTCAGCCTTATCTCAAAAGGTAAATGATAAAGAATTAATAGTTGTAGAAAACTTTAATTTTGACAGCCCAAAAACAAAGGAATTTTTGAAAGTTTTAGAAAATTTAAAACTTGACAATAAAAAATCTCTTTTTGTGTTTGCAGATGCAAATAATAATGTATATTTGTCGTCCCGTAATTTGAAGAGACATAGTGTCTTAACAGCCTCAGAATTAAATACTTACAGGATTTTAAACAATGATGTTTTAGTATTATCTGAGTCGGTAATTGAATATTTAGAACAAAACTTGAGTCAATAGATATGAGCATTTTAATCAAACCTATTATAACAGAAAAAGCTACAGAAGATAGTGAGTTAAACAATCGCTTCTCTTTTTTTGTAAATAATAAAGCCAACAAGATACAAATCAAAGAGGCTGTAGAAAGTGCTTATGGAGTTACTGTTGACAAGGTTAGAACGATGAATATTAAACCAACAGTTAAAACAAAGTACACTAAGACAGGAATGGTAACAGGTAAAACTGATGCTTTGAAAAAAGCTATTGTTCAAGTTGCAGAAGGTGATACTATTGATTTATACAGTAATCTTTAATTTTAAGACATGCCTGTAAAAAAACTAAAACCAATAACGCCAGGTCAGCGATTTAAAGTTGTAAGTGGGTTCGACGCCATAACAACTGATAAGCCGGAAAAGTCATTACTTGCTCCGATAAAAAAATCTGGTGGTCGAAACAATCAAGGAAAAATGACAATGCGCTACCGCGGTGGTGGTCATAAGAGACGTTACAGAATCATCGATTTTAAAAGAACTAAAACCGATATGACTGCAACAGTAAAGTCTATTGAATATGATCCAAATCGTACTGCTTTCATTGCATTGATTCAATATAAAGATGGTGAAAAAAGTTACATTATAGCTCCAAGCGGGTTAAAAGTAGGTCAGACTGTTCAATCTGGCGATAAAGTCTCTGCAGATATAGGTAATGCTTTACCTTTGTCTAAAATACCATTTGGCTCAATCATTTCATGTATTGAATTAGTGCCGGGTAACGGTGCTGTAATGGTAAGAAGTGCAGGTACATTTGCTCAGTTAACAGCTAAAGATGGTAAATATGTTACCATTAAATTGCCATCTGGCGAAACACGATTAATATTATCCGATTGTAAAGCAATGATTGGTGCAGTTTCAAATAGCGACCATCAATTATTAGTATCTGGTAAAGCAGGTAGAAGCCGTTGGTTAGGTAGAAGGCCTAGAACTAGACCTGTCGTTATGAACCCAGTTGATCACCCAATGGGTGGTGGTGAAGGAAGAGCTTCTGGTGGTCATCCAAGATCACGTAAAGGAATTCCTGCAAAAGGTTTCAAAACTAGATCTTTAACAAAATCAAGTAATAAACATATTTTAGAACGTAAAAAGAAATAAAACATGGCTAGATCACTAAAAAAAGGACCTTACGTTCACTATAAATTAGAGAGAAAAGTTGCTCAAAATGTTGAGTCAGGCAAAAAATCAGTTATTAAAACTTGGTCACGTGCATCAATGATAACACCAGATTTTGTAGGACAAACTATTGGTGTTCACAACGGAAAACAATTTGTGCCTGTTTTTGTAACAGAAAATATGGTAGGTCATAAATTAGGTGAATTTTCACCAACGCGCACATTTAGAGGACATACCTCAGCAAGAAATAAAAAGTAATATAAGCAGACTATCATGGGAGTTAGAAAAAAACAACGTGCTGAAGCTATAAAAGAGAGCAAATCTAATTTGGCGTTTGCTAAATTAAACAACTGCCCCACTTCACCGAGAAAAATGAGGTTAGTAACTGATTTGGTAAGAGGTATGGAGGTTGAAAAAGCTTTACAAGTTTTGAAATTTAGTAAAAAAGAAGCTGCACAACGTGTAGAAAAACTTTTACTTTCAGCAATAGCCAATTGGCAACAAAAAAATGAAGACGCAGACCTTGAACAAGCTGGTTTGTTTATAAAAGAAATTAAAGTTGATAGTGCTAGAATGCTTAAAAGATTAAGACCTGCTCCTCAAGGAAGAGCACATAGAATAAGAAAACGTTCTAACCACGTGACTTTAATATTAGGTGAAAATAATAATTTAGATAGCTAAGATATATTATGGGACAAAAAACACACCCGGTAGGAAATAGATTAGGAATCATAAAAGGTTGGGAATCCAACTGGTATGGTGGTAATGATTACGGTGATAATATTGCTGAAGATGACAAAATCAGGAAATATATCCATGCTAGACTTTCAAAAGCAAGTGTATCTAGAGTTATTATTGAACGCACACTTAAAATAGTAACAGTAACAATTACAACAGCTAGACCTGGTATTATAATAGGAAAAGGCGGTCAAGAAGTTGATAAATTAAAAGAAGAATTAAAACAACTCACAAGTAAAGAGGTTCAAGTTAATATTTTTGAAATTAAAAGACCTGAATTAGATTCTTTTTTAGTGGCATCAAGTGTAGCTAGACAAGTAGAAAACAGAATATCATACCGAAGAGCTATTAAAATGGCTATTGCAGCAACCATGAGAATGAATGCTGAAGGTATTAAAATTCAAATTGCTGGTAGGCTAAACGGTGCTGAAATGGCACGAGTTGAGTCATATAAAGAAGGTAGAATTCCTTTGTCAACTTTTAGAGCAGATATTGATTATGCTCTAGTTGAAGCTCATACAACTTATGGACGATTAGGAATTAAAGTTTGGATTATGAAAGGTGAAGTTTATGGCAAAAGAGAATTGTCACCACTTGTAGGATTACAAAAAAAAGGAGGAAAAAACACTAAGTCTAATCGATCTGGAGCTAGACGTAGAAAATAAAATATTGTAGAAAATGTTACAACCAAAGAAAACCAAATTTCGAAAGCAGCAAAAAGGCCGAATGAAAGGTATCTCTACTAGAGGACACCGACTTTCAAATGGTACTTTTGGACTAAAGTCTTTAGACTCATCATTTATAACTGCAAGACAAATTGAAGCAGCACGTATTGCTGCAACACGATTTATGAAAAGAGAAGGTTCTTTGTGGATAAAAATATTTCCAGACAAACCTATCACTAAAAAACCTCTTGAGGTTAGAATGGGTAAAGGAAAAGGTGCAGTAGAATACTATGCAGCTGTAGTTAAACCAGGAAGAATTATGTTTGAAATAGGTGGAGTTACTCAAGATATAGCCAAAGAAGCATTAAGGCTTGCAGCACAGAAATTACCAGTAAAAACAAAATTTGTTGTTGCTAGAGATTATCAAGAATAAAAAACGATTATGAAACAATCTGAAATTTTAAAATTATCTGACGCTGATTTGGTTGAAGCTATGGAGACAACCAAACAAAAAATATCTGAGCTCAAAATGGCTCATACATTGACACCTTTGGAAAATCCAATGCAAATCAGAACTTTGAGAAGATCTGTTGCGAGAATGAATTCAGAAATCAGCAAAAGAAATTTAGTTTAATTCCTCAACATAATGGAAAAAAGAAATCTAAGAAAAGAGCGTATAGGTGTTGTAACAAGCAATAAAATGCTGAAGTCAATAGTTGTGTCTGAAGTTAAAAAAATCAAGCACCCTATTTATGGAAAATTCGTTCTTAAAACAAAAAAATACGTTGCTCACGATGAAAAAGAATCGTGTAATGAAGGTGACACTGTAAAAATAATGGAGACAAGACCTCTTAGCAAAACTAAACGTTGGAGGCTAGTTGATATAATTGAAAGAGCTAAATAATTATGGTACAACAAGAATCAAGATTAAGAGTAGCCGATAATACTGGAGCCAAGCAAGTTTTGGTGATAAGAGTGTTAGGTGGTACCAAGAAAAGATACGCTAGTGTAGGCGACAAAGTTGTAGTAAGTGTTAAAGAAGCTACACCAAACGGTAGTATTAAGAAAGGTGCGGTTTCAACAGCTGTTGTTGTAAGAACCAACAAAGAGGTTAGACGACCAGATGGATCTTACATTAGATTTGATGACAATGCTTGCGTATTGCTTAACCCTACTGGAGAAATGAGAGGAACACGTGTATTTGGTCCTGTAGCTAAAGAGTTACGAGAAAATAAATTCATGAAAATTGTTTCATTGGCACCTGAAGTGCTTTAAAACTAAAATGATGAAAAAGTTTAAAATCAAAACAGGTGATACAGTTCAAGTTATAACTGGAGAGCATAAAGGCCAAGAAGGTAAAGTCATGAAAGTTATATATGATGCTGACAAAGTTATTGTTGAATCTGTAAACATGATTAAAAAACACCTTAAACCAAGCGCTCAAAATCCTCAAGGTGGTATTCAAGAAATTGAAGCTCCTATACATATTTCAAATGTTGCGCTCACTGATAAAAACGGAAACCCGACCCGTGTACGCTTTGAAATACAAGATGGTAAAAAAGTAAGGGTTTCTACAAAAACTAACGAAGTAATAAGCTAGATATGGAATATATACCTAGATTAAAAGAAGAATATCAAACAAGAGTCAAAAAGAATCTTGTTAAAGAATTCAGCTATTCAAATACCATGGAGACTCCAAGACTCCAAAAAATAGTATTGAGTAGAGGTGTTGGAGAAGCTATTGCTGATAAAAAACTTATTGACCATGCCGTAGATGAATTATCTAGAATAGCTGGTCAAAAAGCAGTAGCAACTGTGTCCAAAAAAGATGTCGCATCTTTTAAATTAAGAAAAGGAATGCCAATTGGCGCTAAAGTGACATTGAGAGGTCATAGAATGTACGAATTTTTAGACCGGTTAATTACATCTGCACTACCTCGTGTTAGAGATTTTAGCGGAATAAAACCTGATGGTTTTGACGGTAGAGGAAATTATAATTTAGGAATTACAGAACAAATTATTTTTCCTGAGATTAATATAGACAAAGTAAACCGTATATCTGGCATGGATATCACATTTGTGACTTCTGCCAATACGGATAAAGAAGCAAAAGCATTATTAACAGAATTGGGTTTGCCTTTTAAAAAGAACTAATATGGCTAAAGAATCAATGAAAGCTCGCGAAGTAAAACGCGAAAAATTAGTAAAAAAATATGCTGAAAAGCGTAAAAGACTTAAAGAAGAAGGTGACTATGAAGCTTTACAAAAGCTTCCTAAAAACTCTTCACCAGTAAGACTACACAACCGTTGTAAACTTACAGGAAGACCAAAAGGATATATGAGAACATTTGGTCTATCTAGAGTCATGTTTAGAGAAATGGCAAATAAAGGTTTAATTCCAGGGGTTAAAAAAGCCAGTTGGTAATATTAAATAATTAAAAAATGAATTTAGATCCTGTATCAGATTACTTAACCAGAATTAGAAATGCGGTTGCAGCCGGTCATAGAACCGTTGAAATACCAGCTTCTAATCTTAAAAAAGAATTGACAAAAATTCTTTTTGATCAAGGTTTTATCCTAAGTTATAAATTTTTAGATGACGACAAACAAGGCGTTATTAAAATAGCGCTTAAATACGATAAGCTAAGCCAAGAACCTGTTATCAAGAAAATTCAAAGAATCAGTAAACCTGGTTTGAGAAAATATTCTGGTCATGATGAAATTCCTCGTATACTGAACGGACTTGGAATATCGATTGTATCAACATCAAAAGGTTTAATGACCGGTAAACAAGCACAAAAAAATAATGTTGGTGGCGAATTACTTTGTTACGTATATTAATATAGTTTAAAAGATTAGTTATGTCTAGAATAGGAAATAGTCCAGTGAAAATACCCGAAGGCGTAGAGGTAAAACTTGAGGACAACTCTATATCAATCAAAGGTAAACTTGGTGAGCTTTCTCAAAAATTTGAGGATGTTAAAATCAAGCATGAAGATGGTGAAATTATCGTAGAACGCCCTAACGATAATAAAAATATTAAATCTAAGCACGGTCTTTACAGATCTCTTATCAACAATATGATTACTGGAGTAACAGAAGGATACACTAGAGAATTAGAACTTGTTGGTGTAGGTTACAGAGCAACTAATCAAGGTCAAAAATTAGAAATTGCTGTTGGTTTTTCACATAATATTGTACTTCAACTCGCGCCTGAGGTAAAAGTTGAAACTGTTAGTGAAAAAGGTAAAAACCCAGTCATCAAATTAACCTCACACGATAAGCAACTTGTTAGTCAAGTCGCCGCCAAAATCAGATCATACAGAAAACCAGAACCTTATAAAGGAAAAGGTATCAAGTACGTTGGTGAATACATAAGAAGAAAAGCAGGTAAATCAGCATAATTATGAGATTTTCTAAACAAAAAAGAAGAAAAAAGATTCATCAAAGAATCAGAAGAAGTATAAAAGGAACAGCAACTAAACCAAGATTATCTGTTTACAGAAGTAATTTTGAGATTTATGCTCAACTTATTGATGATGTTAACGGTAAAACACTTGCTTCAGCTTCATCAAGAACAGATGCTTCAAAGGGCAAACCAAAGGTAGAACGCTCAAAAGCTGTTGGTCAAGCTATTGCTGAAAAAGCTAATAAAATTGGCATCGAAGAAGTTGCTTTTGATAGAAGCGGTTACTTATATCACGGTAGAGTAAAATCATTGGCTGAAGGAGCCAGAGAAGGTGGATTAAAATTTTAAGATATGTATCAGAATTATAAAAATGTAGAGTTTGTTAAGCCTGGCGGTTTAGATTTAAAAGATAGACTTGTAGGTGTACAACGTGTTACTAAAGTCACTAAAGGTGGTAGAGCTTTTGGATTTTCAGCTATAGTTGTAGTTGGAGATGAAAATGGTGTTGTAGGTCAAGGTTTAGGTAAATCTAAAGAAGTTGCTGATGCTATCGCAAAAGCAGTTGAAGATGCTAAGAAAAACTTGATAAGAATTCCTTTAAACAAAGGTACATTACCTCACGAGCAAAAAGGAAAGTATGCAGGCGCCAAAGTCTCATTATTCCCTGCCTCAGAAGGTACTGGTGTAATTGCTGGAGGACCAACAAGAATTGTTTTAGAATCTGTAGGTGTACATGATGTATTGTCAAAAAACCAAGGTTCAAATAACCCTCACAATGTAGTAAAAGCTACATTTGATGCACTTTTACAATTAAGAAATGTAGATAAAGTTGCAAAGCAAAGAGGAATATCAATAGATAAAGTATTTAACGGATAATAATAGCTTTTGAAAATGTCAAAAATATTAGTTACTAAAACAAAAAGTGCAATCAAGAGAACCAAACAACAAAAGTTGACTCTTGAAGCCTTAGGTTTAAAAAAAATAGGCCAAAGTGTAGAACATCAAGATACACCAAATATATTGGGTATGATTGGTAAAGTCAGCCACTTGGTTAGTGTAGAAAAGATCAAATAAGACTATTAATTATGAAATTACATCAATTAAAACCAGCAAAAGGTTCTGTAAAAGGAAAGACGAAACGTCTCGGACGTGGAGAAGGTTCTGGAACTGGTGATACAGCAGGAAGAGGTCATAAAGGTGCCAAATCAAGATCTGGATATTCTAGAAAAATAGGATTTGAAGGTGGGCAAATGCCTTTACAAAGACGAATTCCTAAGTTTGGGTTTAATAATATCAACAGGATTGATTACAAACCTATTAATCTTTCAAATCTTCAAGCTTTAGTTGATGACAAAAAAATTAAAGATTCTGTCGACCTAGAGACTTTTATAAAACTTGGCCTCACTAAAAAGAAAGACTTAGTTAAGATATTAGGTAATGGAGAATTAAAATCTAAATTGAAAGTAGAAGCACATAAGTTTTCAAAATCAGCTAAAGAAGCAATTGAAAAAGCCGGTGGAGAAGCTATAACATTATAATATTTACTCAATGCAATTTATTGAAACGATAAAAAATATTTGGAAAATAGACGAGCTCAAAAACAGAATACTTCTGACTTTGGGCTTATTAATCGTTTACAGATTTGGGGCACAAGTTGTTCTACCAGGTATTGATGCCTCTCAATTGGCTAGTCTAGGTAGCCAAACTGAAGATGGTATCTTAGGCTTATTAAATGCTTTTACAGGTGGTGCTTTTTCTAATGCTTCAGTGTTTGCGTTAGGTATTATGCCTTACATCTCTGCTTCTATTGTTGTTCAATTGATGACTATTGCCGTTCCTTATTTACAAAAACTTCAAAAAGAAGGAGAAAGTGGAACTAAAAAAATAACACAAATAACACGCTGGCTCACTATTGGTATTACTTTAGTCCAAGGTCCTGGTTATATTTATAATTTATACAATATTTTACCAGACAATGCATTTATGGTTCAAAGTAATACGATGTTTATCACCTCTGCAGTTATAATCCTTACAGCAGGTTGTATTTTTGCAATGTGGTTAGGTGAAAAAATAACAGACAAAGGTGTTGGAAATGGTATATCTCTGCTTATTATGGTAGGTATTATTGCCAGATTACCACAGTCTTTTGCACAAGAATTATCCTCAAGAATGGGAGATGACGGTACAGGAGGTTTAATTCTTATATTAATTGAATTAGTCATTTGGTTTGTTATTATTTTAGCTTCTGTTTATTTAGTGAAAGCTGTAAGACAAATTCCGGTTCAATATGCAAGAAAAAATGCCTCTGGAAAATACGAAAAAAATATTTTTGGCGGTGCGAGACAGTTTATACCACTAAAGCTTAACGCTTCTGGTGTTATGCCTATAATCTTTGCTCAAGCCATTATGTTTGTTCCAGCTGCATTAGCTGGACTATCAGACACGGCAACCGCCCAAGGTATTGCAGCAGAATTTAATGATATGTTTGGCTTATGGTACAATATAGTCTTTGGTTTACTCATCATCATATTCACCTATTTTTACACCGCTATAACAGTACCAACCAATAAAATGGCAGATGACCTAAAAAGAAGTGGTGGATTTATTCCTGGCATTAGGCCTGGAACAGAAACAGCAGAATATCTTGATAGAATTATGTCGCAAATAACATTACCAGGATCTGTATTTTTAGCGATTATTGCTATTTTCCCAGCAATTATTGTTTCATTACTTAACGTGCAGTCAGGTTGGGCCTTATTCTTTGGGGGAACTTCATTGTTAATTATGGTTGGAGTTGCAATAGATACAATAGATCAAGTTAATGTTTATTTATTAAATAAACATTATGACGGATTAATGAAATCAGGAAAAAACAGAAAAGCAGTAGCATAATTATGGCTAAACAACCTTCAATAGAACAAGACGGAACTATTATAGAAGCATTGTCTAACGCAATGTTTAGAGTAGAGCTTGAAAATGAGCATGTCGTAACAGCTCATATATCTGGTAAAATGAGAATGCATTACATTAAATTGTTACCAGGCGATAAAGTGAAATTAGAAATGAGTCCTTATGACTTAACAAAAGGACGTATAACTTATAGATACTAACATTATGAAAGTAAGAGCATCAATCAAAAAGAGAAGTGCAGATTGCAAAATCGTAAGACGTAAAGGGAGACTTTATGTTATTAATAAAAAGAATCCAAAGTTTAAACAAAGACAAGGTTAATTATGGCAAGAATAGCAGGTGTTGATATCCCTAAACAAAAAAGAGGCGTAATCGCTTTAACCTATATTTTTGGTATAGGTAAGTCTAGAGCGCAAAGAATTCTTAAAGAAGCTAAAGTTGATCCAAACAAAAAAGTTTCTGACTGGGATGATAGTGATGTTTCTGGCGTTCGTAACGCTGTCTCACAATTTACCATAGAAGGTGAATTAAGATCGCAAACTCAAATGAACATCAAACGTCTTATGGATATTGGTTGTTATAGAGGAGTTAGACACAGATCTGGTTTACCTTTAAGAGGTCAAAGAACTAAAAACAATTCACGTACCCGTAAAGGTCGAAGAAAAACAGTAGCTAATAAGAAAAAAGTAACTAAATAATCATGGCTAAATCAACAACAAAAAAGCGTAAAGTCACTACAGACGCCTTTGGTGAGGCTCATATTTTTGCTTCATTTAATAATATTATTGTGTCTTTAACTAACAACAATGGTGAAGTCATATCTTGGTCTTCAGCTGGAAAAATGGGTTTTAGAGGCAGTAAAAAAAATACACCTTACGCTGCTCAACTCGCCGCAGAAGATGCTAGTAAAGTTGCTCACGAAGCGGGTCTTAGAAAAGTAAAAGTTTTCGTCAAAGGACCTGGTAATGGAAGAGAGTCTGCTATTAGAGCATTACACAACTCAGGCGTTGAAGTTACCGAAATCATAGATGTAACTCCAATTCCTCACAACGGATGTCGTCCGCCTAAAAGAAGACGAGTTTAATAAAAAAAATAAGGTTATCGAAGGAAAGACCTTAATTCATAACCTATAACCTAAATACATAGAAATGGCAAGATATACTGGTCCAAAAACTAAAATTGCTCGTAAATTTGGCGAGCCTATTTTCGGCGATGATAAATCGTTTGAAAAGAAAAAATACCCACCTGGCCAACATGGCAACAACAGAAGACGTGGTAAAAAATCTGAATACGCTATCCAGTTAATGGAAAAGCAAAAGGCAAAATATACTTATGGTATACTAGAACGCCAATTTAGAAACATGTTCGAGAAAGCCAATAGTGCAAAAGGCATTACTGGTGAAGTTTTACTTCAAATGTGCGAAAAACGTCTAGACAATGTTGTCTATAGATTAGGCTTATCACCTTCAAGAAGCGGTGCTAGACAGTTGGTTTCACACAAACACATTACGGTTAATGGTGAGATTGTAAATATCCCATCTTATCAAATGAAAGTCAATGACATTATAGGTGTTAGAGAAAAATCTAAATCTTTAAGCGTTATTGAACAATCATTATCAAACTCTTCAGCTGTTTATGAATGGTTAAGCTGGAATTCAGAAAAGAAAGAAGGCACATTTGTTAGCGTTCCTGAAAGAACACAGATTCCAGAAAACATAAACGAGCAGTTTATCGTCGAATTATACTCTAAATAATAATTAGATACTACAACACTATGGCATTATTCAATTTTCAAAAGCCCGATAAAGTAATTATGATAGACTCTTCTGAGTTTGAAGGTATATTTGAGTTCAGACCTTTAGAACCAGGATATGGTCTTACCGTAGGTAATGCTTTGCGCCGCGTTTTACTATCTTCATTAGAAGGTTTTGCAATTACATCAATTAAAATAGAAGGCGTAGACCATGAATTTTCTACAATTTCTGGTGTAGTAGAAGATGTAACAGAAATCATCCTTAACTTAAAACAGGTAAGATTTAAACAACAAATAGAAGATAATGATACAGAATCTGCTGTAATTAGCGTTTCTAATCAAAAGCAACTCACAGCTGGTGATTTTCAAAAACATCTATCTGGTTTCCAGGTTTTAAACCCTGATCATGTAATTTGTAATATGGATAAAAAAGTATCCATAAATATGCAAATTACTATTGAAAAAGGGAGAGGCTATGTTTCAGCTGAAGAAAATAAAAAAGACGAAGCTGCACTAGGAACCATTTTTACAGACTCTATTTATACTCCAATCAAAAATGTTAAGTACAGCATTGAAAACTTTAGAGTAGAACAAAAAACAGATTACGAAAAGTTAGTCTTTGAAATTGTTACAGATGGTTCAATTCATCCTAAAGATGCTTTAACTGAAGCTGCTAAGACATTAATCCATCACTTTATGCTTTTCTCAGATGAAAGAATTACACTTGAAACTGAGGAAATGGCACAAACAGAAACTTATGATGAAGAAGCACTTCATATGAGACAGCTTCTTAAGTCTAAACTTTCTGACCTTGATTTATCTGTAAGAGCGCTTAACTGCTTAAAAGCTGCTGAAGTAGAAACACTCGGCGACTTGGTTTCTTACAATAAGAATGATTTGATGAAATTTAGAAATTTTGGTAAAAAATCCTTAAGCGAACTTGAAGAATTAGTTAGCAATAAAGGCCTTGATTTTGGTATGGATTTATCTCGTTACAATCTTGATAAAGACTAATTAATAGCCGTAAAAAAAATATTTAAAAATGAGACACGGAAAGAAATTTAATCACTTGAGTCGCAAGACTGCCCATAGAAAATCTATGTTGGCAAATATGGCTTGCTCTCTCATAGAACATAAAAGAATAAATACTACACTTGCTAAAGCAAAGGCTCTAAGAACTTTTGTTGAGCCTTTAGTCACTAAGTCTAAAAACGATACAACCCATAACAGACGTATTGTGTTTTCAAAACTTAGAGACAAGTATGCAGTAGCAGAATTGTTTAGAGAAGTTGCACCAAAAGTAGCCTCAAGACCTGGTGGATACACAAGAATTATTAAACTTGGCCATCGACAAGGTGATGCTGCTGAAATGGCTATGATTGAACTTGTAGATTTTAATGAAATATATAGCCCTAAAGGCAAAAAGAAAAAGAAATCTACGCGTCGTGCTGGTAAAAAAGTAACATCAGATCAACCTGAAACTTCTGAAACTAATGTTGAATCATCTCCAAAAGAAGATTCAAAAACTAAAGAAGACAACACTAAAGTTGAAAACAAAACTGAAGCTAAGCCAGAAACAACCGAAGCTAAAGCTGACTCTAATAAAAGTCAAGCCAAAGACGAATCTTCTGATGAAAACAAAGAATCAAAAGATGACGAAAAAAAATAATTATAACATCAATTATATTTACTAATTTTAAGGGATAAATTAAATATTTATCCCTTTTTTTATATCAATAAATTATGAGATACCACAAAAAGAAAGATGCCATTCTCATCCTTGAAGATGGAACTCTATTTAATGGAAAAGCTGTTTCAAACAACCAAGACACTGCATTTGGGGAAATTTGTTTTAACACTGGTATGACAGGTTATCAAGAAATATTTACAGATCCTTCTTACCACGGTCAACTTATGGTAACCACCAATGCACACATCGGGAATTATGGTACACACAAAGATGAAAATCAATCAAATTCTCCAAAAATAGCTGGGCTTATCTGTAAAAATTTTAGCTACAATCCATCTCGAGCTTCCTCAGATCAATCTCTTGAAGATTTTTTAAACCAATCTAATCTATTTGCCATTTCAGATGTTGATACCCGCGCATTAGTTCGTCATATCAGACAACACGGAGCAATGAATGCAGTAATTTCTACACAAATAGACGATATTGAAACTTTGAAAGATGAATTAAACACTTATCCTAAAATGGACGGTTTAGAGCTGGCTTCAAAAGTTTCTACAGAAAACGCTTATTTTTTTGGAGACAAAAATTCAAAGTATAAAATTGCAGTCTTAGATTTAGGAGTGAAAACTAATATTCTAAAATACTTAGCCGAAAGAAAAGCATACTTAAAGGTGTTTCCATACAATAGCAGTTTTGAAGACTTAATGGCATTCCAACCTGATGCTATTTTCCTTTCTAATGGCCCCGGAGATCCACAGCCTTTAAAGTCTGCTATTGAGTTAGCAAAGAAAGTCATTGAAAAAAATATTCCTACTTTTGGAATCTGTCTCGGTCATCAAGTCATAGCTCTTTCTCAAGGTATTTCAACATTTAAAATGCATCACGGACACCGAG
Source organism: Bacteroidales bacterium (assembly GCA_041694175.1). Lineage (GTDB taxonomy): Bacteria > Bacteroidota > Bacteroidia > Flavobacteriales > Flavobacteriaceae > Psychroflexus. The sequence goes on from JASMTR010000141.1 coordinate 58,101, forward strand.
GTATTAACCATCCTGTAATGAATTTAGTAACAGGTAAGTCAGAAATTACCTCACAAAATCACGGTTTTGCCGTAAATAAAGATGAAGCAGAAAATCATTCAGGTTTAGAAATCACCCACTTACACCTCAACGACCAAACCTTAGCTGGCTTTAAACTTAAGGGCAAAAAATGTTTCTCAGTTCAATACCATCCTGAAGCTGGCCCAGGACCGAATGACGCCAATTACTTATTTGACGATTTCTATAATATGTATACTTCTTAAATTAAAAAAGGCGGCTAATTAGCCGCCTTTTACTTTTCATAATAACCCCCTAATTATGGTAAAATTACAGTATCTAAAACGTGTATTACACCATTAGAGGATTTTACATCAGTTTTTACAATAGTTGAAGTATTTCCTTTAGCATCTACAATAACAACATTCCCATCTTTTGTAGTAACAGTAAAGTTATCTCCACTAACTGTCTTTACACTTAATTTTCCTTTGTTTTCTTTAACAGCCTTTAAAACATCAGCTGCCATCAAGTTACCTTTAACAACATGATAAGTTAATACTTTCTGTAAAGCACTCTTGTTTTCAGGCTTCAATAAACTACTTAAAGTTTCTTTAGGTAATTTAGCAAAAGCATCGTTTGTGGGAGCAAATACTGTAAAAGGACCATCAGACTGTAGTACGTCAACTAAATCTGCAGCTTTTACCGCTGTTACAAGTGTTGAAAAATCATCAATACTTGCAGCATTTTCAACAATGTTATTTTTCGCACTTTGGGCATTGACCAATGTTGCAAAAAGAAACATTGTAATTAAACTAAAATTTGTAATCATCTTTTTCATAGCTAATTGTTTTTTTAAATTAGACTACATAGATAAGAATAAGACATAATTTCTATTAAAAAACATAATTAATTTAACTTCAATACACAAAACGTTTAATGCTATTTTACTTTATTTCAATCGTTTTAGTTAAAAATGTAAAAAAATATTGATTTTAATTTATTATTTAATCTGATTGAATTTCGTAAATTGCAGACACACAAAACAAAACAAAAATGAGTACAATTTTAGACATTCACGCAAGACAAATTTTTGATTCAAGAGGTAATCCTGCTATAGAAGTAGATGTTACAACAGAAACAGGTGTTCTCGGAAGATTTGCTGTACCATCTGGTGCATCAACTGGAGAACACGAAGCCGTTGAACTCAGAGACGGCGACGAATCCTATATGGGTAAAGGTGTTTCAAAAGCTGTTGACAATGTAAATAATTTAATCGCTGATAAACTATTGGGTTATTCTGTTTTTGAACAAACAGAAATCGATGAATACTTAATTGAACTTGACGGTACACCAAATAAAGCAAAACTCGGTGCCAACGCTATTCTTGGTGTTTCGCTTGCTGTTGCTAAAGCTGCTGCAAACGAACTCCAACAACCACTTTACAGATACATAGGTGGCGTTTCTGCAAACACCTTACCTGTTCCTATGATGAATATCATCAATGGTGGCTCACATAGTGATGCTCCAATTGCTTTTCAAGAATTTATGGTGATGCCGGTTAAAGCTTCAAGCTTTACGCACGCTATGCAAATGGGAACTGAAATCTTTCACAACTTAAAAAAAGTACTTAAAAAAAGAGGACTATCTACTGCTGTTGGTGATGAAGGTGGTTTCGCCCCTAAACTTAAAGGAACAGAAGATGCTTTAGATTCTATCAAAGAAGCCGTTGAAAATGCAGGATACAAATTTGGTGATGAAGTGATGGTAGCTTTAGATTGTGCTGCAGCCGAGTTCTTTGAAAATGGTAAATACAACTACAAAAAATTTGAAGGTGATTCAGGCGAAGTCAGAACTTCAGAAGAACAAGCTCAATATATTGCTGAGCTGACAGAAAAATACCCTATCATTTCTGTAGAAGACGCTATGGATGAAAATGATTGGGACGGATTCAAAATGCTGACTGACAAAATCGGTGATCGCGTGCAACTGGTTGGAGACGATTTATTTGTAACTAACGTAGAAAGACTATCTAAAGGAATTAAAGAAGGAATTGCCAATTCTATTTTAATTAAAGTTAACCAAATCGGAACACTCACAGAAACAATTGCAGCAGTCAATATGGCCAAAAATGCTGGTTACACCGCTGTAATGTCTCACCGTTCAGGAGAAACTGAAGATAATACTATTGCAGATTTAGCTGTAGCCCTCAATACTGGTCAAATCAAAACAGGCTCAGCCTCAAGAAGTGATAGAATGGCTAAATACAATCAATTGTTAAGAATTGAAGAAGAACTCGGCCAAACTGCATATTTTCCTGGAGTTGATGCCTTTAAGGTTAAAGTCTCTTAAAAATTGATTCATATCATTTTTTAAATAACCTATTCTACTTATTTTTAACGATAACTTAAGTAGGATAGGTTTTTTTCGCTTTAGACTTAACGCCTATTTAACAATTCATTGCTTATCTTTGATAAGTTTCAAAAAAACGTACAATCATAAATAATAATATATGACAGCTAAAATTGAATTTGACGGAAAACAATACGAATTACCAGTAACTGTAGGCACAGAAAATGAACACGGCATAGACATTTCTACATTGAGAAGTGCATCTGGCGGGTTAATAACATTGGATCGTGGTTATAAAAACACAGGATCTTGTGAAAGTGCAATTACCTTTTTAGACGGTGAGCAAGGTATTTTACGTTACCGCGGATATTCAATTGAAGAACTAGCTGAAAATGCAAGTTTCTTAGAAGTGGCTTTTTTACTAATTTTTGGTGAATTGCCAACTCAGGAAAAACTTGACAAATTCCACCAAGACATTAAAGACGAATCTCACGTTGACGAAGAGATGAAAAAAATCCTTGATGGATTTCCTCGTTCAGCACATCCAATGGGAGTTGTGTCTTCTCTAACCAGTGCATTAGTTGCATTCAACCCTTCATCAGTAGATGTAAGTTCAGAAGAAGATATGTATAAGTCTATTGTAAAATTATTGGCTAAGTTTCCTGTCTTATGCGCTTGGGCATTAAGAAAACGTACAGGACAACCCTTAGACTATGGAGACAGCTCTTTGGGTTATGTTGAAAACATCTTAAAGATGATGTTTAAAAAAGCTAACGAAGACTACAAAATTAATCCCGTAGTAGCCTCAGCATTAAATAAATTATTGATTCTACACGCTGATCACGAACAAAACTGCTCAGCCTCAACAGTAAGAATTGTAGGTTCATCTCACGCTGGATTATTTGTGTCTATCTCAGCAGGTATCAATGCACTTTGGGGACCACTTCACGGCGGCGCCAATCAAGCCGTTATCGAAATGTTAGAAGGCATCAAAGAAGATGGTGGCGACACCAAAAAATATATGGGTAAAGCCAAAGACAAAGAAGACCCATTCAGACTGATGGGCTTTGGTCACCGTGTTTACAAAAACTTTGACCCAAGAGCTAAAATCATCAAGAAATCTGCAGACGATGTTCTCGGCGATTTAGGCATAGAAGATCCCGTTCTCGACATTGCCAAAGGCCTTGAAAAAGAAGCCTTAGAAGACGACTATTTCGTAAAACGCAAACTCTACCCTAACGTTGATTTCTACTCAGGTATCATCTACAGAGCACTTGGTATTCCAACGGAAATGTTTACTGTAATGTTTGCCCTCGGAAGACTACCAGGCTGGATCGCTCAATGGAGAGAAATGCGTCTTAAAAAAGAACCAATTGGCAGACCAAGACAAATATATGTTGGCGAAAACCACAGACCTTATACCGAAATTAACAAAAGGTAATAGTAATATTTTATAATTATTATGAGCTTCGAGCGGGCTATCCACTATATCTTTTTGGAGTTTATTAAGTCTCAGTAAGTTTTTTGAGATTACCGCTTTTTGGCGGCAATCTCAAAACACAACTTCGCTAATATAAACCTCAAAAAGGATGTCGTTACTATCCCTAAGCCATTTTAATCAAACTAATTGCCAAATTTTTAAATAAATACAAACCATCAAAATTGTTAAAAATCCATACACTATAAATTATGAAACTCTATCAGATAGCATTTCTATTTTCATTATTTGTTTTAGGTTCTTGCGGAAACTCTAAAGACAATAAAAAAGAAGACAAACAAACTATAAAAATCAATCAACCTGTCGAAGAAAAATCAACACCTCAGGACGGCGTGACCGAAATTCTTTTAACAGGCAATGACCAAATGCGCTTTAATTTAAAGGAAATTAAGGTCAATGCAGGAGATAAAGTCAAACTCACACTAAAGCACGTTGGTCAACTTGATGCAAAAGTTATGGGACATAATTTTGTTTTACTTAAGCCAGAAACAAATATTAATGATTTTGCCTCAAAAGCCGTAAGTGCTAAAGGCAATGATTATATTCCTGAAAATACTGAAAACGTAATAGTACACACTAAAATGATTGGTGGTGGCGAGCAAACTACAATTACCTTTGATGCACCAGAAAAAGGCGTTTACGATTTTATTTGCAGTTTTCCAGGACACGTGGCTTTAATGCAAGGTAAATTTATTGTGGAATAGTTTTCAATTCACTTTTAATTCTATAAAAAGCTTAGTTTTTGTCAATCTGAACTTGTTTCAGATTCTACCTATATTATGTCTTAAAACTCTTCTTTTTTATACCTAAATTTGTCAGCATAATTATAATAAATGCTAAGTCCAACTTTTATTTTATTGCTTATTGCAGGCTATTTTGTCGTATTAATAGGGATTTCCTTTTTAACTAATAAAACAGGAAGCAACTCAGAGTTTTTTAAAGCTAATAACAAATCGCCTTGGTATTTAGTTGCTTTTGGAATGATAGGTGCCTCTTTAAGTGGTGTCACTTTTATTTCAATACCTGGCACAGTTGAATTTTCAGCATTTAGCTATTTTCAAGTAGTTTTAGGCTATACCATTGGTTACGCCGTCATCAGTTTAGTGTTGATGCCTTTATATTACAGACTGAACCTCACTTCAATTTACACCTATCTCGACCAAAGGTTTGGATTTTATGCTTATAAAACAGGAGCGTCTTTCTTTTTATTATCTCGGATTGTTGGCTCAAGTTTTAGGTTATTTTTAGTCGCAGGTGTGTTGCAGCTCATTGTGTTTGATAGCCTTGGCGTGCCGTTTTACGTTACCGTAACCATCACTATTCTATTAATTTGGATTTATACATTTAAAAGCGGTATCAAAACCATAGTTTGGACAGACAGTTTGCAAACCCTATTTATGTTATTGGCTTTAGGGATTTCTATAGTTTTTTTATTACAAAACCTTGATATTTCAGTAACAGATATTCCCACTTATCTAAGTGAAAACACACAAGCCCAAATCTTCTTTTTTGATGATTGGCGTTCTTCTGATTTCTTTTTTAAACAATTTTTATCAGGGGCATTTATCGCTATTGTGATGACAGGTCTTGACCAAGATATGATGCAAAAAAATCTGACTTGTCGAAACTTGAAAGACGCTCAAAAAAACATTTTTTCTTTTACCATCATTTTGACTGTTGTCAATTTTCTATTTCTCTTTCTCGGATTATTATTAACAAATTACGCCGACATCAATGGTATCAGTGCACAGAAAGACGATTTATTTCCTGCCATAGCTATGCAAGGCAATTTAGGTTTGGCCGTTGCCATTTTCTTTTTGTTAGGTCTTATTGCCGCGGCCTATTCTAGTGCCGATAGTGCCCTAACGTCATTGACAACATCTTTTAGTATTGATATTTTGGATATTGAAAATCGCTATCCTAAACACAAACAAGTTAAAATTAGAAAATTAACACATATTGCTATTTCTCTTGTATTGATACTTGTTATGTTGGTTTTTCAATACGCCATCAGCGATAAAAGTGTTATCAATAAGCTTTTTGAATTTGCAGGCTACACCTACGGACCGATTCTGGGTTTGTATGCATTCGGTATGTTTACACGTTTTAAAATTAAAGACCGATTGGTGCCTTTTGTAGCTGTATTATCACCAGTTTTATCCTATATTATAAGCGTAAACGCTTTAAGTTGGTTTGGCTTTGAATTTGGTTTTTTCATTTTAATTCTTAATGGCTTGTTGACTTTTTTAGGTCTCATATTGATTCGTCGATAATAAAACTAAAGTACAAGCTTCTTCTACCTCTATATTTTCTGACAATAGTTTTTTCTGAAATTCAGAATTTTCTGTGCCAGGATTAAAAATAACTCGTTTCGGTTTTAAGCTGATGATATAATCGTAATATTCTTCTTGATTTTTAGCATTGAGATAAAGGCTTACAGTATGAATTTCTTTAAAACTTGGTTTATCGGTATGCACTTCAACTCCATCAATGTTTATTTCTCGTCTTCCAATAGCGAAAACTTTGTGATCGAATTTCTGAAGAAGTTTTAAAGCCTTGTAGGCATAACGTTGTGGTTTATCTGATGCACCGATGATTAAAGTGTTTAGCATAGTTTTGATTTTAAATTTACCTTAATATAATTAAAATATTATTGATATAACATTTAGATTTGTTTTTATACAACATAAGTATATTTATGCATAATTTGAACTATGCAATTTAAAAAGCTAACAGACGAGCATAGTTTTGATGTCGCAGATTACGTCAAAACCTATCTTGAGCTATATAAAAATCAAAGTTTGGATTTGTATCTTGGTTGCGACAGCCAAAATCGTTTAAAAACCACTTACGCCACAACCTTGGTGTTTAATATAGCATCTACAGGTTGCCACATCATTTACCAAAAAGAAGTTGTTCCTCTCATTAATGATATGTGGACGCGATTATGGGGCGAAACTGAACGCTCTGTTGAAGTTGCGCTTTATCTCCGAGAACACGGTATAGAAATTGACACCATAGATTTAGACTACAATATCAATCCTGAATTTAAATCGAATAAATTGGTTTCTGCTGCTGTTGGTTATGTAGAATCTTTGGGTTTTAAAGCCCGTGTGAAACCTGAAATGCTTCCCGCGGTATACGCAGCTGATCATATTGTAAGTTAATTTTAAAATAAAAAAGTGGAGTCGGGGAGACTCGAACTCCCGTCCAAACAAGTTACCAAACAGTTTTCTACACGCTTAGTTTCAACTTGAATTTGAGCATAATGCTGGCAAGAAACAACCTACATTATACCTAGTCTCAAAAATTTCAATAGCGCATCGAGACACTACTCTATCTAGATTTACTTTACCGGTGCCTCTTGTTGGAACGCCATAAATCAAGGCTTTCCAGAGACATCTTAGCCCGCTGCCTTGCAGTGGTTAAGCGTATCCTACTGTGATTCGGATTACGCAGCTAAGGCGTAGTTATTCTCGCCGTTTAAAAAAGGATGAAATATGAGATTTACGAGCCATATTACAAAGCTCGACGTGCTTACCCTTCGATAAGTCTTGCTGTCTAAACCAAATCGACCCCATTTTATTTTAAAATATCAATGAACTTTAATTGATTTTATTTAATACTTTAAACAAAATCAGCCTACAAAAATACAGAGAATATCTCTATTTCAATAAAGACTTTTACTTATTTTAACGCTGGGTCAGGTTTGGCAACTTAATTATGTTGATTAAAGAATGAACAGTGAAGCCTGATTTGCCAGTAAGACAGGTCATCTTATTAAACAACTATGGCTCTTAATGAATCAAAACACGACCTTAAATACTCATCAATATTCTAATTAATGAATGGGTGAAAAAATCGCATTCTATTATTAGGATTTTCTTTTATTATTTTCTTTGCTCTTGAATGTTGTTCTGAAAACGTTTTGAAATCTGTACCCTTACAAATCCCATAATCATAATGATATTTAAGCAGCTCTATGTCTAAGTCTGTAAGTTTCTTTTCTTGAGAAATACAGCTTGAAAAATAGCTATCACAAGGCAAACCTTTTAAAAGCTCAAAATGACCAAGCCCCATAATAAAAAGACGTTTAATTTCCATTAATCTTAATTTATCACTAAAAAAGTAGGTATTATCAATGTAAATAGATAGCTTGGATATCGCACTTCCTTTCCAATGCATATAATATGCTGAGTTTTGTTTTTTATTCATTTTTGATTCATAATCATAATCATCATCGTAATAAACAATAACATTAGAATCTTCTACTTTTCGCACAAAATCAATAGAAAGGGAATCAATCAGGTCTATCGTTGATTTTGCAAATTTTTTAAAATCTCTTTTGACACTTCGGGAGACATGATCTGCAAAAAATATTTTTAATGGCTTTTTCCAAAAACGTGTAGTTTTTTTATAGTCAGTACTATCACTTTTAAGTCTAAAAGCTGATTGACTATATAAATCTAAAAAGGCAGAACCCTTATAAGTATAAGGCACAGAGACACCTGGAGGTTTAATTCTATTTTCAGTTAAAACAAGAGTATCATTATCTCTTATTAAAAAATTCAAAGAATCTTGTTTGGTTAAAGGTCTTTTATTTATTTTTTTCCAATCTGATAACTTTATATAAGTTTTTCTTAGGTTTTCATCTTTATTTTGTCCGATACTTACTACTGCAAAAGAACAAACTACAATAAAAACAATTGTTTTAACGACTGACATCATAGATTCGTTTTTAAGATTGATCTAAACTCTTTTTTAGTTATAGGCGAATTAAAAATAACATTATAATGAATTTTGAGAAGTGCTAAATCTACTTCACTCAATTCTTCTGTGTACTGATAAAATGCATTTATAAAGCTATGTTGATTTTTAAAGTCATTAAATACACGAAACCTTCCCAAGCTAAGAAAAAATAATTGATTGAGATTTTTTTTCAGTATGTCTAAAGACTGGTCGTTATTCACATTTAATTCTAAAATACAACCTCTGGGTTTTTTAGCACTTCCTAATATTAATTTATAAATTCCATTATTGAAAACATAGTTTTTCTTGTCTTCTTCATTTTTGAAATCAAAATTAACATCAAACGTCTTTTCTGTAGATCTAATCAAATAATTTGCATCGTCTTTATCTTTCACAAATGATATGCTCAAATTTTGAATATCTTCTTCTTCTATTTGTTCTACTAAGTTTGTGAGTGACTTTTTTAATGGTTTTGGTATAGATTCATCAAAATAGATAAGAATTGGAGACATCCATTGATATATATGATAAGGGCGTCTATACTTTTTTGGGGAATAGACAAAAACTAAGGATGTATAATTATCTATATATTTTTCTTTATGTTCACCGAAGTCTTTAAAAATTTCAGAATTGTAGCTTTTCTTAGATTCAATTATTACTAAGCTATCCTGATTATAAATTGGATTTTTTATTTTTTCAAAAGAATAGGATGTCAATGGATCTTTTATTAAAATACTTTGAGACAAGCCCATAAAAGAAATCATTAAACAAATTATAAAAATGATATATTTCATATTCTATACTTGTATAACTCCCATATTAAATTGCTTTTCAATCGGTGCATGATTGGCAATTTCTATACCATTTGAAATCCACTTACGTGTATCTAATGGATTAATCACCGCATCAGTCCACAATCTTGCTGCAGCATAATATGGACTGGTTTGCCTATCATAATTGTTTTTGATTTTATCGTAGAGTTCTTTTTCTTTAGCTTCAGTGATTTTTTCGCCTTTGGCTTTTAGCCTTGAGGTTTCTATTTGCAATAAAACCTTGGCTGCTGAATTACCACTCATCACTGCTAATTCTGCACTTGGCCAAGCTACAATTAATCTTGGGTCGTAGGCTTTGCCACACATCGCATAATTGCCGGCACCATAAGAGTTGCCTATAATGACTGTAAATTTTGGTACCACCGAGTTACTCACTGCATTCACCATTTTTGCACCATCTTTGATGATACCGCCGTGTTCACTTTTACTCCCAACCATAAAGCCTGTGACGTCTTGTAAAAACACCAACGGTATTTTCTTTTGATTGCAATTGGCAATGAAGCGCGTGGCTTTATCAGCTGAATCACTATAAATCACTCCTCCAAATTGCATTTCACTGGGTTTGGTTTTGGCTTTAGTGGTTTTGACAATTTTTCGCTGGTTAGCTACAATACCAACAGCCCAACCATCAATTCTGGCATATCCTGTAATAATCGTTTGACCGTAGCCTGCTTTGTATTCTTCAAATTCAGAATTATCGACTAATCGTTCTATGATAGGTCTCATATCGTATTGGTCGCTACGTTTGGCTGGCAATAAGCCAAATATATCATCCAGGTTTTCTTTTGGTTTTTTTGATGCTTTTCTGTTGAAACCTGCTTTATCAAAATCTCCAATTTTATCGACAATGTTTTTTATTTTATCTAAAGCATCTTTGTCGTTTTCAGCTTTATAATCTGTAACGCCACTGACTTCACAATGGGTTGTGGCACCACCAAGACTTTCGTTATCAATGCTTTCTCCAATAGCTGCTTTGACTAAATAACTTCCTGCTAAGAAGATACTTCCTGTTTCTTTGACGATTAAAGCTTCATCACTCATAATTGGCAAATAAGCACCACCAGCCACACAACTGCCCATAACTGCTGCAATCTGAGTAATGCCCATACTGCTCATAATGGCGTTGTTTCTAAACATTCGACCAAAGTGTTCTTTGTCTGGAAAAATTTCATCTTGCATTGGTAGAAATACCCCAGCACTATCAACCAGATAAATAATTGGCAGTCGGTTTTCTATAGAAATTTCTTGAGCGCGTAGGTTTTTCTTTCCCGTGATAGGAAACCAAGCGCCAGCTTTGACTGTAGCATCATTGGCGACGACAATCACTTTTTTACCTGAGACTTTGGCAATTTTAACCACCACGCCACCACCTGGGCATCCGCCGTATTCTTGATACATTTCATCTCCTGCAAAAGCACCTATTTCTATACTATCTTTTGGGTCATCTATCAAATAATCAATGCGTTCTCTTGCCGTTAACTTGCCTTTGCTGTGATGCTTTTCTATCTTTTTTTCTCCACCACCAAGGTAGATTTTTTTTAATTTTGAATTTAAATCTGAAACGAGAAGTTTATTGTGGTCTTCGTTTTTATTGAATTTGATATCCATTTAGAAAAGCTTAATTGATTTGAAAACGAAAATACGAAAAGCTTGTAGTTTTTTAGTTTTAAAACCTTGTTAATTATCATAAAAAAAAGCTGCCCTTAGTAGGCAGCCTTATCATTACAAAATCACTCAAATGTAATGAAACATCGTTTAAGTGCTTTCAAATTCTTTATCATAGTATGTCGACGCGTCTTTTAGCAGCATATCCAAGTATTGATTTTCTCGTTGACATCGGGCTTCATCCCATTTTAAATATTTGATTAAATCTTCTTCTACAATATGTCTAAACTGATGAACACTTTCAATATCAAAATACAAACGGCCTGTTCTTCGTACGAAGAAGTCTGATAAACCGTTGACCATTTCGTGATGCACTGTGTACCACAACTCAGCTCTAATCAAGCGTTCAATTGGCGTGGGATTGATAAAGAAATTAAGCTTTTTCAAAATTATATCTGTTTGTTTTCCGTAATTTGAGGTTAAATACCACGCTTGATATTCGTCGTCAATCCCTTCACTTTTCAATTTATGTGTCAGTATTTTTTGATATTTTTTTACTTCTTCTAAATTTTTTAATGGCTCTGAGGTCAGCTGAATTTGTTTTGTAGTTGACGGCTTAAGTTGTTTGAGTTTTTTCTTTTTAAACTGTTTTAAAGCTTCATCAATAGTGCGTTGTGCCATTTTTCTATAACCTGTCAGTTTTCCGCCAGCAATAGAAACCAAGCCAGAATCGGATACAAATATCTCATCTTTTCTAGATAAATCTGATGGGTCTTTGCCTTCTTCGTGAATTAATGGTCGTAAACCTGCCCAATTAGATTCTATATCTTCAATGTTTAAATTCAAATCAGGAAACATATTATTTGCTGCATCTATTAAATATTTAGCGTCGTCTTGTGTTGCCACTACCCTATTCAAATCACCTGTGTAATTTGTATCTGTAGTTCCGACGTAGGTTGCACGACCACGAGGAATGGCAAAAATCATTCGCCCGTCAGAAACGTCAAAATAAATGGATTGTGATAGTGGAAAACGCTCTCGCGAAAACACCAAATGCACACCTTTAGTTAAGTGTAAGCGTTTGTTGTTTAAAGAAGTGTCTTTTGTTCTCACTTTATCTACCCAAGGCCCAGCTGCTGAGATATAAGCTTTAGATTTAATTTCAAAACTATCGCCTGAATTATTGTCTTTAGCCTTAATGTGTTTAATTTTACCATTGTCTTTATAGACAAAATCGGTCATTTCACAATAGTTTAAAACATCAGCTCCATAAGCAGCTGCTTTTTTGAGAAGTTCAACAGTTAACCTGGCATCATCTGTGCGGTACTCGGCGTAAAAACCACCACCTCTCAAGTTTTCTTTGTTCAACAAAGGTTCTTTTTCGAGTGTTTCTTTAGCAGAAAGCATTTTTCGTTTGTCATCACCTTCCACATCGGCGAGAAAATCGTAAACTTTTAATCCGATTGAGGTCATCGTTTTCCCATAAGTTCCACCTTCAATTAAAGGCAAAAGCATTTTTTCAGGCACAACCAAGTGCGGCACAAGGTTGTGAACAATGGCGCGTTCACTACCGGATTCTTTGACTAAACTAATTTCCATTTGTTTGAGATAACGCAAACCACCGTGAATCAATTTTGTGGATTTGTTACTGGTTCCAGACGCAAAATCATTTTTCTCTATCAAACAGGTTTTGAGTCCTCGGGAAGCTGCATCAAGTGCTATTCCTGCGCCAGTTACGCCACCGCCAATAATTAAAATATCGTATTTAGTATTTTTAACTTGATGTAGCAATGGTTTTCTATCCAAAACAGAAAAGCGAATTGGCATATCTTCACGAACAGCCAATTGATTAGCGTGTGCTGTTTTGGTTCGTTCTACTGCTTGTTTCCAACCATCATAAAGCTTAGAACGTTCAAATTGAGACATTTGGGATTTAAAAACCTGATCTATATTTCTGATTTGAGTAATATCTTCCTTTGTCCAAATGCCAGCTTGAATACCTGCAAGAAAAGCTGCTCCCATAGCCGTAACTTCAAGCATTTTGGGTCTTTCTACTTCTGCATTTAAAATATCTGATTGAAATTGCATCAAGTAATTATTAGCTGACGCACCTCCATCTACACGAAGTGTTTTCATTTGTTGACCGCTATCTTCAACCATAGCTTCAAGCACATCACGAATTTGATAAGCAATGGCTTGAACGGTGGCTTTGGTCAGAGCATTTTTATCGGTATCTAATGTCAGTCCAAAAATTGAGCCTTTGGCCTTCATATCCCAATGTGGCGCGCCTAAACCAGCAAAAGCTGGTACAACATATAAATCCTTACTGATTTGAGTTTCAAGGCATATTTTTTCAGTATCTGCAGCTTGTTTAATGAAATCTAATTTATCTCTCAACCATTGCACTGAAGCCCCAGCAACGAACACACTGCCTTCAAGGGCATATTTTACATTTTCGTCTGGTAAAGTGCAAGTCAATGTCGTCAATAAGCCATTTGTGGATATATTGGCTTTTTTACCTGTATTGAGTAACATAAAACAGCCCGTACCATAAGTATTCTTAGCTATTCCAGACTTGAACCCGCCTTGACCAAACAATGAAGCTTGTTGATCACCAGCGACTCCCAGAATTGGGATTTTGATGTCATTATATGTTGCAAATCCAAAATCAGAAGACGAATGTTGAACCTTAGGCAAAGCCGATTTTGGAACATCAAGGGCTTCAATCAGTTGATCATCCCAACTTAAATCTTTTATATTGTAGAGCAAAGTTCTCGAGGCATTGGTATGGTCGGTCAAGTGATTTTTGCCGTTAGTGAATTTCCAAATTAACCAGGTATCAATGGTTCCGAATTTTAATCTATTTTGTTTTGCCAATTCTCTTGCTTCAGGTACGTTATCTAAAATCCATTTGAATTTAGTTCCTGAAAAATAAGCATCAACTTTAAGACCTGTTTTCTGTATAATATCATCTTCATGACCATCCTCGATAAGTTTATCGCAAATGTCACTACTACGTTTATCCAACCAAACGATGGCGTTGTAAACGGGTTTACCTGTTTTGGCATCCCAAACCACGGTTGTTTCACGCTGATTAGTAATACCAATGCCTGCAATGTCTTCAACAGCAATATTGTTTTGTTCAATGACGTCGTGAAAAACTTGTTTTTGATCTTCAAATATTTCTAAAGGGTCTTGCTCTACCCAACCTGATTGAGGATGGTATTGTCTGAGTTCTTTTTGAGCAATGCCGTGAATTTTCCCTTCTTTATCAAATATGATTGCTCGTGTACTGGTTGTACCTTGATCAAAAGCGATAATGTATTTTGATGCCATACTTTAAGTTATTGAATACTAACAAATATGCTAAAAATAAATATTAATATGTGAAAAATAATTAGATTAAAATCATGTAAGCGTTTGTATTTTAAAATATTCAATTAATCAGCAGATTTTCTATTATTTCCTAAATCGATATCGTAAATACTTAAAGTCAATCTTTGAATAAGAATTTAATTTGTATTATTGAAGATTGAATAAATAAACAATTCCAAAAAAATCACAAAAGCAATTTTCATAAAAACTATAAACCCATGAACAAAAAAGCCTTTTTAATATTGATTACTAGTGTTTCCGCTCTTGGCGGGTTACTTTTTGGTTATGATACAGGTGTGATTAATGGCGCGCAATTTTTCTTAAGTAAATATTTTGAATTAGACCCTGGTATGAAAGGTTGGGTTGTAGCTAGTGCGCTTTTAGGGTGTTTGGTCGGTGCAGTATCATCTGGATTTTTCAACACTTTATTTGGCAGAAAATACACCTTAATTCTCTCAGCTGTACTCTTCACTATTTCAGCTTGGGGTTCAGGAATGCCATCTGTTTTGCCAGAAAGTGTGAGTCTATTAGTCTTTTTTAGAATTATTGGTGGTATTGGTATTGGTTTAGCTTCGATGTCTGCACCGGTTTATATTGCAGAAATTGCACCCTCAAAACAACGTGGGGTATTGGTAAGTTTCTACCAACTGGCTATTGTAGTTGGTTTCTTTGTGGTGTTTCTCGTGACTTATTTTATAGGAAAAGATTTAACTGAAGCACAAAATATTCAATTTGGCTGGAGAAGAATGTTTTGGTCAGAGTTAATTCCTTGTGCGTTATTTTTAGTTGCCTTGTTTTTTGTGCCTAAAAGTCCGCGTTGGTTGTATTTAAAGGGAAGAGATATAGAAGCTTTTAAAACCCTTACCAAAATACACGGCGAAATGGTTGCCATAGATGAACAAAGAGAAATCAAAAAATCTATTGAAAAAAACCAAAACCAAACTTCTAAGGTTAACTATTTTTCTAAAACTATACTTGGCATTATTGTGATTGGAACTGTTTTCTCAATGTTACAACAGTTTACTGGAATCAATGCGGTGTTATATTACGGTGCGGATATTTTTGAAAAAGCCCTGGGTTTTGGTAAAGACGACGTTTTGGCACAGCAAATATTACTTGCCGGCGTCAATCTTGTGTTCACATTTGTAGCTATGTTTTCTGTAGATAGATTTGGACGCAAACCTTTAGTAATTATTGGAAGTATTGGGATGATTGCTGGATTTTTACTCTTAGGCTTTAGTTTAAAATACGATGCCGTTGGTCTTGTATCTTTAATTGGCGTGTTGTTGTTTATCGCTTCGTTTGCAATGTCTATGGGTCCTGTGGTTTGGGTAGTTTTATCTGAAATGTTTCCCAACCGCATTAGAAGTGTAGCTATGTCTGTGGCGGTTGCAGCGCAATGGGGCTCTAATTATATTGTGTCTCAAAGTTTTCCTGTAGTGATGGAAAGCGAACTCAACGACAGTCCATTTTGGAATGGCTCACTGCCCTATTTTATCTTTATTGGATTTATGATTATTTTGATATTTTTTATCCTGAAATATATTCCTGAAACCAAAGGCAAATCGCTTGAAGAATTGGAGGAAATTTGGGAGGAGAAGTTATGATGTTTTAAACTCAACTTCACCAAAACCTTGCAATTCTGCAGTGATTTTAAGCTCTGGTTTTAACCATTCCGCAGCGGTGGCTGCACCAGCTAAAATAATTTGTCGGGGTTTTAAGACAAGATTGTTATCTGAGGCGAGCCGAGTAAGCTCAATGACAGATTGATAGGGGTTGTCGAGAATGGCTTGAGTCATTCCGCTTTGAACAATCTCATCATTAAATTTTAAGTTAATTGATAAATCCGTAATGTCATCTTTTAAATCTTGCCACTCGCCTATGCAATAACCAATGGACGAACAATTATCGGCAATGACATCTTCCAAAGAAAATTTAAAATTTTTATATCTCGAATCGATGACTTCAATAGCTACTGCCATTTTATCGATGTATTGAGGTAATTCTTCTATGCTTAATTGACGGTCAATGGGTTTTGAAATCCTAAATGCAACTTCCGGTTCAGCCCTTGGGTGAATGTATTGGTTTAAATCGATGTGTTCATCAGGTTTAATTTCCATAACATTAGTCAACACGCCCCAAATTAAATCATCAACACCCATTTGTTGCATTTTGGCTTTACTGGTAAACCCGAGTTTATAACCTGTAATGGTTTCGCCTCTATCTAAACGATGTTGAATGAGTTGATGCTGAATGTTGTAGGCTTCTTCTAATGAAAATTTGACGGTTTCAGAAGGTTGAGCAATTGGTGTTGCTGTGGTAGCAGCGATGTCAAGTTGTTGGGATATGGTATTAGTTTTATTCATAAAATAAGTTTCTCGCTGAGGCGCAAAGGCGCTAAGGTTTTATATGATTTTTATTTGATTTCCTTGTGTTGTGTTTTGCTTTAGAATTCTCCTTTAGCCATTTTGCTTGCTTCCTCGCCATTTCTAAGGTAACTGGCGGCTGCTTGGATAATTTCATCATCGCTTGAGCTGCTCTTTTCTGAAAGGATATTTTGTAATTCACATTTTAGATGTTTTATGTTCAAAATATAATAAATAGATCAAAATTTGTTTTCTGAATAACAAAGTAAAGATAGTAAATAATTTACAAGACAAAATGTAAGCGATTATTTCATCAAAGCATACTAATTATACAAATTTGGCCAAATTTGTAGATTATATTCTATATATTTAGCTTAAAATCATTGCGTTCCTTGCGGTTAAAATAGTAGTTTTTATTTCTATAAAAGATGTGAAAGTCTCCAAATATCTTAAACGTTAATCACTTCATCCTCTAAATAGCGGTTCGTGTGTATTTTAACAATCTCTAATTTTTCTTTTAAACTCAAATGTTCTGGCAAATGTCCTTCTTTTAATAAATATAAAATCACTTTATCCTGAGCACGACCTCGTACTTTGGCTTCGTGGTAACCGATGTCTTCATTAAAAGTAACTAAAGAATATTTAGACGCATATTCATTGGGGAATTCGTTTTCAAAAGCCAACTCTAATTGACGTTTTTGTAAAAACAACTCTTGGGCGGTATGAGCTTTCATTTCGTGAAAATTGTCTAAAGCCAAATCGGCTATCCCTTCGGCATCTTGTTTTCGGTTCTGACTAAATTTTTGAAAGGCTTGGTCTAAATCAAAATTGGTTTCCTTCAAAATGTCATCAAACACGGCCACATCTTCAAATGAGGCGTTCATGCCTTGTCCGTAAAACGGCACGATAGCGTGAGCCGCATCACCCATAATCAGAGTTTTTTTATACGTCCAAGGTGAGCATCTTACGGTGCCAAGTGCAGCGGTTGGATTTTCAAAAAACTCAGCAGTCAAATTTGGCATCAACTCTAAAGCATCAGGATAGTCTTTTTGAAAATATTCTTCAACAATTTGGGGTGTGGTTAAATTATTAAAATTGTATTTGCCGCCTTCGTAAGCCAAAAATAAAGTTACTGTAAAACTACCGTCTAAATTTGGCAAAGCAATCAACATATTTTCCCCTCTTGGCCAGATATGAAGAGCATTTTTATAAATTTGATGCTCACCATCTTTGGGTAAAATGCTCAGTTCCTTGTATCCGTGGGTTAAGAAATTCTGAGAAAAACTAAAACGCAAGTCTCTGTTTTTCATTAAAGCTTGTCTAACAACAGATCCAGCGCCATCGGTGCCGATGATATAATCTGCTTGAATTACAAAATCTTCATCGGTTTCTTCATTCTTGAAATCAGCTTTAGCATTTTCTACATCAACACTTTGACAAGCAGCTTGAAATATTATTTGGACATTATCGTTTTTTTCTACTTCGTTCAATAGTAAAGCGTTAAGACCAGACCTGGAGATTGAGTTAATACAATTATCATCTTGTCCGCTATAAGGCGATAGTTTTGTATTAGATGCTTTATCGTGAAGCATTCTACCTCGCATCGGAATACAGAGTGTTTTTACTTTTTCTTCAAGACCAACGCGTTTTATACCTTTAATGCCACGATCTGAAAAAGCCAAATTGATGGAACGTCCAGCAGAAATATCGGCACTTCTTAAATCAGGTCGTTTTTCAACTAAAGTGATTTTATAGCCGTGTTGGGCGAGTTTTAAAGCTAACAATGAGCCACATAATCCTGCGCCAACGATGAGTAAATGTTTATCCTGCATTTCTGATGTCTTTTAAAATTTGAACAAATTGATAAACGTCTTCAAAACTATTATAAAGCGGTGCTGGTGCTACGCGTATCACTTGCGGCTCACGCCAGTCGGCTACAACACCTGCTTTAGTAAGTTTGTCAAACAAGCTTTTGTCGGCATCAAGAAATTGAATTGATAATTGGCAACCTCTTTCATCTGGGTTTTTAGGGGTTATGATGTTTAAATTTTTATCATTTAATTTTAGTAATAAAAACTCTAAAAAACCAGTCAATTCTTTTGACTTTTTGACTACATTTTCAAAACCAGCTTTTTGAAAAATATCAAGAGAAGCCTTTATTGCTGCCATAGATAAAATTGGCGGATTACTCAATTGCCAAGCTTCTGCAGATGGAATGGGTTTAAAATCTTGCCGCATATTAAAACGCGTAGACTTGTCGTGACCCCACCAACCGGTAAAGCGTTTCAAATCTTTGTTGTGATGTTTTTCGTGCACAAAACAGCCACCAAGACTTCCTGGACCAGAATTGAGATATTTATACGTGCACCAAACGGCAAAATCAACACCTAAATCGTGTAAGTTGGGTTGAATATTACCAACTCCGTGAGCCAAATCAAAACCTATTGTAATATCGTGTTGATGACACAAATCAGTGATGTGTTTCATATCAAAATTTTGCCCGGTATAGTAGTTGGTATTCCCTATCATTACCAAGGCAATTTCATCGGTGTGTTCTTCAATTAAGTTTTCAAAGTCTTCTAAATAATAATGTTTGTCTTCTCTGGGTTTCCATAAAATTAAAGATTCTTCTGAATCAAAATTGTGAAATTTTATTTGAGATTCTACAGCGTATAAATCAGATGGAAATGCATCGGCTTCAATGACAATTTTATGACGCTTGGAAGTCGGTTGATAAAACGACACCATCATTAAATGTAAGTTGACGGATAGCGTATTCATAATGATAACTTCACTTTCTTTTGCTCCAACAATTTCAGCCATAGGTTTAGACAGAAATTCGTGATATGGCATCCAAGGATTTTTTGCGTCGGTGTGACCATCCACTCCAAATTCAGACCAATCTTCTAACTCTTGTTGGATGTAATCTGAAGTGGATTTGGGTTGAAGTCCAAGAGAGTTTCCACAGAGGTATATTTTATTTTTGCCTTGTTTTGTTTTTGGAAAATGAAATTGATTTCTAAATGGATTTAAACTGTCTTTTTTATCACAAGTTTGGGCAAATTCTAAGCTATTTTGATACGTCATATTAATTAATGCTTACATCTCTAAAATTAAGTTGGAAACCAGTGTCTGGATTGCGGTGAATCATATTAATTTTTATACCATTAAAGTTTGACAAGTCTTCAAAAGTATTGGTTAATGCAGGTTCACTTTTGCCACTTGGATAATACGCCCATTCTATAATATGTTGATTTTCATCGAGGTAAACATCATATCGGTCGCCAGGTGTGTATCCACCATCATCTGGGTATTTTACAATGAGTTTTGTACTTTCTTTTTGTTGAATTGGAGATGTAGCATTTTCAACAGTTTCATAGTTAAATACGCCCCATTCTAATTGAAAAGGGAAAAGTAACCAAAAGCTATCGTTGATGAAAGCTTTATCTGTTTTTACAAATTCTTCCATAACATTATTTCTCTTGTACGAGATTCTTTCATTTTCATTGACTAAAGTCACTTGTTGTTTTTTTGGATACCAAATCCAATGTCTCAACATTTCTTTATCGCCAGGATTGACGACAAAACTGAATTCAATTTTTTCAACTTTAGACCAATGTTCATAACCGTAAGCATCCGCAATTTTATTTATAATTGTTTTAGTTTCTTCAGTTTTTTTCTCTGTTTGTTCTGAAGTTGTGTTTGTTTTTTCTTTATTTTTCTTTGCATTTTGTTGACAAGACGTTAAAGTCAAAAATGTAAAAAGGGCTAATAATAATGTTTTCATAAGTGAATTTTAAGTTGATAAGCTATTTGTAAAATTGTAAAGCACTTTGAGTACAGGATGAGTTTTTTGTAGACTAGGATACAAAAATAAATCATCGAGATTTAACTCAGTGTGACCTAATATTTCTTTTATTTGGTTATCTCCAATTTTTTTATAAGCCATAGACCAATCTTTAAATTGTCTAGCCTTCAACTCACCAGAATCAAGCAACACCAATTCATTGTGACGGCTATCGTGTTTTATTTTTTCGTAAACTTTATCTATTTCTGGCGCTTGGCCTTCGATATATTGCACAAATTTACCCTGAATTAATAACAAAATACCAGTAATAGCCAGTCGTTTGTTTTTTTCACGCACCTGAAAAAGCAATCGCTCAATATCTTGATTGGTAAGCACTTGAGCTTGGTTGCTCATATAAGAAACGAATTTCAAATTATTCACAGATTTTTTTTGTTAAAATAATAAATTTTAATCTATTCTTTAAAGGATTTTAAAATTTTAATTACAACTTGAGCATTTTTTGTAAAATACTAAATAAATTAAATTTGTCTAAACTTTTTAATGTCTTTTTCCTTTTTCTCAATCTCTTTGTATTCGAGCTTTTTGGTCAAGAAAACAAACATAAGATTAGCTTTACACATGATAATGATTTGTACTTTATTACTGACAGGTACTACTCTGCCGGAATTCATCTGAGCTATGCGACACGGATTAAAAATAATAAGAAGCACAGTATCTTAAATTTTACAATTGGTCAAAACATTTATACACCCGATAAAAAAGCATTGCCAGACACCACGAGGTTTGATCGTCCATTTGCGGGTTGGTTATTTTTAAAAACTGAATTCACACAATCTTCTGAAGACGAAATTTGGTCTTGGCAACTTGACTTAGGCTTAACTGGACCGCAATCGTTAGCTGATAAAACTCAGCGAAATTACCATAGACTTATTGGCGAACAATTGCCAAGCTGGTATTTTCAAATACCAAATGATTTTCATAGTAACTTGGGACTTCGCTATCAAAAAGGGTTTTTGAATAATAAGTTTATTAGTTACTCTGAAGTTAAATTAGGTACTAAAGATATATTTATTCAAAATGGAGTAGAATTGTTTTGGGGAAGTCATCATGGTTTTAATCAAAACTCTTTTACAGGTATGCCCAAGCACGATGACAAAGAATGGTTTGTCAGTTTCGGATCTTATTATAAATATGTTTTTTATAATGCACTAATTGAAGGCCATTTATTTAATAACAATGCAGTTTTTACAAAAGGTATCTCAAACCATTTGTTGCTCTTTAGACTTCGAGGGTTTTATCGTTGGAAAAAGAATAGCATTGAAGCCAAATACCATTTTAATACCAAAGAGAATGGTGAAGCTAAGTCTCAATCTTATCTCGGTATTACTTTTTCAAAATACTTTTGAAACTTATACAATATAAAATTAATGTGAATTTTTTGATTGATTTTAATCATTTAAGTCAATTCAAAAGCTATCTTAAGTTTTTTGTGTTAATTTTACGCTTTTCTTTTTAATTATGAAACAGAAAACTACACTTAAGCAACTTTCAAAAGAACTCAATGTTTCGATTTCTACCGTTTCTAAAGCCTTAAATAATAGCTCAGAAATCAGCACTAAAACCATTAAACGTGTCAAAGAGTTGGCTGAGCTGTATGGTTATAAACCCAACCCTGTTGCTGTTAGCTTAAAACGCAACAAAACGTTTACTATTGGTATTTTAATTCCAGACATTCTCAATCACTTTTTTGCTAAAGTTTTGCACGGTATAGAACAAGAAGCCAGTCAAAAAGGCTACAAAATCATTACTTGCTTAACCAATGAGTCTTTGGATAAGGAAAAAGAATATCTCGAAATGTTGGAATACAATAAAGTAGATGGAGTAATTGCCGCCTTAAGCCAAGAAACGCAAATGAAAGAAGACTTTAAGCATTTTAAAAGTTTAGAAAATCCTTTGGTATTATTTGATCGAGTTTCTGATGAAATTGAATGCCATAAAGTATTAGTTGACGACCATAAAGCTGCTAGAGGTGTTTTTGAGTATTTAAAGAATCAAAATCGAAAAAACATAGCTGTTGTTTCTACCATACCTCATTTAAGTGTTAGTGTTGCAAGACTTCAAGGTATTATGAAATCTGCCACACAAAGCTCAACAAGCATCAAAACGCTTATGATAAATGAAGCTAAGGATGCCGAATCTAAAATCAATGATTTTTTTAAAAATGAAACTTTTGATGCCTTAATCGGTTTAGACGAAACGGCTGCATCAATTGCAATTAATACTGCAAAACACAATAATATTAACATCCCAAAAGATTTGGCTATTGTAGGTTTTACTGATGGATTATTAGCCAAAAACGCATATCCTAAAATGAGTGTAGTTTCTCAACACGCTATAGAATTAGGCAAAAACACAGTAAAGATATTATTAGAAAATGTAGAAGATAAATCTTTAAAACCTCAGCGTTTTATCCAACCTACTACACTTATAAAAAGAGGGTCATCAGAATAAATTATCGAGTAGTCTCGCGATAAATCATTTTAGTTGGCAAAACAACTTCGTTGGCTTGGTCAACATCTGAAATGAAAAAGCCATTATCAATTTTATTTAATAGTAACTCAGCCACCTTTTCCCCC
The DNA here is from genome assembly GCA_041694175.1 of Bacteroidales bacterium. Taxonomy (GTDB): domain Bacteria; phylum Bacteroidota; class Bacteroidia; order Flavobacteriales; family Flavobacteriaceae; genus Psychroflexus. Next base: position 81,317 of record JASMTR010000141.1, read on the forward strand.
ATTTTAAAACTGGGCTGAGAGACACAAGTCAACTCTGGAATAAACATACTACTGTAATGCAAATTCCCAAAACCAATAACTTCAATATCATTAGGAACTTTATAACCTAATTTGGTCAATGATTTAATGCACAAAATAGCATAATTATCTGTAGAGCAAAAAAAGGCATTAGGCATTTCTTTTAGCTTGGAAAGGAAATTAAAAACTTCATAAAATTCATGCTCTTGATGGTATGACTTACAATTTAACACGTGTTGTTTTTCAAAAGTCTTATGATATTTTTTATGGGCTTCAATAAAGCCATCAAAACGTTGGTTAAATACACTTTTTTTTGAAGTTCCACCTATATAACCAATGCATTTATTGTTGTGTTTAATAAGCTCTTCTGTAGCATTCATCGCTGAATTAAAATCATCGATTTTTACATGTCCTGCACCTTTAACGTTTTTGTTGATGTTATCAAATAAAACTAATGGCATTTTTCTTTCAATAAGCTCCTCAACATGTTTATAAGAATTTGTCTCGTGAGTAAAACACATGGCAACGCCATCTACTGTCCCTCTTTCAAAGGCTAAAACATTTTCCTTTTCATAATCAAAAGAGTTTCTAGATGAACTGATGAGAATCCTATAATTATTTTTCCTTGCATAAAAATCTATACCTCGACAAACTTCAATAAAGAAAGGCTCATCATATCTAGGAATTATTACACCCAAAATATTGGTCTTTCCAGAACTCAAACTTTTAGCAATTTGATTCGGCCTATATCCCATTGTTTTTGCCATATCCATAACTTTTTGCTTAGTCTCTGGTTTTACCCGAGCACTATCAGACATCGCTCTTGAAACCGTAGCAATAGAGAGTTTCAGTGCACGTGCTAAATCCTCTAACCTTACTCTATTGTTAATTTCCATTTTCATCTTATTGAAATATTAATAATTTTTATCACTTTTTAATGAATATTTGATAATACAAACGTTTACATTATATTTTACTGCTATAAAGATGTAAAATTAAAATAAATATTTGCTTAATTAGCATTGTTAAAAAAATTAACTAAAACGTTTTAGATAACATCCTTTATGAAATTAAACTGGTTTAAAAAAGGTGTAATATATCAAATATACCCTAGAAGTTTTAATGACAGCAATGCTGATGGTATAGGAGACCTAAAGGGAATTACATCCAAACTAGATTATATAAAGTCTTTAAATGTTGATATTATTTGGATTAGCCCAATTTTTGAATCTCCAAATAAAGACAACGGTTATGACGTGAGTGATTATTGTGCAATAATGCCGGAGTTTGGTACAATGTCAGATTTTGATGAGCTATTAAGTGAGGCGCATCGAAGAGATTTAAAAATCGTTCTTGACCTTGTACCAAATCATACTTCGGATGAGCACAATTGGTTCAAACAGGCTAAGCAAAGTAGAAACAATCCCTACAGAGACTTTTATATTTGGAAAAAACCTAAACCCGATGGAAGTCCACCGAATAATTGGCCTTCCTTTTTTGGTGGACCAGCCTGGACTCTTGATGAAAATACTGGCGAATATTACCTTCACCTTTTTACAAAAAACCAACCCGACCTGAATTGGGAAAACCCCAAAGTAAGAGAATTAATTTATGAGTCTATGCGGTTTTGGCTTGACAAAGGTGTTGATGGATTTAGGATGGATGTTGTTTCATTGCTCTCTAAAGATTTGAATTTTAAAGATGTAGACCCAAAAATTGGATTTAGAAAAATCATAGAAAACCATTACGCTAACGGTCCAAAAATACATCAATACCTACATGAGATGTATGAAAAAGTAATGAAACACTACGATGCATTTTCAATGGGTGAAGGTGTTGGAGTGACTCAAGACAATGCACATCTTTATGTTGGTGAAGACCGTAAAGAGCTTGATATGATATATCACTTTGATATTTTAGAAAACAATATCATCAATGGCAAATTTGAAGAATCTAGTGAGTTTGATTTAATCAATATCAAAAAAATATTTAGAAATTGGCAAAATGTAATGACTAAAGGTGGCTGGATTGCCAACGCCTTAGGCAATCATGATTTTGCAAGACTTGTTTCTCGATTTGGTAATGACAAAAAATACCATAAAGAATCGGCCAAAATGTTAATTACACTCATGGCAACACAAAATGGGACTTTAAATATTTACCAAGGTGATGAAATAGGTATGACCAATATTCACCTTAAAGACATTAATCAAGTTAATGATGTGCAATCACGTAATTTTTATTTTGAAAATTTAGAAACGCAAAAATTTACCAATGATAAAGCCTTGGAAATGATTAATAACGAAGGTCGTGATAATGCCAGAACCCCTATGCAATGGAACACTGAAAATAATGCGGGTTTTTCAGAGTCTGAGCCTTGGTTACAAGTCAACTCAAACTTTAATACTATTAATGTAGAGCAACAAATCAATGATAATGATTCAATTTTAAGCTTCTACAAAACCATTTTAGCGCTTAAAAAGGAACACGATGTGTTCAGCTATGGTAAGTTTAAAGAATTTGAAGAAAATAATAAAAATGTTTACGCCTACACCAAAACACTTGGCTATCAGAGCATTGTGGTGTTTTTAAACTTTTCTAAAAGCGAAAACGTTGTAGATTATGAGTTTGACAATGAAAAAAATTATGATATATTAATAAATAATTATAGATTTGTTACGAAAACGTTAAAGAATATTGAACTAAAGCCTTACCAATGTCTAGTTTTTAATATCAACTAAATAAATTATGTATAATTCTAAACTTTAATAAAATGAAAAAAATGTTACTTAAACACGCTTTTTACATTATGGCTATGCTCTTTAGCACTGCTATGCTAGCACAAGTCACAGTGACGGGTGTGGTTTCTGACCAAATGGGACCTCTACCTGGTGTGAATGTGTTAGAAAAAGGAACCCAAAACGGGACAGTCACCGGATTTGATGGAGACTACACCTTGACAGTGGCAGAAGAAGCCACTTTGGTTTTTAGCTATGTAGGCTTTAAAACTCAAGAGGTTGCTGTAGATGGACAAACCACCATCGATGTAAAACTTGAAGAAGACGCCGCTAAGCTAGATGAAGTCATCGTTGTGGGTTATGGCTCTACCACCAAAAAAGACAGAACTGGTTCAGTAGAAACTGTTAGTGCCGAAGACTTTAATAAAGGGGTACAAACTAATGCTACCGATCTTTTACAAGGTCGAACAGCTGGTGTACAAGTTACCACAGCAGGTGGTGAACCCGGCAGTGCAGCTACGATTAGAATACGTGGAGCTGCAACATTAAGACCTGGTGGAAACGATCCGCTTTATGTTGTTGATGGAATGTTAATTAATTCAAATAACTCCTCGGCGGGTACAGGTAATGTAGCAATAGGCGATACCTCAAATAGAAATCCATTAAATTTTATAAATCCTAATGATATAGAAAGCATATCTGTTTTAAAAGATGCTTCTGCAACAGCTATTTATGGATCTCGTGGTGCAAATGGTGTTATAATTATTACAACTAAAAAAGGTAAATTTGGTGAACCAAGAATTAATTTCACATCAACATTTGCTGTTTCTGAAATATCAGAAGAATATGATATTCTCGGAGCTGATGGTTATAGAAATGCCCTTCAAGTTGAAGGTTTATCATTAGACAATGATCGAGGTGGCAATG
>JASMTR010000142.1:0-16746 GCA_041694175.1 Bacteroidales bacterium
TTGTGTGAATCGCTTATCCTGAGCAAAGTCGAAGGGTCTCAGAGAACCAACTTTTGTGAGCAAAAGTTGTGTGAATCGCTTATCCTGAGCAAAGTCGAAGGGTCTCAGAGAACCAACTTTTGTGAGCAAAAGTTGTGTGAATCGCTTATCCTGAGCAAAGTCGAAGGATTTTTTGTATACTTATAATTAATAATTCTACTAATTATCTAATGATATTTCAACCAATTCTAAAAAGCTATAATAATTCATCTGATTATCATAAAATTGATTTGTCAACTCAATATTTAGAAAATCTAAAAATTGATATTGAAAATCAGTCAGATTTAAAACGGTATATTCAAAACCAATTACAGATTTCCAAACGTAAAATTGCTTTTGGAGGATATCTTGAGAAACGGTCATTATACAATCACAAGGGTCTATTCCAAAATCAAAACAAACAACGAAACATTCATTTAGGTATCGACTTTTGGGCTGATGCAGGTGAAGAAATTTTAAATCCTTTTGATGCTGAAGTTCATAGTTTTGCTGATAACCAAGAATTTGGGAATTACGGACCGTGCATTATTTTAAAACACAATGAAAATAAAAAAGTGTTTTATTCACTTTATGGGCATTTGAGTTTGCAAAGTTTAAAAGGATTAAAAAATGGACAATACATCAAGAAAAATAGTGTTTTCTGTAAATTAGGTAGTACTGATGAAAACGGTGGTTATGTACCTCATCTACATTTTCAAATCATAAAAAACATTAGTGACTATAAAGGTGATTATCCTGGGGTTTGTCACACATTAGATTTAGAATATTACAAAGCAAATACTATGAATCCAGAAGTATTTTTGGGTTTGTAAATTTAAAAAATACATTTTATTTAACGAAATAAACAAAATATGAGACTTAGCATAAATGACGAAACCTCAAGGCTAAAAAAAGTGATTCTTGGTAGAGCAGATAGTAATGGGCCTATTCCAAAATTAGAAGAAGCTTACGACCCTAAATCTATTGGACATATTAAGAATGGGACTTATCCTGAAGAAAAAGATATGATAAAAGAAATGGATGAGGTTGAAGCCGTTCTAAAAAAATATGATGTTGAGGTTTTCCGTCCTAAATTGATTGAAAATTGCAATCAAATCTTTGCAAGAGATATTGCTATGGTCATTGAAGATAAATTGATTATCTCTAATATTTTACCTAATCGAGAAAAAGAAATTGAAGCTTTACAGTATATTATCGACCAAATTCCAAGAAACCAAGTTTTAAAATTACCTGAAGAAGCACATTTTGAAGGTGGCGATGTCATGCCTCATAACGAATACATTTTTATAGGCACTTATCGCGGTAAAGATTATCCTGATTTTATTACGGCAAGAACCAATAATCGAGCTATTGAGACTATTCAGGAATTATTTCCTCACAAAAAAGTTAAATCTTTTAATTTGAGAAAAAGCAACACCGATGCTTATAATAATGCTTTACACTTAGACTGTTGTTTCCAACCTGTAGGCGAAAAATATGCTATTTTACACAAAAACGGATTTATTGAAGAATCTGAATATCAGTGGTTAGCTGATTTTTTTGGAAAAGAAAATATTTTTGAAATTTCTGCCGAAGAAATGTATGAGATGAATTCTAACATATTTTCAATAACCAAAGATGTTGTGATTTCAGATGCGTCGTTTATGCGTTTAAACAAATGGTTGAGAAGCAAAAATATTACTGTAGAAGAAGTACATTACAGAGAAATTGCCAAGCAAGAAGGATTATTGCGTTGTTCTACATTACCTTTGCAAAGAGACTGAAATTGAAGACAAATGAAACAATCTACAGACAATATTTTAATGATCAGACCCGTGGCTTTTGAAATGAATAAAGAGACGGCAGTCAATAATTATTTTCAAAAAACCTTAAACATAGAAGCTGAAGCCATTAATGCTAAAGTGCAAAAAGAGTTTGATGATTTTGTAAAAGTTTTACAATCTGCTGAGATTAATGTCTTTGTTTACGAAGATATAGCGGATTTAAAAATTCCAGATTCTATATTTCCAAACAATTGGATTTCATTTCACCAGAGTGGAAATTTGGCTTTATACCCAATGTTTGCTGAAAATAGGCGTAGAGAAAGGCGACAAGATATTTTAGAAGATTTAGAAAATAAAGGCTTTCAATTTCATCAAGTTTATGACTATACTGCAGCTGAAGATGAAAATGTTTTTTTAGAGGGTACTGGCAGTTTAATTTTAGATCGAGAAAACAGAAAAGCCTATTGTGCACTATCTCCAAGAGCTAACGAAGAATTGTTATTTGAGTTTTGCGAAGATTTTGAATATTTACCAATTCCATTTAAAGCCTACCAAACTGTTGATAACAAAAGATTACTGATTTATCATACTAATGTTATGATGTGTGTAGGTACTGATATTGCTGTAATTTGCTTTGACAGCATTGATGACAAGGCAGATAAAAAATTATTGAGTAAAAGTTTAAAAGAAGACGGTAAAGCTATTATTGAAATTTCTGAGCAACAGCTCGAAGCTTACGCTGGAAATATGCTTGAAGTTCAAAATAAAAATGGAGATAAATTTTTGGTGATGAGTACTCAAGCTTATAATAGTTTAAATGTTTCTCAAATTCAATCTATAGAACAGCATTTAAAAATTTTACACAGTCCATTGAATACCATAGAAACCCTTGGTGGTGGAAGTGCACGTTGTATGATGGCTGAAATTTTTAATGATAAAGTTTAGCTGTTTAACTCATTACAATTTAAATACCCCGTAAAATAAATTCATATATTTTTACTCGTAGTATCTACTTCATATTTTAAGTATATTGAAGTTAATGTATTTTTAAAATTTAAGGATAAACTTAATTCTATCATAAATATGTCAAGCATTTTTAGAGTTAAATTCTTCTGTAATTAAAAGCTATTTGTATTATGTTATATTTACAATAATTCAAAAATTAATTTAAAATATAAACACTATGAGTATTACATTAAAGCAAGCACAACAAGTTCTCAAAGCAGCAAAGCAAAAATCATTTGAAATAGATACAAAAATGAATATTGCAGTTGTGGATGCTGGTGCAAATTTGGTAGCATTTGTCAGAATGGATGGCGCCTGGTTAGGTTCTATAGATATTGCTATTAAAAAAGCTAAAACAGCTCGTTATTTTGATATGAATACTGGAAATATCGGAGAATTATCTCAACCAGGGGAGTCTTTATATAATATTGAACATTCTAATAATGGGCTGATTACTTTTCCTGGTGGAGTGCCGATTAAAAATGATTCAGGCGAAATAATTGGAGCAGTAGGTGTTAGTGGAAGTTCCGTAGATAATGACCACACAGTTGCTGAAGCTGGAGCATCTGTAGTATAAGTTTAATATTGATTGCCTTAAATAAAGAGGATTTACTAGGTACCTAGTAAATCCTCTTTTTATCATTAATATTAAAAAATTAGAAGATGAAATCAATAAAGATTGCATGGGTGAAATTAAATAACATTAATTAACTCTGTCTTGAATTCAACCTATAAATGCAACTATCAGATTTGAAGTTTTAAAATATTTTATGAACTAAGTAAATTTTAATTTTTCATGACTTCCTGAGCAATTCGTTTATAAATTCCTTTTTCAAGCTTTTCTCTAATGGCTGAAAAGGCTACTAAGGTTTCTTCAATGTCTTGCAGTGTATGGGTTGCTGTTGGTATCATTCTGAGTAAAATTAGACCTTTTGGAATTACAGGATAAACCACAATAGAGCAGAAGATACCGTAGTTTTCTCTCAAGTCTTTCACCAATGCCATGGCTTCTGGAATGCTACCTTTTAAGTAAACAGGTGTAACACAACTGGTCGTTGTACCGATATCAAAACCACGTTTTTTAAGACCACCTTGAAGTGCATCTACGTTTTCCCAAAGCTTGTTTTTAAATTCTGGATTGTTTTTTATAAGTTCAAGTCGCTTTAAAGCGCCTTCAACTAGTGACATTTGAAGTGATTTAGCGAACATCTGTGAACGCATATTATACTTCAAATAATCTATAATTTCTTTATCAGCTGCAATAAAAGCTCCTGTGCTTGCCATAGATTTAGCAAAAGTGGCAAAGTATACATCAATTCCATCTTGAACGCCTTGCTCTTCGCCGGCGCCGGCACCAGTTTCGCCAAGTGTACCAAAACCGTGTGCATCGTCAACGAGTAATCTGAAGTTGTATTTGTCTTTGAGCTCAACGATTTCTTTGAGTTTTCCTTGTTCGCCACGCATTCCAAAAACACCTTCTGAAATAAATAAAACACCGCCACCAGTTTGTTCAGCAAGTTTTTCAGCTCTGGCTAAATTGAGTTCAATACTATCTAAATCGTTGTGGCGATAAGTGAAGCGTTTTCCTAAATGTAAACGAACCCCATCTATGATACAAGCATGTGCATCGACATCGTAAACAATTACATCATCTTTCCCAACTAAAGCATCAATGGTTGATAAAATGCCTTGGTAGCCGAAATTAAGGACGTAAGCCGCTTCTTTTTGTACAAATTTAGCTAATTCGTCTTGAAGTTTTTCGTGAAGTTCTGTGTGTCCACTCATCATTCTGGCTCCCATTGGGTACGCACTCCCGTATTTTTTAACCGCTTCTTCGTCGGCTTTTCTTACTTCGGGATGATTGGCTAAACCTAAGTAATCATTGACACTCCAAGTGATGACTTCTCGTCCTTGAAATTTCATTTTGTTACTGATTTGACCTTCTAACTTAGGAAAGACAAAATAGCCTTCTGCTTGATCGGCCCATTTTCCTAATGGCCCTTTATCTCTATAAATTTTTGAAAATAAATCTCTCATGTGCATTTGGTTTTCAAACTAACTGTCTAAATTAATTAATTATTTCTAATTATTGTTAAATTCTTTAACTTTTTTATTGTCTTTTAAAGGTTCAGTTTCTAAAAACCCTTGTGTTTTCATCCAATCATCGCTATATATTTTGCTCATATATCGCGAGCCGTGGTCAGGAAAAATAATAACGACATAACTGTTTTCGTTAAACTCTCCTTTTTCATTTAATTGATGTGCTCCTTGCATAGCTGCTCCACTGGTGTACCCGACAAACATACCTTCAGTTATAGCAATTTTTCTTGCCATTAAGGCACTTTCTTTATCGGTCACTTTTGTAAATTTATCTATAACACTAAAATCCGTGGCAGTTGGAATCAAGTTTTTGCCTAAACCTTCTATTTTGTAAGGATAGATTTCATTTTTGTCCAGCTCGCCGGTTTCGTGATATTTTTTCAGTACTGAGCCAAAGGCGTCAATACCGAGTATTTTTATATTAGGATTTTGTTCTTTTAAATATTGGGCAGTTCCTGAAATCGTTCCGCCAGTTCCGCTACACGCCACAAGATGAGTGATTTTACCCTGCGTTTGTTTCCAAATTTCTGGTCCAGTTGTTAAATAATGGGCTTCAGTATTTAATTCGTTAAAATACTGATTGATATAAATAGATGGTTTAATTTTTTGATGAAGTTTTTTTGCTACTTCATAATAGGAGCGAGGATCGTCTGGAGCAACATCAGATGGGCAAACGTGAACTTCTGCGCCCATAGTTTTTAGTAAATCAATTTTATCTTGAGATGATTTTGAACTGACGGCCAAAATACATTTATAACCTTTGATGGCTGCAGTCATAGCAATGCTAAATCCTGTGTTGCCGCTTGTGGTTTCTATGATGGTGTCGCCTGGCTTTAGTAAACCTTTTTCTTCAGCGTTTTTTATGATGTGTAATGCAATTCTATCTTTTGCTGAATGTCCAGGATTGTTCGCTTCATATTTAACGAAAAATTGACCTTTATATTTTTTAGTGATTAGATTAAGTTTGATTAATGGAGAACACCCAATTAAGGTCAGTAAATTTTCGTGCGTGTTGAGATACTCATCATCCATAACGTTAATATATGTTTGCTTTTAAAAAAGCAAGTTGCAAATTTAAAAAATATTTATCAATTAGCTTGGAGGCTTAACGTTTTATAGCATGATGCAGTTTTGTTAATTACTACTTTAATAGTAACACTTTCAAATATTATTAAATTCTAAAAAATATAACACTTTACTTATGATTTTAGTAAAAAATTATTGAATAAAAAAAGCCTCAAATTATGAGGCTTTTTGTTCAAAGCTAAATTTTAAAGGTAATTACAGGCAAAGTAGAGTGGTTAACAACATCTTCTCCAATACTACCGTTAAAGAAGTGAGATAAGCCTTTTCTACCGTGTGTTGGCATGGCGATTAAATCAGCTTGTAGGGCTTTAGAACCGTTGATGACACCTAACTCAATGGTGTAGTCATTATAGATTTTAATATTATCAAAATCAGACATATCGGCTTTATCTAAGAAACTTTTAATTTGTTTAGTGATTTCTTCTGAGCTATAAAATTGATTACCAGGTAAATTCACATATAACAAATGTAGATTAGCATTAAAACTATCGGCAAAAGTTTGGGCTTTTTTAAAAGCGTTTAAATTTTCTTCGTCAAAATTAGAAGCAAAAACAATGTTGTTGATCTCAAGTTGTTCAAGCTCTTGTTTAACGACTAGAACGGGGACGTTAGAATGTCTCACTACTTTTTCAGTGTTGGAACCAATTAATATTTCATCAATTCCGCTGGCGCCATTAGACCCCATAACTATAAAGTCGATACCTTTTTTATCTTGAAGCTCTTTAATGGCCATTCTAGGCGAACCGACTTCTACAGTATCTATGACATTTAAGCCTTCAAGATAAGGTTTGTCTAAAAATTTAGCAAAACGCTTTTTAGCCATTTTCATAAAGAAAATGATTTGTTCATCATTGACGTTAAATTGCTCTGAGCCAAACAAAGTTTCAGCCATTTCAACAACGTGAAGAACATAAAGCTCTGCGCTATTCTTTCTAGCCAACTCAGCAGCTACTCTAAGTGCATTTTCTGATGGCTTTGAAAAATCGACTGGTATTAAAATTTTTTTCATTGTATTAGGATTTTAAGGTTAAATAGTCATTGAAAATAATTGGGTGTCAGGTTTTTTTCGCAAAAGTCTTATATCAAAAGCCATACAAATATTCCTAATGAACGCTTTTGAAGTGTCAAATACTTTAATGTGATTATTGCTAATTTCTATCAAATCATCATCGATAAAAGTTTGTAGGTTGTCGTAAATAAGTTGAAGTGTTTTAATGTTTAAATTAGTATTTGTCAAATCTGTTTCAAATTTAGTCATTAAATTTAAAATATGTTGACGAATTTCAAGGTCTTCTGATGTTAAAATGTGACCTCTAAATATAGGGATTTTATTATTACGAAGTTTTTCATAATAATCTTCTAATTTTTTTTCGTTTTGAGCAAATCCAAACCACGCGTCGCTAATAGATGAAACGCCAAGCCCAATTAAATGCTGAGTTTGTTGCGTGGTGTACCCCATAAAATTTCTGTGTAAGGTTTTATTTTGTCTAGCTTTACACAATTCGTCATCAGCCAACGCAAAGTGATCCATACCAATTTCTTGGTAACCGTTGTCTTCCAGCATCTGTTTACCTAATTCATATTGTTGTCTTTTGGTTTCTGCATTGGGTAAGTCAGTATCCTTAAAACCACGTTGACCGTTACCTTTAATCCAAGGCGTATGAGCATAACTATAAAATGCTATTCGATCAGGTTTGAGTTCAATAGTTTTTTGAATGGTATTTAAAATATGCTCAACCGTTTGAAAAGGCAAACCATAAATAATGTCGTGACCTACAGATTTATAACCTATTGATCTAGCCGTTTCTGTCACATATTTTACATTTTCAAAACTTTGAATACGGTGGATAGCTTTTTGTACAGTTTCATTATAGTCTTGAATACCATAACTTACACGATTAAAATGATAGTAATATAAAACTTTTAAGTGTTCATAAGTGGTATTGTTAGGGTGACCTTCAAAGCTAAATGCGGCATCTTCTGCAATAAACGTGCGTTCTAAAATACCTTTTAAAAGAGCTGAAAGATTTTCAGGAGAAAAAAACGTAGGCGTACCACCACCAAGATGAATATCTTTAACTGTGAGCTTATACCCATAAACATTGGTATATAAATCTAATTCTTTTAAAAGGGCATTTATATAAGGCTTTTCTACAAGATGCCTTTTGGTAATTCGTTTATTGCAGGCACAAAATGTGCATAAGCTTTCACAAAACGGCAAGTGAATATAAAGACTAATGGGGGCATTAGGTTGAGCTGAACTTTTTACAGTAGATAACCATAGATTATAAGAAAAGGACTCGTCATCCCAGTATGGTACTGTAGGATAACTTGTGTATCTTGGACCAGCTACATTGTATTTTTTGATTAAATCTTGCATTATCGTTTTGTTTGCTAAACAAAATTAACTCAACAATAGACTTTTAAAAATGATTTTGCTCATATAAGTCGAAGATAAAACAGAAGTTAAATTCCAACATACTGTAACTCTTGTTACAAGCCTTAAACTTAGAAAAGTGGTATTTTTGCAGCATGGAAAAATACTGGGAGATATTTTTAAATTCTTTTGTAGGTTATTTTAACTATCTAGTTGAAGAAATTACCAATCCTAAACTTACAGGATATTTTTATTGGTTGATAGGATTATCGCTTTTAGTGATGGTTTTAGAAGTTATTTTTCCTTGGAGGAAACAACAGAAATTTTTTAGACAAGGATTTTGGTTGGATTTGTTTTATATTTTTTTCAACTTCTTTTTGTTTTCATTGATAGGTTACAATGCGGTTTCTAACGTTTTTGTCAATCTTTTTAATGATGCGCTTGCGACCATTGGTATAGAAAATTTAGTAGCTATCAACATCGCAGCTTATCCCGTTTGGGTTCAGCTTTTAATTATGTTCGTGATTGCCGACTTCATTCAGTGGAATGTTCATGTGCAATTGCACAAAAGGGATTGGTTGTGGAAATTTCACAAAGTACATCACAGTGTTAAGGAAATGGGTTTTGCTGCGCAATTTCGCTTTCATTTTATGGAAACCGTCATTTACAAATCCATTCAATACATCCCACTAGCGATGATTGGCTTTGGTATTCAAGAATTCTTTTTGGTGCATATGATTGGTGTTTTTGTAGGCCACCTTAACCACGCTAATCTGGGTTGGAATTATGGTATTTTTAAATATATTTTGAATAATCCTAAAATGCATATTTGGCATCACGCTAAAGCCTTACCAGCACAACATCAAAAGGGAGTTAATTTTGGATTAACCTTAAGTGTTTGGGACTATGTTTTTGGAACGGCTTATATTCCTAAAGATGGTAAAAATATTGATATTGGTTTTGAAAATGATGATAATTATCCACAAGGGTTTTTGGGGCAATTGGTTAAACCTTTCAGGGGTTAATAAAGTTTTGAAAATCTCGCAAAGATGCAAAGAAGCAAAAGTTCTTATTTGTCAGCCCGGCTTAATAAATTCATTCGGAAATTAGTGTCCTTATCTGCCCGTCTGGAAGCTTCGCTAAAAACTAAATTCGAATCAACTTAAAAACATCTTCACCCTGCTCAATATGCACAAACGCACAATGGCTAAGATGAACAAACTCGTAATTTTGGTTTAAGTCTAGTTTTTTCGATTCATTTTCAATCTCAAAAAATCCTTGACATTCTATTTTTCCTATTGGGCTATAGCGTGTAATTTCAAACCTGTGGTTTTGTGATGTAGAATCTATTACAAACCAAGATCCTGCACCTTCACCAGCTAACCATTGAGCATTTTTAGGAAGAAAGTCTGGACGCTGAGGTTCGGGTAAAGTTGGGCTTAAGTTGTTAGGATTTCGCACTGTTCTATATTTTCATTAGATTCAACCTCCTTTTTGAACAGATTTGCCTTCTGTTGACATCCTAAAATTTTGACTATACCAATAGGAGTAGGACTTAGTGTTCTTGCAAATGTGAGCTTAAACTTGAGCCACCTTGAACTTACAGCATTAAATAAGACACTGCGCACAAACCTTGAACAATTAGTGCCTTTAATCACAAATGGACCGTAATCTATCACACCTTGATTTTGATAAGATTTTGAACGATCAAAAGCTTTTTTGAAATCTATTATGGTCTGTCCAGCATAGAGTTGACCATCACCATGACAAGCAGGATTTGATTGAATCTCGTCTATAATATCTTGATAATTTTTAAGTTCTAAATTATCGTTTAATTGAGCTATTGTTGAAATCTTTAATTCGTGATCAGTAACTTCATCTCTCACGCGACCAAAACCTTTAGGAGCATGATAACGACCAAAATCAAAATAATGACACTTTCCAGTTTCTGGATTGATTAAAACAATGGCTGAGTGCCCAACCTTATAATAATGATTTTTACTAATACCAAAAAACTCAGCAGGCTTGTCATACCAAGCACCTGTTTGTTTACATCGGGTTTCGGGCCATGCAAGTGCTATTGCTATACTGTTTGGCATAAAGTACTAAGGTTTAGATGGTAATTTTTATTGTCTTCTAAATCTTTATAAATAAAGCTTTGTTCTGTCGAATTGATATTGATTTGTGTAACACTTATAGTTTTTAATTCTTGATTTCTTTGCATCAACATATCATTGGCTTTGTCATCTGTGAAACTACCTGTATGAAAATTGATAATATCTTCAGTATTTATGGTGTCGTTTTTCTTTAAAAATTTTTGAAACCAAACCTTTCTGTTTTGTCTTTGTAGATCGTCATATAATGTGGCCGAAGCCCAAATGTGGTGTTGAGATGTGTCTATAGATTTGCTGTGTTTTTTAGTACCATCCCAAACCAATTCCATAAAATCAATAGACTCATTATGATCTATCAATAAAAGTGTAAAAGGTTCAATATTGTTCAAATTTACATTTTCGATAAACTCTTGATTAGAATCATATTCAAAACGCTCTTTTAAAACTTGTCCACGGCTTCTGTTATAAGGTAATTGACGTTCATGATTTTTAAAGGCACCGTTGAGCAAACACACTGATATATTATGGTTGGATGAAGCAATCCATGTTCCACCAGCTTTTTTGTCTTTAGGATAAATTAATTGCTGATCGAGCTCCTCGTAAACTTGAGGAGCTAAGGTTGGTCTAGAAGCTTGCTCATCACGATTAGAGGTTAAACTAAATCCATCTTGATGCTTTATGAACGTTACTGTACACATTGTTTTAGATTTCTTAAGGTTGATGGCGCTATTCCAAAACTTTGATCTACTAAATTTAAACAGTTCAATTCTTTTAAGCCTGTTTTTACTAAAGCTTGATGATGAATACAATGCTCTAGGCAAAATCCGAGTTCTCTGTAAAGTGAAGAATACATACATACTTCGTCATCATCATCAGAAGTATAGTTGGCTTTTACTTCAATACTTTGGTTGGTTTTAATTGTTTCTATTTGATTTATAATTTCGTCGATAACTCGTGAAGCCACTTCTGGCTGAGACTGAAGGTCAATTTGGCGTTTACGCTCATCATAATTTACAATTTTATCTTCAAGACCTTTGAATAAGCAAATATAAAACTCAAGTGCATGTCTAATATGTTGGCCTACGCTAGATTTAAACAATGTCTGGCAAGGCTTCTGGTATTCAATATCAGAAATATTTTGAGTTAAGTCTTTGATTTGTTTTAGGTTATCAATACAGTATTCTGTCATAGTTAAAAAAATATCTTAACAAAAATATAATAATCTTTCGATTATTCCATAAATGTAGGTGTCTAACCAAAGTTTAAGGTTAGAAAATATGTCGTATGGATTGAAAATAGTTTACAATTTCTTTATATTACAACCATATTTATAGATATCTTCATTATGAGAAAAATACTCTTTTTATGTCTTGCAAGCTTTTTGTTTTCGTGTCAAAATCCAGAATCAGCTGACCTCATTGTTTACAATACAAATATTTATACTGTAGATAGTCTGTTTTCTGTTCAAGAAGCTATGGCTATTAAAGATGGTAAAATTTTAGAAGTAAATACTACTGAAAATATTCTAAAGAATTACCAATCAGATAAAAAGATTGATTTAAAAGACAAATTTATTTATCCTGGAATCAATGATGCACATGCGCATTTGTATGGTTTAGGGCAGAATTTGAGAGGTGTAAATTTAAAAGAGACACAAAGTTTTAATGAAATTGTACAGCGCATTGTTGATTATCAAGACCAATATAAATCTGAGTTTATTTTAGGTCGAGGTTGGGATCAAAATGACTGGGATGTAAAGGAGTTTCCTACAAAAGATACTTTAGATTTATTATTTCCTGATACACCAATAGCTTTAACCCGAATCGATGGTCATGCCATGTTGGTAAACCAAAAAGCTTTAGAGCTTGCAGGAATTGATACAAATACTGAAGCCAAAGGTGGAGCGATTATAAAGGAAAATAATAAGCTGACAGGTGTACTTGTCGATAATCCAATGGGGAGAGTTGAAGCTATTATTCCAGCATTATCCAAAGCAGAAGTAAAAGAAGTTCTGTCTAAAGCTGAAGCAATTGCCTTAGAAAACGGGTTGACGAGCCTTACTGATGCAGGTTTATCAAAAGATGTGGTTTTGATGATTAAAGAGATGCATGAAAACAATGAACTGAAAATTCGTATCAACGCTATGGTCAGCAATAACGAAGAAGATATTGATTATTTTCTTGATCAGGGAATAATAAAAACACCACGACTGCGTGTGGGTTCTGTTAAAGTTTATGCTGACGGAGCTTTAGGTTCTCGTGGCGCTGCTTTAAAGAAACCCTATACGGACAAAGCCAATCATTTTGGAGCTATGGTCATTAACTTAAGTGATTTTGACAATTTGGCTCAAAAGTTAGCCAAGTCTGATTTTCAAATGAATACCCATGCTATCGGTGATTCTGCTAACTCTTTAGTTTTAAAGACTTATCAAAAATACCTTAATGAAAAACCTAATAGACGATGGCGAGTAGAACATGCGCAAGTTTTAGATTCAACTGAGTACAATTATTTTTCTAAAAACATTATACCATCAGTTCAACCAACACACGCTACAAGTGATATGTATTGGGCTAAAGATAGAATAGGTGAGGAGCGAATCAAACACGCTTATGCTTATAAAAGACTTTTAGATGAGGCTGGCGTTTTGCCTTTAGGAACTGATTTTCCTGTAGAAGAAGTCAATCCTATGTTAACCTTTTTTGCCGCCGTGAAACGACAGGACACTAATGGTTATCCTAAAAATGGTTTTCAAACGCAAAATGCTTTATCTCGAAAAGAAACTCTAAAAGGGATGACGATTTGGGCAGCTTTTGCAGCTTTTGAAGAACAAGAAAAAGGAAGTTTAGAAGCAGGAAAATATGCAGATTTTATTATCTTAAATAAAGACTTAATGACTATTGATATCAATAAAATACTTGAACTGAAAGTGCAGAAAACTTATATCAATGGGGAATTGGTTTATGAAAATAATTAAAAACCCTCTACAGCTTTATACTTATTGATAGAAAGAATTATATGAAATAAAAAATTAAATGAAAATACTAACGCCATCTCAACTTCAAAAAGCTGATGTTTATACGATTGAAAATCAGCAAATTTCTTCGTGGGAACTGATGGAGAGAGCATCATTGGCTGCATTAAAAGAAATAAAAAAAATAATTCAAAAGCCACAACCTGTTAGCGTTTTAGCTGGAAGTGGGAATAATGGTGGTGATGGGCTAGCGATAGCATATCATCTTAATCAATTAGGTTACGAGGTCAATGTCTTGTTATTAAAATATACCCCTAAACTGTCTAAAGATTGTAAAATCAATTTAGAACGTTTAAAAGTCAACACTTCAATTAATATCCAAGAATATACTGAAGATTCATCAACAGAAGACTTAAAAACAGAATCTATTATTATTGATGCTGTTTTTGGAATTGGACTAAACCGAGCTTTACCTGATTTTGTCAAAAAAATCATTTCAAGTATTAACGAAAGTAAAGCAACTCGTATAGCTGTTGATGTGCCAAGTGGCTTATTCCTTAGTGAATTAACCCCAGAAAAAGCTACTGTATTTAATGCTGATTATACAATGACTTTTCAATGCCCAAAACTCAATTTCTTTTTACCCGATTATGGAAACTATCTAGGTGAAATTAAAATTATTGATATTGGTTTAGATCAAGATTTTATTGATAATCTTGAAACACAGTATGAATATGTAAATAAAAAATTCATAACTAAATTTTATAAAACTCGTCAACGTTTTACACACAAGGGTGATTATGGACATTTGCTTATTGTTGGTGGTCAATATGGCATGATGGGCAGTGTTTGCTTAACCACTAAAGCTGCCTTCAAGTCTGGTGTTGGAAAAGTTACAGTTGTATCCCCAAAATCTGGCGTTGATATATTACAACAATCAGTACCTGAAGCTATGGTAATTGCCGCAGATAAAAATGAATTTGTAAGTCCAAAAGCATTAAAATTTGAACCCTCAAATATTTGTATTGGTATGGGTTTAGGTCAAAGCGAACAAGCTTTAGAGACATTAAAATATTTTATCAAACAAGCCAAAACACCAATGCTTATTGATGCAGATGGGATTAATCTTTTAGCTCAAAATAAAGACTTACTTAATCACTTACCACCGCAGAGTGTTTTAACACCACATCAAGGCGAATTAAAAAGATTAATAGGCGAGTGGCAAGACGAATATGATAAACTCGATAAAATGAAAGCATTTGTGCAAACCTATAATATAATTTTAGTTTCAAAAGATGCTTACACTTGTGTTGTTAGTCAAGATAAAATATATATTAATTCCACAGGCAATGCTGGTTTGGCTTCTGCAGGTAGTGGTGATACATTGTCTGGTATTATTTCTAGCTTCCTTTGCCAAAAATATTCACCAATAGAAGCTTCAATTCTAGGTGTTTATGTACATGGTAAAGCTGCTGATATTTACGTTAATAATTATGATGAAACTTCTTTGATTGCATCTGATATTATTAACTACTTAAAAAATGTGTTTTTACATTTAAAATTTCACAAACATTAGTTTATAAAATGTTAATTTCGCATTACAAATTTAGTAGAGATAAACTATGTCTAAAGTTCATTATATTAATTCTAAACCGCTATCAGTTGATAATGTTGAAAACATTCTGAATTCAAATTATCAGCTTGAGTTAAGCAGTGAAGCCCGTCAAAATATAATAAAATGTAGAGATTATTTAGATAATAGACAAAACCAAAACGACCTCCCTATGTACGGAATCAATACAGGTTTTGGATCTTTATGTAACGTCAAAATTTCTAAAGAACACTTAGCTCAGCTTCAAGAAAATTTAGTGCTTTCTCATGCTTGTGGTACGGGAAATCTAGTAAAAGATGAGATTGTTAAACTAATGATGTTTTTAAAAATTCAGTCATTGAGTTATGGGTATTCTGGCGTGAGTTTAGAACTTGTAGAACGATTGATTTTCTTTTACAATAACAATATCATTCCACTGGTTTACGAACAAGGATCACTTGGTGCTTCTGGCGATTTAGCACCTTTAGCGCATATGTCTTTACCATTATTAGGGAAAGGCAAAGTCAAATATAAAAATCAAATTAGACCAAGTGTCGAGGTCTTAAATGAATTGAATTTACAAGCATCATCACTTAAATCAAAAGAAGGATTAGCCTTGCTTAATGGTACCCAATTTATGAGTGCACACGGTGTTTTGGCTTTAATAAAAGCTAAATATATTTTAGGTTATGCCGATTTAATAGGTGCTATTTCTACTGATGCTTTTGATTGTAACTTATCGCCATTTGATGATTTGGTGCACAAAGTCAGACCACATCAAGGTCAATTAGAAACCGCCAAACAAGTAAGAAATTATTTAAAGGGAAGTGAAATTGCTATACGAGAAAAAGAAAATGTTCAGGATCCTTATTCTTTCCGATGTATTCCCCAAGTTCATGGTGCAACAAAAGATGCCTTAAACTATGTATTCAAGACCATAAAAACAGAAATTAATGCTGTAACAGACAACCCTAATATTTTTGTAAAAGACGATAAAGTCATTTCTGGAGGTAATTTTCATGGTCAACCTTTGGCTATTGCTATGGATGTTATGGCAATAGCTTTATCAGAACTGGGTAATATTTCTGAACGGCGAACTTATCAATTGGTTTCTGGTTTGCGAGGATTACCTGACTTCTTGGTTGATAATCCTGGTTTAAATAGTGGATTTATGATTCCGCAATACACTGCTGCAAGTATTGTGAGCCAAAATAAACAATTATGTACTCCAGCAAGTGTTGATTCTATTGTCTCGTCAAACGGTCAAGAAGATCACGTTAGTATGGGCGCAAATGCAGCAACAAAATTGATGAGAGTAGTTGACAATATTGAAACTATATTAGCAATAGAATTATTTAACGCTAGTCAAGCCTTATTTTTTAGAAGACCTTTAAAAAGTTCAAATCACATAGAAGAGTTTCTATCTCTTTATCAGAAAAAGATTCCTATAGTAAAAAACGATAAGCTGATGTCTGATGAGATTTTTAAAACAAAAGATTTTTTATCTACAAATGAAGCCAAAAGTTTTTTAAAATCATAAATTTGTCAATAACATTTCGGGATGTAGCTTAGTTCGGTTAAAGTGCGCGTCTGGGGGACGTCCCGAAGCTTCGGGAGAGGTTCGAATATATTTTAGAAAGGGTTGTGAAAGACAACTATTTTTATTTATTGCAAAACGAAATCATTAAAGATAATTAGTT
>JASMTR010000143.1:0-30679 GCA_041694175.1 Bacteroidales bacterium
GAGTTAAAAAATCCCTTTGTTATTCCTGGGATCAGAAATTTAAAAATTGATTCACAACTTAACTCTAATTACAATTTTGACAATTTTCTCGAAGGTGATTCTAACCGCTTAGCCCGTTCTGCATCTAAGGCCGTTTCAGCTAAGCCAGGCGGAACGTCTTTTAATCCGCTACTGATTTTTGGAGGCGTTGGCTTGGGTAAAACACATTTAGCTCACGCTATTGGAGTCGATGTTAAAGAGAAACATCCTAACAAAACCGTGCTGTATATTTCAGCAGAAAAATTTACACAGCAATATATAGAATCAGTAAGAAAAAATACCAGAAACGATTTTATTCACTTTTATCAAGTTATTGATGTTCTTATTGTAGATGATATTCAATTGCTATCTGGCAAAAAAGGCACACAAGATGTGTTTTTTCATATTTTTAATCATTTACATCAAAATGGTAAGCAAGTTATTTTAACTAGTGACAAAGCGCCAGTTGATATGCAAGAAATAGAAAAACGCTTGCTATCACGTTTTAAATGGGGTTTATCTGCTGAATTGCTCAAACCTGATTATGAAACCCGAAAGAAAATCATTAGCAGTAAACTTTATCGCGATGGTGTTGAAATCGGAGAAGACATTATAGATTTTGTTGCCAAGAACATCAAAAGCAATATAAGAGAACTTGAAGGTGCTATTATTTCCCTAATAGCTCACTCTTCATTCAATAAAGAAGAAGTCGATTTAATTTTGGCTAAAAAAATTGTGGATAATTATGTGCACAATTCTAAAAAAGAAATTTCTATAGACCATATTCAAAAAGTGGTCAGCAGTTATTTCCAAATGGATACGGACACGTTGCAGTCTAAAACCCGAAAACGACACATTGTTCAAGCCAGACAAATCGCAATGTTTTTTGCAAAAAAAATGACCAAAGCTTCACTTGCTAGCATTGGTAAACAAATTGGCGATAGAGATCACGCTACTGTTTTGCACGCTTGTAAAACCGTTAACAACTTAACTTCAACAGATAAACAGTTTAAAAAGTTTGTTGAAGACCTTGACAAACGCTTAGTAGAGTAAATTTATGAACACTAAAATTCTTATGGTGTGTCTTGGAAATATTTGTCGTTCGCCACTAGCCGAAGGCATTCTAAAAACCAAAGTTAACACCGATAATGTTTTTATCGACTCTGCAGGAACTGGCAATTATCACGTGGAACAACAACCCGATGAACGCTCAATCAAAATTGCTAAGGAAAACAATATAGACATCACACAACAACGCGGTAGACAATTTAAAGTTTCAGATTTTGACCGATTTGATCTCATTTATGTGATGGACAATTCTAATTACGAAGATGTTTTAAGCCTAGCTAGAAATGACCAAGAACGCAACAAAGTTCATCTGATTTTAAATGAAGTTTTACCTAATGAAAACTGTGATGTGCCAGACCCCTATACTGGTGGCATTGATGGTTTTAAAAGGGTTTATGAAATGCTTGATCAGGCGTGCGATAAGATTGCTGAGAAGTTGAAATAAACTTGGTAAAAGCAAAATAGAGCATAACCTTTAACAATTTAATTCATCTATTTGAGCACTAGAGTTAGCCTCAATATTATTTCCAACTCAGCATCTAAATGACAGATGTTTTTGAGTATTATAATAATAATAAAAATTAATTATAAGTTTTAAAATCCACGTTCTTTCTGCAATTGCTCATAAGCTTCTTGCACTTTATTAAACTTTTCTTTTGCACCTTTTTGATAAGCTTTATCCATATTTTGTAGTTTGTCTGGATGATATTTTTTTACCATTTTTCGGTAAGCTTTTTTAATATCAGCATCGCTTGCATTTTCGTCAACTTCAAGAATTTTATAAGCCTCATCAGCAGATTTGACAAACATGGCTTTTATACTTTCAAAATCTCTATAACTGATTTGAAAATATCTTGAAATTTCATGTATTTTATTAATTTCTTTATCACTAATATGGCCATCAGCTTGACCGATATTAAATAAAAAATGAATAATTTGAAGCCTAACCTCATATCGTACTCGAGGTCTTAAAAACTGACAGATATGACTGGCTGAAACTTGTCGTTTCTTGATAACTTCATTAAACGTTTTAAAGGTTGCGTTGGCTCTTTCCTTTCCGTAGGCTTGCACAAAATATCCGCGCACATAATCCAATTCCTTTTGGCTTACACTGCCATCAGCTTTAATCACTAGGCTAGCTAATGACAATAAGTTGAGTTCAAAATCACCTGGAGAAACGCTTTGCCTAGACTGAAAAACATCGCCAAAAGATTGTCGTCTTCTTTTAGGCATTAAAACAACGTCTAATAAGCTTCCAATTAAATATCCAGCTAAAGCACCAAAAAAACCGCGAAAAAAAAAGCCAATAATGGCACCAACCCACTTTAACATAACAAATCAATATGTTTGCAAATATAAAGGCATTATTAAATTAAACTAAGTATTTGATTGTGAATTCGGAATTTCGCACAAGTGTTTTTGTTATCGTTTTTTAAATAATGTTAGTGTATCATTAAAATTTAAGCCATTAAAATTCATTTCCTTAGAGATAACTTATATTTGCATTTTAATCTAATCTAAATAACAAAAACACAATTGCGTGCAAATTAAAAAAGAAGATATATACAAAGCTTTAGAGACCATTAGCGTTGCTGGTGAAGGTCAAAATATGATAGAAAGTGGTGCTGTTCAAAACATTGTCACCTTTGCAGATGAAGTCATTGTTGATTTAAAATTATCAACACCAGCTTTACACATTAAAAAACGTGCAGAAGTAGATGTCATGAAAGCCATTCATGAGCATGTCTATAAGAAAGCTAAAGTTAAAGTCAACGTCAAAGTTGATGCCCCTAAAGAGAAAAAGGTTAATGAAATAAAAGGTAAACCCATTCCAGGTATTCAAAACATCATAGCTGTTGCGAGTGGAAAGGGTGGCGTAGGAAAATCTACTGTAACAGCAAATTTAGCCGTGAGTTTATCAAAAATGGGTTTTAAAGTAGGTTTGCTCGATGCAGATATTTATGGCCCTTCCATCCCAACTATGTTTGATGTGGAAAATGAAAAGCCACTTTCCGTAAAAGTTGATGGTAAATCCAAAATGAAACCCGTTGAAAGTTACGGGGTAAAAGTTTTATCGATTGGGTTTTTCACCAAGCCTAATCAAGCTGTTATCTGGCGTGGACCTATGGCTGGAAAGGCTCTAAACCAAATGATTTTTGATGCCAATTGGGGTAAATTAGATTTTTTATTAGTGGATTTACCTCCCGGAACAGGCGATATTCATTTATCGATTATGCAATCTATGCCTATTACAGGCGCTGTAATCGTAAGTACGCCGCAAAATGTTGCATTAGCTGATGCCAGAAAAGGTGTTGCCATGTTTCAACAAGAAAGTATTAATGTACCGGTTTTGGGGATTGTAGAAAATATGGCCTATTTTACTCCTGAGGAGTTACCAGATAACAAATATTATATTTTTGGCGAAGCTGGAGCAAGACGTTTATCTGAAGATATAAACGTTCCATTTTTAGGCGAAATTCCATTAGTACAAAGCATCAGAGAATCTGGTGATGTTGGTCGACCTGCTGCTCTTCAAGAATCTACACCAATTTCTGAAGCTTTTAACGAATTAACCAAAAACATAGTTCAAGAAGTGGTTAGTAGAAATGAAAACTTACCACCAACTGAAGCCATCAAAATCACAACCATGGCAGGATGCAGTGCTGTTAAAAACAAATAATTATGACTGGACAAGAATTAAAACAAAATGTAGAAAACGCGCTTCAAGAAATCAGACCTTTCTTACAAAATGATGGTGGAGACATTGCATTACTTGGTATTGAAAATGGCGATACGGTCAAGGTTCAACTCTTGGGTACTTGCGTAGGTTGTAGTGTCAATCAAATGACTTTAAAATCTGGTGTTGAAATGACTATAAAAAAACACGCTCCACAAATTAAGTCTGTGGTTAATGTAGAAATGGCCTGATTTATGACTGAAATCAGCTTAAAATAATTAATAATTTAAAATATTTGTATTTGCCAATTTTAAATCTATGATTAAAACAGATATACTCATTATAGGTGCTGGACCAACTGGATTATTTACTGTATTTGAGGCAGGCTTACTCAAACTCAAATGCCATTTAATAGATGCCTTACCGCAACCAGGCGGACAATTGACAGAGCTATACCCTAAGAAACCGATTTATGACATCCCTGCATTCCCTGAAGTTCTTGCAGGAGACTTAGTCGATAATCTTATGGAACAAATTAAACCTTTTGAGCCAGGTTTTACGCTTGGAGAAAGAGCTGAAGATATTGAAAAATTAGATGACGGAAGCTTTATCGTCACAACAGATCAAGGCACAAAACACCATACAAAAGTCGTGGCAATCGCCGGTGGCTTAGGAAGTTTTGAACCTCGTAAACCTCCAATTCCTAAACTATCTGATTTTGAAAGCAAAGGCGTTTCTTATATGATTAAAAACCCAGAAGACTACCGCAATAAAGATGTGGTTATCGCTGGTGGAGGCGATTCTGCTTTAGACTGGAGTATTTTTCTATCCGATGTGGCATCAAGCGTAACTTTAATTCATCGAAGAAATGAATTTAGAGGTGCTTTAGAATCTGTGGATCGTGTGAAAGAATTAAAAGATATGGGTAAAATAAAACTCATTACCCCAGCAGAAGTAGTTGATGTAAACGGGAATGGCCATTTAGAAAGCGTGTTGGTTAGAAAAAACAACAATCCAGAAGAAGACTTTATGTTAGAAACCAATTACTTTATTCCGCTTTTCGGGCTTTCACCAAAATTAGGCCCCATTGCTAATTGGGGATTAGAAATAGAAAAAAATGCTATAAAAGTTGATAACAGTTTAGATTATCAAACCAATATACCCGGCATTTATGCTATAGGTGATGTGAATACTTACCCCGGAAAGCTTAAACTGATTTTATGCGGTTTTCACGAAGCCACACTCATGTGTCAAAGTGCATATCAACGCATACATCCAAACAAAAAATATATCATGAAATATACAACGGTTGGTGGTGTTACAGGCTTTGACGGTAGCAGGAAACAAGCCCCTAAAGCCGTTGT
Organism: Bacteroidales bacterium; assembly: GCA_041694175.1. Classification (GTDB taxonomy): domain Bacteria; phylum Bacteroidota; class Bacteroidia; order Flavobacteriales; family Flavobacteriaceae; genus Psychroflexus. The sequence goes on from JASMTR010000143.1 coordinate 5,128, forward strand.
AAGAAGTATAGATTAGTAAGCACATGAGCCAAGATGTCAATATCACTATAACTGATCGCGAAGGGAAAACACATCAAGTTTTAGCGCCAACCGATATGGCAATGAACCTGATGGAAGTGGTTCGGTCTTACGAACTTGCTCAAGAAGGTACTATTGGAATATGCGGCGGAATGGCCATGTGCGCGTCCTGCCAGTGCTATATCAAATCTGATACCGAACTTCCTGAAATGGAAATAGACGAAGAAGCTATGTTGGCAGAAGCCTTTTATGTAAAAGACAACAGTCGCCTAGGGTGTCAAATTCCAATTACTGCAGATTTAGATGGTCTTGAAATAGAACTCGCTCCAGAAGAACCTTAGATTTTTATAAATTATAAGACTTGATTGACTGCTCGTATTGAGGACTTTGCTTAAATTTGTTTTAAAATTTATCAATATGTCAATAGACCAATTTGAATCTCCAGATTATTACAATATAGATGATTTACTCACCGATGAGCATAAACTTATTCGGCAAGCAGCCCGAGATTGGGTCAAACGCGATGTTAGCCCCATCATAGAAGAAGCCGCTCAGAACGCCGAATTTCCTAAATCCATCATCAAAGGTCTGTCAGAAATAGGCGCTTTTGGGCCTTATATTCCTGAAAAATACGGAGGTGCAGGTCTTGACCAAATTTCGTATGGATTAATTATGCAAGAAATCGAACGTGGCGATAGTGGTGTGCGTTCAACAGCTTCTGTACAATCTTCTTTGGTCATGTTTCCAATATTTGTTTATGGTACTGAAGAGCAAAAACAAAAATTTTTACCAAAATTAGCAACAGGAGAAATGATTGGCGCTTTTGGTTTGACTGAACCCGACCACGGTTCAAATCCAAGTGGTATGGTTACCAACTATAAAGATAAAGGCGATCATTATTTACTCAATGGGGCTAAAATGTGGATTTCTAATGCGCCATTTTGTGATGTGGCTGTGGTTTGGGCTAAAAACGAAGAAGGAAGAATCCACGGTTTACTGGTTGAACGTGGAATGGAAGGATTTTCAACACCAGAAACCCATAACAAATGGTCATTAAGAGCTTCGGCTACTGGTGAATTGATTTTTAATAATGTTAAAGTACCAAAAGAAAATTTATTGCCTGGCAAAAGCGGACTTGGTGCGCCATTATCTTGCTTAGACTCCGCACGCTTTGGTATTGCCTGGGGCGCTATTGGTGCTGCTATGGATTGTTACGATACAGCTTTAAGATATGCCAAAGAACGAATTCAATTTGATAAACCTATCGCTGGGTTTCAACTTCAGCAAAAAAAACTGGCCGAAATGATTACTGAAATTACTAAAGCTCAACTTCTCGCTTTGCGTTTAGGGCAATTGAAAAATGAGGGCAAAGCCACTTCAGCTCAAATCTCTATGGCTAAACGAAATAACGTAGATATGGCTATCAAAATAGCACGAGAAGCTCGTCAAGTTCTCGGCGGTATGGGCATTACTGGAGAATACAGCATCATGCGACACATGATGAATTTAGAAAGTGTCATTACTTATGAAGGGACGCACGATATCCATTTATTAATTACAGGCTTTGACATTACAGGAATATCTGCTTTTAAATAATTTTATAGATGAATCAGACTCAACATATTTTAAAAAATCTTGAGCCTTTAAAACAAAAACTGCTCAATCACGATTTATATAAATATATTGAAACCCCTGATGACTTAAGAATATTTACTCAATACCACGTTTTTGCTGTATGGGATTTTATGTCTCTGCTAAAAATTTTACAGCAAAAGTTAACTAATGTGAATGTGCCATGGATACCAAGCGATAATGCACAATTTACATATTTAATTAATGGTATTGTTCATGCTGAAGAAGCAGACTTTAACCATCAAGGCAAGCTGCAAAGTCATTTTGAGATGTATATCGACGCTATGGAAGATTTGGGAGCCTCAACGTTTCAGATTAGAAATTTTACAGCACAAATTCAACACGGCACCGATATTTTTCTTGTTATTTCTGCAAGTGATTTGCCTGAGTCGGTTAAATCGTATTTAATTTCTACTTTTAATACAGTTTATCATAAACATACACACGAAATTCTTTCAACCTTTATTCTTGGACGTGAAAAACTAATCCCAAATATGTTTTCAGAAGTTTTAGAATTGATGAACAAAAAATTTCCAAATGAAAATATAAAAAGTTTACAATATTATTTTAAAAGACATAATATTCCTGATAAAAATAGATTGATGGCTATTGAGCTATTAGAAAACTTTTGTCATAACGACTTAAACAAATGGTATTCTGTTGAAAAATCAGCTGAATTAGCCCTTCAAAAAAGACTTGAGCTTTGGGATAGTGTGTTAAGGAAGATTCTTAATAACAAAGCTATTGCTTAATGATTTGGAGTTGATTTTGTTTTTATTTAACATTTAAATTTCATTTAACAGCTTTTTTTTCAATAAATTTGATTGTATAATTAAAACATTTCATTATGTATAAATTCTTAGTGTTTTTATTTTGCTTTTCGTTTTTTGCCCCCACTAATGCACAGGTTAGTGAGATGATGGGTTTTAGAGATTATAGAGATATAGCCGATGCCTACTTTATGAAATTAAAGGAAAATGCTAAATTTGATATTAGTGATATTGAAGGTTCTCCATTTTTAAATGAAGATTTTCAAATCGGCTATATTGTTGATACCAAATCTGATAATAAAGCTCAAACATATCTGAGATATGATGTTTATAATGATGTTTTTGAAATAAGATTAGACCCAAATTCAGAATCTCTAAAAACCTTAAAAAGAACACCTAGATATAAATATAAAATTGGTAATGAAACGTTTGTGTTAATTGAGTCACAAGAGGCTATCAATGAAGAGCATTATATTTCAGGTAATGGTTATGTAGTTGAATTAACATCACCAGAAGCAGGAGCAGTGCTTTATAAAAGATATTTCAAAGAACTTAAATCTGGTTCTAAAGCTTTAACATCTTATCAAGAAGACATTCCGCCAAGTATTGATAGTGATTCTAGATACATCATCAAGTTTGGTAATGCATTTGTTAGAGCAGAAGACCATAGAAAGAAAATTTTAGATGCATTTCCTGATCATCAGAAAGAAATTAAAAAATATATAAAAGATAAAGGTTTTAAATTTAGAGGTGACGAAAAAGAGGTTCAAAACCAGATGGTTCAGGTTGTAAGATATTATAATAGTTTGGTTAATTAACCTCCCACAAACTCCTTTAAATAATAAGGCTCAAAGTAAGCGACATCTTCAAATATTTTATTTTTAAATAATATATCAGCCATCTCACACATGTGTTTTGCTGATGGATTTTTGTGTTCTATAAAAATTCCCTGATCAACATTGACGCATATATCTTTAAATTTTTTTATACCGTTGCCGATAAAATATATCTTGTCATAGAAATCAAAACAAGACTGGAAACTATCAGGCTCTAAAATTTTAGCTTCTACTTTAGAAATTTCTTCGTGTTTAGAGTCAAATACTGCAGTATAAACTTCCATACGACGAGCATCAATCATGGGAACAATTGGGTATGGAGTTTTTTTCTGCTGAACTTGTTTCGTTAATATCTTTAAAGTAGAAATACTTATAAGAGGAATATCTAAGGCATAACAAAGGCCTTTAGCAGTAGAAACACCAATTCTTAAGCCCGTATATGATCCTGGTCCTTTACTAATAGCTATAGCGTCAAGATCAGTCATTTTAAGACTGGATTTTTTAACCACTTTTTCAATAAATAGATGAAGTTGTTCAGCGTGAGAATATTGTTTTTGGTCATCTTCTGCTGACGCAACTAATTCTCCATTTCGAGATAAAGCTACAGAGCAATTGGTTGTTGAGGTCTCTATACAAAGAATGTAAGCCACATTATAAAACTTTAATTAATCAATAGGACGTTCGCCAAAGAACAACTCTAATACTTTTATTCTAAAAATATAGTCGTATTTAGCTCTAATCATTTGATTTTGAGCATTGGTTAGTCTTGTTTTGGATTGACTTAAATCAAAAGCATTGCTCATTCCAACATCAAAACGTTCTTTTGCAAAATCGTAGGCGTTTTGCTGTGCTTGAACAGATTTTACGGCTGCGTCATAAGCTTTTGCTGCACCTTGAGCATCCACATAAGCTTGGTATACATCAGCTTCTAAGTCAAGTTCAGTTTGTTGAAGTTGATTTTTGGATCGTTCTAAATTGATTTGACTACGCTTGACATTATTGCGTGTTGCAAATCCATTAAAAACAGGAATATTAAGTTGAAGTCCATAAGAAATACCATCGTTTCTCCACAGTTGATCAACAAAATCTCGTGGGCCAATAGCTTCAGTTAAAAAGTTAGGTGTGACTACCGCAGCGCCTGTATCTTCAACAAATCCAATTTGTCGCGTAGGGTCATCAGGGTCTACGCCAGCAGATACAAATCTATCCCTATCTGACTCACGAGTATTATAATTAAAAAAACCACGTAAAGTTGGGTAGTATGCTCCTTTAGCTATCTCTACATTTTTTTGAGCTATTTCTACATTTTTTTCAGCAACCAGGACTTCATAACGCTCTTTTTTGGCTTCTTCTATAATATCGTTGATATCTCTATTTACAATATCAGTTATGGGAACATCGTAAGATTGGTCTGCGATATCAAAATTTTCATAATCTTTAATAAGTAATGCTTGAGCGAGACTAATCAATGAGATTTTAATATCATTTTTAGCTACAATAATTTGTTGTTGTTCATCAGCATCTGTGGCTCGTAATTCTAAAATATCTCCTTCAGGAACTGTACCGGCATCAATTAAGTCTTGGGTTTGTTGGATTTGTTCTTGAGTAATTAAATTTTGTTCTTCTAAAACGGCTAAAGTTTGTTTACTTACTAAAACTTGCAAATAAGCATTAGCAATGAATAAAGCAATATCATCTTCCATTTGTTCAAGAGAATATTGACTGGCTAATTGAGAAAGCTTAGCACGCTGAAGAGTTCGCCAATTTTGTAATCCACTAAAAATGTTGATTCCAACAGTCGCTCCTGTTGAGAAGTTCCTTGTGACTTGATTTTCAAGAACACCAGTTGTAATGTTTTGGGTAAGACCTGAGTTCCAACTATTACTGGCGTTGAGGTTTAAAGAGGGTAAAAAATTACCAACAGCATCACTTTTATTGATATCAGCGTCTTCAATGTCAAGCTGAGATTGCTTGATGCTAATATTGTTTTCAAAAGCGTATTTTATACAAGCTTCGAGCGTCCATTTTGTTTTCACTTGATCCTCTTGACTAAAGCCTTGAGCATAACTGAAACATAGTATAATTAAAATTAATTTTTTCATAAAAATTACTTTTTTAAGATGATTGAAATTCTTTTTAAGTGTGTACAATAATGAAATTCATTAACCTCTAGGGCCACGTGTTGGTCGCTTTTCTTCTACTTTGTTCCAAACTTTAATTTTATCATCTTTTGATATGCCTTCTAAAACTTGCACATTAATACCGTCACTTATGCCGAGTTTAATATCTTGTCTATCAAACTTTTGGTCTCCAACCATAACCTCAACATATGGTTTTTTAGTTTCCTTGTCAAATTGGACTAAGGCTTCTTTAATGGCTAAAACATCTTCTGCTTTTTCTAAAATAATAGATGCATTAGCACTTAAGCCAGCTCTAATAAAAATATCATCTTCACGGGGCTTCAAAGTGCCTTCAATTTCAAATTGAACTGCGCCATTTTCTTCAATACCTTGTGGGGCAATGTAATCTAAAACCGCATCAAAGATAACATCTTCAATAGCGCCAACTGTGATTTCAAGAGGCAAACCTTCTTCTATCTTACCAACTTCAGATTCGTCAACTTTTCCTTCAAAAATCATATCGCTTGTGTTTGCGATAGTTGCAATAGTAGTTCCTTCATTAAAGTTGTTGGCTTCAATAACTTGATTACCAACCCTGACAGGCACATCGAGAACCATTCCAGAAATAGTAGCTTTAATTTCAGTCGTTGCAGCATCACCAATTCCCGCTGTCGTCCCTGTATTGATAATCTCAAAAGTTTCTTTAGCCGATTCTAGATTTTGTTTTGCTATGTCAAATGAACGTTGGGCTTGGTCAAAATCATTAGCAGAAATTACGCCTTTTTCAAAGAGTTCTTTTTGACGGTTGTAGATTTTTCTTTCGTTATCTAAATTTATCCTTGCGGTTCTGATTTGGTTTTTAGCGTTATTTAAATTAGAAACATTAGGTACAACTTTCAACTGAGCTATAAGTTGTCCAGTTTTTACAGTATCACCTGGTTTAACAAATAACTTGTCTATAATACCCGAAATATTTGGTTTAACAGGCACTTCTTCTCTAGGTGTAATGGTGCCCGTAGCAATAGTCTCTCTTACAATAGTTTCCGTTGTAGGGGATTCAGTTTTATAAGTTACTGGTGGTTCTTGATCTTTTTGATACAAGTAGTAAACAGCGCCTACAAAAAGAAAAGCAAGAAGGGCTAAAACGATAATGGTGATTGCTTTTTTCATTTATTTTGGTTTGATTTTATTTTTAAGTTTTAATATAATTTATTCGGTTCTTAAAGCTTCTACAGGTTTAACACGGATGGCATTTTGTGCGGGAATAAATCCAGCTAAAAGTCCAGCAAATATTAGTATGCCTAATGCTACTAATACTGTAAAGTAATCTACACTAGGGTTAATAAACATAGTATCTGGTGATGTTGATGCACCTAAAAATTGATTTAAAACAAAAATCACAAGCGTGGCAAAAATAATTCCTGCCATACCGGCGATGATAGTCAAGAATACTGATTCAAAGAGGATTTGACCTCTGATTTGCCAAGGCGTGGCACCTAATGCGCGTCTTACACCTATTTCTTTGGTACGTTCTTTAACGACAATAAGCATGATATTACTAATGCCAATAACTCCAGAAAATAATACGAGAATACCGACTAAATATGCTACAGCATCTAAAGCGAGGAACAATCCGCTTATTTTAGAATATTGCTCATATAGGTCAAAGTTTCCTACGGCATTATCATCTTCTGGGTTGATACGATGTCGCTTTTTGATTACATCAAAAACCTCTGATTTTAAATTTGTTATAGAATAGCCGTCTTCTGCAGTTATAGCCATCCAACCTACAACATTACCCATGTTGAAAGCTTGTGAATAAGCTGAGAAAGGTACAAATATTTGCTTTTGTGCTTCTTCTAAATCGCCTCGGCTTGAGCTGGTTTTTTCATACATTCCAATGACCATAAAGTTGACACCTTGTACTTTAATATAACTTCCTAAAACCTCTTCACCAACTTCATAAAGTCCCTTTTGGACGCCTGTTCCTATAACCGCAACTTTACGTTTTTGCTCAATGTCATTTTGATTAATAAATCGACCTTTAATGATGCTCATTGGCTCTTGCTTGATAATTTCAGGATAATCACCATAAACATTATAAGCACCAGATTTCAATCCCTTTGTCACGTTATTAGCACCGCCAAAACCACCTAATTGATTTCTTGGCGAAACGTATTCTAAACCCTCAACATTATTTTTAAGGGCTTCAACATCACCTATTTTAAAGTTGTATCTTCTTCCTTTAGGTAATCCGTCATAAGCTTTAGTGGTTGGCATTGTCCACATGAACATAGAGTTTGTAGCTATACCTGAAAACCCTTGTTTTACACCATTTTCAAGCCCATTGCCTGCAGCTAACAAAATGACTAAGATGAAAATTCCCCAAAACACACCAAAAGCAGTCAATAATGTCCTAAAGACATTTGATGTCAGTGATTCTAATATTTCGTTCCATTTGTCTCTACTAAACATACTATTCTTCTCTTAAGGCGTTAATAGGTTTGATTTTAGCACCTCTCCAAGCAGGAAAAAATCCAGCTAAAGCACCAGCTATGACTAAAACAATAACAGTAGAAATGGCTATATTAAAACTAACTTCAGGGTTTGAGATAAACTCAGTATTTATCATTGGCCCAACAAATTCTAATAAAACTAAACCTACAATTAACCCCATAAAACCAGATACAGCGGTCACAAAAATTGATTCATGAAGAACCATTCCTACGATGCTCATCGGCTCTGCGCCAAGGGCTTTTCTAATGCCAATTTCTTTGGTACGTTCTTTAACTATAATAAGCATAATATTACTAACCCCTATGATTCCAGCTAATAAACTTGCCAATCCTATTAACCAAAAAAACAGTTTGATATTGGCCGTTAAATCGTAGAATCGTTTTGAATTTTCTATAGAATTACTAATATTAATTGCTGAATTATCTAGTGGTGAAACAGTGTGCTTTGATTTAAGCATAGCTTCAAGCCTATTTATGAGTTGATTAGATTTTTCTAAAGCGACATCAAAAGATTCTTCTTGTGGTAAGGTGAAACTTAAATTTCTAATGTCTTGTCCTGCGCCAAACACTTTCTGCATTGTTGAAATTGCCATAAACACTTTGGACTCTTCTCTATCCCCACCTGGGTCTTGAAAAACGCCAACAACCTTAAAATTAATATCTCTGATTTCAATGAGTTTACCAAGAGGATCTTTATCTTCAAAAAGCTCATCCCTTACTTTTTTACCAATCACCACATTTTTGGTAGAATTGGTTTGATCTTCCTCATTAATAAATCTACCCTTTATCATTCCAGCTCTTTCTAAGAACTGGTAATTTGGCAACACGCCTTCTAATCTATAGCTTCCAGATTTATCCTTATAGCTTGTTAATCCCGTCCATATTCTGTAAACTGAAGATTTGTATTCTAACTCGTCTCCAAAATTTTCGACTAAAAGATCGTAGTCATTATTCTTAAATTGAATTCTGCGTCCGGGATTTAAGCCTTTATATTCAACGCCTGTAACACCAGTATATACAGATATCTGATTAGCAGCATCTCTTTGGAATTGCTCTTCTACACCATTTTTCATTCCTTCACCAATACCAAGAAGTAATACCAAAATTAAGATGCCCGTTGCTACAGAGAAGCCTGTCAAAAACGTACGGAGCTTGTTTTTGCTTATCGCTTCAAATACTTCTAACCAGCGCTCAAGACTAAACATTAGCAAGGGCTTTTACTTGTTCTATTTTACGGTCGTCTATAATGACACCATCTTTAAGGTTGACAATTCGCTTTGTCATTTGAGCGATATCTTTTTCGTGTGTAACAACTAAAATGGTTTTGCCTTCGTCGTTAATTTCTTGTATGAGATGCATAATCTCATAAGAGGTTGTTGAGTCTAATGCCCCTGTGAGTTCATCGGCTAAAATGACTTTAGGCTGACTTGCTAAAGCTCTAGCAATAGCTACACGTTGTTTTTGCCCACCAGACAATTCATTAGGTAAATGTTTTGCCCAATCAGCAAGACCAACCTTTTCTAGGTAAGACATTGCTCTTTCCATACGTTCCTTTCTGTTTATGTTTTGGTAATACAAAGGCAAAGCAACGTTGTCTAGAGCAGACTTGTAATTTATTAGATTGAAAGATTGAAAAATAAAACCGAGAAATTTATTTCTGTAATTGGCTGCTATTTTTTCAGTGAGGTTTTTAATTTCAACGCCATCGAGATGATAAGTCCCTAAATCAGCTTCGTCAAGCATCCCGAGAATATTGAGTAAAGTAGATTTTCCAGAGCCCGAAGATCCCATGATAGAAACAAGTTCGCCTTCTTCTACAGAAAAGTTAATGCCTTTTAAAACGTGCAAAGAGTTTTTGCCAATTTTATAGGATTTGTGCAAATCTTTTATTTCAATCATTAGACAGGAATTTAACAATAAGACTACTAACTAAGCGAAATGTTACACATCAACTTGTTAGGACATTGTTAAAAAACACCTATATAACTTATTTAGAATGAGTTTAAAAGAAATTTGTTAGGCCTTTAGCCATTTTTTATAACTTAACTCCTGCTCTAAAATTGATTTTAATTCTGTTATCTTGACACGCTTTTGCTCCATAGTATCACGGTAGCGAATAGTTACAGAATCATCTTCTTTGGTATCGTGGTCAACAGTGATGCAGAATGGCGTACCAGCAGCATCTTGACGTCTGTAACGACGACCTACGGCATCTTTTTCGTCATAATCTACATTGAAATCCCACTTTAAATCTTCAACGATTTTTTCTGCAATTTCTGGCAAACCGTCTCGTTTTAAAAGTGGTAACACTGCAGCTTTTACAGGTGCTAAAATTGACGGCAGTTTTAAAACTGTTCTCGAAGAGCCATCTTCCAAAGTCTCATCTTGAAGTGCGGCTGAAAATACAGCGAGAAACATACGGTCTAATCCTATTGAAGTTTCAATCACATAAGGTGTATAAGACTCGCCTTCTTCGTGGTCAAAAAATTGGAGTTTTTTACCCGATAATTTTTCATGAGCTTTTAAATCAAAATCAGTTCTGGAATGGATTCCTTCTAATTCTTTAAAGCCAAACGGAAAGTTGAACTCTATGTCTGTAGCCGCATTGGCATAATGTGCTAATTTTTCATGGTCGTGAAAACGGTAATTCTCTTTGCCTAAATTTAAAGAATCGTGCCAAGCTTGACGTTGATCTTTCCAATATTCAAACCATTTAAGTTCTTCACCGGGTTTGACAAAATACTGCATCTCCATTTGTTCAAATTCACGCTGTCTAAAGATAAACTGGCGAGCGACAATTTCATTTCTAAAAGCTTTTCCGATTTGAGCAATACCAAACGGAATTTTCATTCGACCTGTTTTTTGTACATTAGAAAAATTCACAAAAATCCCCTGTGCTGTTTCTGGTCTCAAATACAAATCTGATGCCGACTCAGAAGAGGCGCCCATTTTGGTGCCAAACATCAAGTTAAATTGCTTGACATCTGTCCAATTTCTTGAACCTGTTGCTGGGCAAGCTATTTCTAATTCTTCTATCAAAGCTTTAACATCAGCTAAGTTTTCTTCTGTAAGCGATTTAGCTAGGCTTTGTAAAATTTCCTTAGAACGTGTTCTGTATTTCACAACACGTGGATGCGTACTTACGAATTGCGCCTCATCAAAATCATCACCAAAGCGTTTTTTAGCTTTTGCAATTTCTTTTTGCACTTTTTGCTCCAGCTTTTCTACATGATCTTCTACTAAAACATCAGCACGGTAGCGTTTTTTTGAATCTTTATTATCTATTAACGGATCATTAAACGCATCAACGTGTCCAGAGGCTTTCCAAGTTTTAGGATGCATCAGTATAGCAGCGTCTAAACCAACTATATTTTGGTGGAGTTGTGTCATACTTTTCCACCAATAACTTTTAATGTTATTTTTGAGTTCAACACCATTTTGACCGTAGTCATAAACTGCACTTAAACCATCGTATATTTCGCTCGATGAAAAAATATAGCCATATTCCTTAGCGTGAGCGATTACCTGCTTAAATTTATCTTGATTATTTGCCATAGCGCAAAAATATAAATTAAAGGCTGATTATGAATTAGAAAAATAAATATTTCTGTTTTAAAAAAAGTTTATAAGATTAATATAAAAATTGTTCATTTTTAGCCAATTTAATTGTTTGGTTTAAATTTTTAGAATGTAAATCCTAAAAATGAAATTTATCAAATAGTAACGCTACAGTTTAAACATAACTATTCTAAAAAACTTCTCATTAAACAAAAACTCTTAACCTACAAAACTCATCCAAACTGAAACCCATTTTATGACATTGCTCATATTTTAAAGCCCTAATTTTATCGATATTTGGTTATTGATTTAAAACATAGAGCTATGAAAAAACGAGAAGCAGTATCCAAAATAATGACTAAAAACTTGGTCAAACTTAACTTAAACGATAGCCTATCCAAAGCTGAAGCCTTATTCAAAAAAAACACTATCAAACATTTGCCAGTTGTCAGTGGCGGTAAAATTGTTGGGATGCTCAGCTATTCAGATTTGTTGCGCATTTCTTTTGCTGATGCTACCGACGAATCTGGTGATTATATAGAATCTACAGTTTATGATATGTTTAGCCTCGAACAAGTGATGACTCATAAAGTGATTTGCGTCAATAGTGACGATACCATCAAAGACGTTGCCGAAATTTTAGCCCGTGAGCACTTTCACGCCTTGCCCGTCATTGAACACGATGAGCTTATCGGTATTGTTACCTCAACAGACATCATTAATTTCTTTCTAGAACAATTTTATTAAATTATTATCGGTAACTTTTTTAAGATAGAGCGAAAAATAAGTCGCTTAATTAGAGGTGTGGCTTTACAGCTATGCTAAAACACCAATCAGTTTGCAATATTAGCTTGACTTAAATATATTCAACTCCTTATTTCAAATATACATTCACAAATTTCATTTAACTTTGCAATAAAAAATATGCCCAATATCAACGCACCAAAGCAAAGTCTTAATACCCTAATCATTCTCATTGGTGCTGGCTTATTATTATACGATTTTATAGCCAAACCCGATGAAATATATTTTAAAATTGCAGGTTTAGTCATTTTGATGTTTGGTCTTTACAAATCCACTCAGCAATGGACCAGCGACAATAAATCTGAAGAAAAAGATGTTGCCGAAGAAATAGAAGAAGACAATAAGTCAAAGCGCGATGAAGTCTAATTTTGAAATAGGCGATAGCGTTGAGACCGTAGATGATAACATCAAAGGCGTTATAATTTCAATTGAAAATCAATTAGTTAAAATTTTATCTGATGATGATTTTGAGCTCAGCTTTCAAGCCAACGAACTCATCAAAATTACCGATAAAGGCATAAGCATAAAATCAGACGACCTTAAGAAGGTGTTACAACAAGAACTGAAAACCACTAGAAGAAAAACACCAAAAAAAGAAAAAACACCTAAAAAATTAGAAATCGATTTGCATATACACGAATTGATTGACGATGCAAGACACTTATCTAACTTTGAAATTTTAAATATTCAGCTCAACAAAGCTCAGCAACAACTTGAATGGGCTATGGATAAACGCATTAAATATGTTGTTTTTATTCACGGTGTAGGGCAAGGCGTCCTAAAAGCTGAATTACAAACTTTATTTAGGCGCTATGAGAATTTAGAGTTTTATGATGCCGATTACCAAACCTATGGCGTTGGTGCTACAGAAGTCTGCATTTATTGACAAATATTATTAACCTCATCTTCACTAATAACAGTGTCATTAAACGGTAAATCTTGCGTAGCTGAAGTTTGAAATCTTCCCATAATAAAATTGGTAAAACTTAAACTCTCACCTGTATTTTGGTTTTCAAAAGTAATATCTGTAAAAACTACCTGCGTAAAAAAATCACGAGTTATTCTGTTACGTTTTACTACATTAATTTCAAAACTTTCAATGGCATCAGGGTTAAGATAATTAGCTAAGCCATCAGCATTCAGGTCGTTATCAGGATTAAGGGCTGGATTTTCAGGATCTTCACAGGCGTTTAAATCTTCATTTTTTGTGGGTACGCCATCGCCATCATCATCATTGTCTAAGTAGTTTGGTACACCATCATTATCGGTATCTACATAAACAATATTTCCATTTTCATCGGTAATCACATTACCATTATCATCAAGGGCTTCAAGTTCTTCACTTGCCGTCAACACGTTATCATTATCATCATCGGTATCTAAAAAATCAGGAATGCCATCGCCATCAGAATCATCGTCAAATAAATTGCCGTTGCCATTTAGGTCTTCAATTTCAGCTGAAACACCGTCACTATCGTCTTGATCTGAAATTCTAATTTCTAATATAACTGACCCGCCTGTTGTACTTACAAATTCCTCAATAACTTGAGGTGAACTTGGTGGGATTTCTTGACAAAAATAGTCTGCTCCGTTAGTTGATGAACTCAATTTTCTATAAATCACTTGATTGTTTGAATTAATTGGAATATCAACCGTTTGAATTGTTTCAAGTCCTGTAAATGTCCCTTCAAAATCTGCATCTGGAAATCTAAATGAAATCGCTTCATTGGTTTCAGAATCCACAAAAAACAAAACGTTCACATCTTCTTGTTGACATAACGAGAGGTTGGTGTTTTCGTCAAAATTAAAAGAACTCACAATGATATCTCCATCGTCACAAGAGGAAAGAGCAATAATGCTGATTAAGAAAAAATATTTAAACTTAGGGAGCTTCAATTTTTTATTTTTTACAAACTTAAAGTTTTTTCGCTATCTGTATGATGAGTTTTAAGTTTTTAAAACATTTTAATTTATTTTTAATTTGTTGTCTAAAAATTAGCAAATTGAGAATTAAATCGTTTTTAGTTTTAAAATCCTTAATTTTGCAACCAATAATGTAAATTTAGAAGCCATAAATATGAAAAACATATATTTTGACAGTGCGGCAACCTCTCAAATGCGAGCTGAAGTGATTGAAGCTATGAGCCAAAGTATGCAAGAGTGTTATGGTAATCCTTCTTCAACGCATGCTTTTGGTCGTAAAGCTAAGTCAAAAATTGAGGCTTGTCGCAAAGATATTGCTAAAACTTTAAATGTTACCCAAGGCGAAATCATATTTACCTCTGGCGGTACCGAAGCAGATAATATGGTCTTGAAATGTGCTGTTTTTGACCTTGGAGTCAAGCGTATTATCACTTCAAAAATTGAACATCACGCTGTTTTAAACACCGCTCAATTTTTACAAACTCAAGCCAATATCAAAGTTGATTATGTCAATTTAGACCAAAATGGACAAGTGGACTTAAACCATCTCGAAAAACTTTTGGCCGACAGTTCCCATAAAACTTTAGTGAGTTTAATGCATATCAACAATGAAATTGGTAATAAATTAGATTTAAAAACCGTATCAGATTTGTGTCAAAATCACGATACACTTTTGCACTCTGACACAGTACAGTCTATCGGTCATTTTGAAATTAATTTAAAAGATTGCCCATTAGACTTTTTGGCCGTCAGTGCACATAAATTTCACGGCCCAAAAGGAGTAGGTTTTGCTTACATTAATAAAAAACACAAACTGGCTTCGCTAATTCAAGGCGGCGAACAAGAACGCGGTCATCGTGGTGGAACTGAAAACGTGTCTGGCATTATTGGACTGCACAAAGCTTTTAATTTGGCCTATGAGAATTTAGAAAGTGAAAGTGCTTATGTTAAAGACCTTAAGCAATATTTTATTGAGCGTTTAGAAAGAAAAATTCCTGAAATTGTGTTCAACGGATTGTCTAAAGACTTAGAAAAAAGCACTTATACTGTCATTAACTTTAGTTTGCCCATTTCTGAAGCCAAAGCAGGCATGTTATTATTTCAGCTCGATTTAAAAGGTATTGCTTGTTCGCAAGGCAGTGCTTGTCAGAGCGGGAGCCAACAAGGTTCATTTGTTTTAAATGAAATTTATGGTGCTGACAAAGCTAAATCTCCATCATTGCGCTTTTCGCTTTCACATTTTAATACTAAAGAAGAAATCAATTATGCTGTTGAGGTGCTTTCTGAGTTTGTTGGCTCAGACAAAGTCGTAGTTTAAATAAACATAGATATTACGATTAGGATCTATTTTTAGGAAAAACTTTAAACTTCCTCGTATCTTCCTTAGCCAAGACTTTAAAATCCTCTGTTTTAGCGAGATGGTCAAGTGGTTGAAGCAAATGTGGTGGTAAACTTTTAAGCTTACGTGTTCTTAAGTCTATCCAGGATCCCAACATTTCACAACGCGCACAATTTTCGCCTTTATCATTAAAAAAATCGTGTTCAAAGGCAAAAAAAGTACCGTCTTCAGACAAGCCTTTTAATTTTAAAGTGACCTCTATTTTGTCTTCAGGTTTTATTTCTTTGAAATAATAAATGTGTTCGTAAAATACAACTGGACCCAAGCTATACTTTACCAATTCGTCTTGAGTAAATCCGTTATCTAATAAAAAAGCCATTCGAGTGTGACTCATCATATTTTGATAAGCCGAATTGGCTAAATGCCTATTAGCATCTAAATCACTCCAACGCACTTCAAAGTGTTTTGTATAACTCATATTAAACCAATTTTGAGAAGTAATATAAAAATTGCCATTAAAATGGTAAAAATTAAAACGCCACGTGCCCGATATATTTTGTCTTTTTTTAGAAAAACGAAAAAAGGAATAAAATTCGCACCTGCGCCTATGGCTATCAAACCTCCAAGAAAATATTCGTCATAGGCCATTTGTATAGCGTTAAATAGGTCGTAGTCAGTAAATATTGCTACATAAATATACATCCCTGCAATATTTGATAATAATCCAAAAATGAAACCAATTAAAACTTCTTTCTTAATGTTCAATATTCAAATCTTTTAAATGTTTAATATGTTGATAGGCTGTTAAATCAAATTGAACAGGTACAATGGAAACATAACCGTGACTTAATGCCCATTCATCTGTATCTTCGCCTGCATCTTCGTTGACAAACTCACCAGTTAGCCAATAGTAGTCGCGCCCTTGAGGAGTTTCTCTTTTGTCGTATTTTTCTTCCCAATGGGCTTTAGCTTGACGACAAACTTTTATGCCTTTAATGTCTTTTTTAGCCAGCTTAGGGAAATTGACATTCAAAACACTATTTTTAGGTAAATCATTATTTAAGACATACTTTGTAATTTGTTTCACATATTCTGTAGTGGGTTCAAAATCAGCATCCATAGCGTAGTCTAGAAGTGAAAATCCAATGGCAGGAATACCTTCCGTACCAGCTTCTACCGCCGCACTCATCGTACCGGAATAAATCACATTAATTGAAGAATTAGATCCGTGATTAATTCCACTTACACACAAATCGGGTTTACGTTTAAGTATTTCTTGAGTAGCAATTTTGACACAATCAACTGGTGTGCCTGAACAACTATATTCTTGATAGCGATCACCATCAGTTTTGATTTTATCACAATATAAATTATCGGTTATGGTAATAGCGTGACCCATTCCGCTTTGTGGACTATCTGGTGCTACCACAACTACATCACCTATGGTTTTCATGATTTTAATTAAATGTCTAATACCAGGTGCAGTCACACCATCATCGTTAGTGACTAAAATTAGAGGCTTGTCAGATTTCATTTTTAAATGATTTGATGCGAAAATAATTTAATTTTTAAAGAAAACATCACAATACAACTGATTTCATTTAAGGAATAATGTTTAAATTTGGACTTAAAATAATTTGATATGAAAAGTATAGACGACATTAATTTTAAAGATAAAAAAGCTATTATTCGCGTAGATTTCAACGTTCCATTAAATGAGAACTTTGAAGTCACGGACAGAAGCCGAATTCAAGGCGCAAAACCAAGCATCATAAAAGTGCTTGAAGATGGAGGCTCTGCCATTTTAATGTCTCACCTCGGTCGACCAAATGGCGTAGAAGAGAAATTCTCTTTAAAACATATTGTCAATGCTGTTTCTGAAGAAATTGGTTTGCAAGTTAAGTTTGTTGAAGATTGCGTGGGTGAATCTGTAAAGGAGGCCGCTCAAAATCTTCAAAACGGTGAAGTTTTGTTACTTGAAAATTTAAGATTTCATCCTGAAGAAAAAGCAGGAGACGAAGCTTTTGCAAAACAGCTTGCAGATTTGGCTGATGTTTACATCAATGACGCTTTTGGTACGGCACACCGTGCTCACGCTTCTACAACTGTTGCCGCAAAATTCGCTAAAGAAAAAGCGATGGGCTACTTATTAAAAAAAGAAATTGACAGTTTAGATAAAGTTTTAAATTCTAAGGAAAAACCTGTTACTGCAATTATAGGTGGTGCAAAAGTTTCCAGTAAAATTACTGTGATAGAAAACATTTTAGATGCCATTGACCACTTAATAATTGGCGGAGGAATGGCTTTCACGTTTATTAAAGCTAAAGGTGGAAAAATAGGTGAGTCACTAGTAGAAGAAGACAAACAGGATGTGGCGCTTCAGATTTTGAAAATTGCAGAAGAAAAAAATGTAAAAGTACATTTACCGATTGATTCAAAGACAACAAGAGAATTTAAAAACGACAGTGAAACTAAAATTCAATCTATTGATAGTATCGAAGATGGCTGGATGGGCTTAGATGCTGGGCCAAAATCTCAAGCAGCTTTTGCTGAGGTCATTAAAGAATCAAAAATTATTTTATGGAATGGCCCACTCGGTGTTTTTGAAATGCCAAATTTTGCTGAAGGTACAATTGCAGCTGGAAATGCTATTGCAGAAGCAACCGCCAATGGCGCGTTTTCTCTTGTAGGCGGCGGCGATAGTGTATCAGCAGTCAAACAAAATGGTTTTGAAGATAAAGTAAGTTATGTCTCAACAGGCGGAGGCGCTATGCTAGAAATGCTTGAAGGCAAAACATTGCCTGGTGTTGCTGCTTTAGAAAATTAAGATTTAAAAAAATTATTCTTAGTATTTTTAATGGGTTTAACTTTTTGAATCTATCATAAGAAACAATATAAAGCTACAATTAACTTCTTTTAATCCTCTTTTTCAAATTGGAAAGATAAACACCTATTAGTATTATTGCGCCAGCCAAGAGTTGCCAAAGATTAAATTCTTCTCCATCTAAAATTCCCCAAAATAATGCAACAATAGGAATCAAGTAGGTCACGGAGGTTGAAAAAACAGGATTGGATAATTGTATCAATCGATTAAAAATAATTTTAGCTGCCGCTGTACCTAATAATGCTAAAAGTGCAACGTATAACAATGCAGTTTGTGTTTCAGGTTGCGAGACGTAATTTAAATCAAAAAAGCCTGTAAAAGCCAATATAATAATAGATGGAACAAGCAAAAGCAAAAATGAAGCCGATGCAATACCTAATGCAGATAGGTGCTGTAAATAAGTTTTAATAATATTGGCATTAAATGCATACATTAGTGACGCGAAAACGGGCAATGTGGCAAACCAATAATTTTGATTAGGATTGATGTTGGCACCAATTAAAATTAAAACCAAACTTCCTATTAAACCTATGACCACGCCTAAAAATTGAGCCTTCACAAATTTTGATTTAAAGAAAAATACGCCCACCAATAAAGCCAAAAGTGGCACAGTAGAATTGAGAATGGAAGCCACAGCTGAATCTATTTCGGTCTCGGCGTAAGCAAATAAAATTGAGGGGAATAATGTACCGAGCAGACCTGATACGCCTAACCATTTCCAAGCTGATTTTGGTATGGTTTTAAGGCGCTTAAACCCAACTATAACAAGAATAACTGCAGTAACCAAAACCCGAAACGCTCCGACTTGAATTGGGGTTAAGCCTTCTAAACCTTTTTTTATAAGGATAAAAGAGCTGCCCCACATAAGCGCTAAAAT
Organism: Bacteroidales bacterium; assembly: GCA_041694175.1. Classification (GTDB taxonomy): domain Bacteria; phylum Bacteroidota; class Bacteroidia; order Flavobacteriales; family Flavobacteriaceae; genus Psychroflexus. Next base: position 24,405 of record JASMTR010000143.1, read on the forward strand.
GACGAGATATAACCATTTGATTTGGTGTGTTGACAAGACAAAAATTTTTGCAAAAGTGAGATAAATCTATTGACACATCTTATAAATTGAGGTTAATTTTTCCACTTTAAACTTTCCATAATTTTGCGCATATCATTTTTTAAATATGCTGCAGCGGGCAAAATAGAATCATAATTGGGTTGAGTTTTAAAATAAATGGATCCTGTAACAAAATGGTTTAAGCTATCAGTTAAGTAAAACTGGGCCTGTGAAGCTGCATTACCTTCTACTTCGTAAAATAAGCCGTAGGTTTGATGCTTATCGTTGATATAGGTCTGCGATAAAATCGCATCAGCTTTAATTTCATGTTTGAGCGGTAATTTTTGAGCATCTATAATCAAGGATTTTAAATTATTATCAACAGGATAATAACTGATATAAATAGAACCCTTCATTTCAGGATAGGTGATGTCTAGCCAACAAGGGCGTTTTTGACTGTTATTATTTAAAATAGAAAAGCTATTAATTTTAAATTCAAAAGGACAGTCCACTTCAGTTTTAAAATATTGGGCTTCAGGATATTCTAACGCTAAATAAGCCTTAGGTTTGGGTAATACTTCGTTGTCTTGACAAGCAAAGATCAAAATTGCTAAAACACTTAAAGCAATTGTGTTTTTTATACTCATTAACTCAAATTTTTTCTTAGACACAAACGATTTTAAATGGATGCATATTTTTTTTTGCTTTAAAACTAAACTCAAACAGTTGACTTTTAACCTTAATTATTTAAAATATGTTATCCTAAAGTAACTTTGATTTGTTTTACGCGCTTTTCATCTATAACTTCAGCTACAAAACGAAAAGTTTCAAACTTAATTTCCTGATTTTTTTTCGGGAAGCCTTTTGTGATTTCTAATAAAAATCCTGCTATAGTTTCAGCATCACCGCGTTTTTCTTCAAAAGTTTCAACGGTTTCATCAGCAAATTTTAATATTTGATAAAAATCTTTCATCGAAGTTTTTCCTTCAAAAACGTAGGTTTTACTATCAATTTTAGAATAAATAATGTCTTCATCATCAAACTCATCACTGATGTCGCCAACAATTTCTTCAATGATATCTTCAAGTGTAATCAAGCCGCTTGTTCCGCCGTACTCATCAACAACTATGGCAAGGTGATTTTTTTGGGCTTTGAACTCGTTGAGCAAGTCGTCTAACTTTTTGTTTTCTGGTACAAAATAAGGCTCACGTAGAAGACTTTGCCATTTAAAAGAAGACTTATCGAGATATGGCAACACATCTTTGATGTACAAAATACCAATTACATTATCTATATCTTCTTTGTAAACAGGAATTCTGGAATAGCCTTGGTCATTGATAAGCGCAATAATATCTTTAAAACTTTCTTCATAGTTTAATGCAAAAATATCTAAACGCGGCTTCATCACTTCTTTAGCATCTATGTTTCCAAAAGAAACAATGCCTTTTAAAATTTTCTTTTCTTCAGACGAGGTTTCACTTTCTCGGGTAAGTTCTAAGGCGTGCGATAGCTGGTCAACACTCAAATTGGGTTTTTGTTGACTTAACCTGGACTGAATGAGGTTACTAAAACTGCGCAAAGGCAAACTCGCGGGACTTAAAAGTTTATCTAAAACCAAAAGCGGATACGCCATAAAATGTGAAAATTTTACTCGATTTCGATTGGCGTAAACCTTAGGGAAAATTTCGCCAAATAGCAACAATAAAAAAGTAACAATAACAATATCTATTAAGAAAACTAAACTTACTCCAGCTATGTGTAAATCATTTGAAGGTCTAAATAAATGGCTTATAGAACTGTACAGTAGTACAATAGCTATGTTGATAAAGTTATTGGCAATAAGAATAGTAGCCAAAAGCTTTTTTGGCTTGTCAAGTAGTTTGACTAAAATTTTTTCTTGACTGCTCATTTTGTTTTCATCTACTTCAAAATCAGTAGGTTTTAGTGAAAACAAAGCCACTTCAGAACCTGAAATTAACGCTGAAGAGAGTAACAATAATACAATAAGAATTAGCCCAGTAATGTCGGGTAAAGTTAATTGTAATAAGAGTATTGAACTAAAGGGTTCGGGTTCCAACAATTTGGATTTTAGAAATTAAAACGGTAAATCGTCATCCTGACTTTGATCAGGTTCAGCAACTTGTTGTGGTGCCTTTGCTTGTTGCTGTGGTTGAGTAGCTTGAGGCGCATTAGATTCAGACTTGTCTTTAGGAGTTAAAAAAGTAAACTCAGAGCAATGTATCTCCGTAGAATATCTGTCATTGCCTTTGTCGTCTGTCCATTTGCGAGTTTTGATACGTCCTTCAATATAAACTTTATCACCTTTTTTGAGGTATTTTTCACAAATTTCAGCGGCTTTATTGCGTACAACCACATAGTGCCATTCTGTATTGCTTACACGTTCATTAGTACTTTTGTTGACATATTCTTCATTAGTAGCCACCGGAAAGCGACCTATACAATTCTTGTCGTCAAAATAATGCATTTTCACATCATCACCAGTGTGACCGATTAGCATAACTTTGTTTAAGGTTCCTGTAGCCATAATTTCAATATTTATAAAAAGTAAATGTAATAAAAGTTTTAGTCTTCTAAAATATGTTCGTTTAGAAATTTATCAATCAAAATTGAAACAGCAAATTTACGAATAGATTTAGAATTGACCACTTTATAATTATCAAGTTTAAACTCTTTAAATTCAAATGGACATTTAACAAGCCAAAAATCAGCATAAATATCTCGGTGGGTTAAAACGTGTTTATAGGTGTTTTGATTTATTTTTTTGGGTTTGAGTTGCTTAGAAATATTTAAAAATTTGAATAATTCGTGATTCAAAATGTCATTTGTTTTCGCTTTATTTTCGGTTTCAACTAAAGGAAATTCAAAAAGTTTTTGCCATATATCTTTGCCTAAACGTTGATTTATAAGCATATCACCATCAGCCGATTGAAAAACAAGATAATTGAAATAGCGTTTTTTCCGTTTAAGTTTTTTTAGTTTTACAGGTAATGACTTGATTTTATTTTGCTGAAAAGCCACGCAAGAAGTGTTCAAACGGCAAAACATACAATCTGGCGATTTGGGTTTACAAAGTAAAGCGCCGTATTCCATAATAGCTTGGTTGTGTTTTGCAGGTTTTGATTGATCTAAAACCTCATCAGCTTTAGCTTTAAATATTTTAGCACCTTCATTAGAATTAATAGGAGTATCAATACCAAAATATCGCGACAACACTCTGTAAACATTTCCATCCAAAACCGCCACAGGTTCGTTGTAGGCAAAAGACGCAATGGCAGCGGCCGTATATTCGCCAACGCCTTTAAGTTTTAATAATTCTTTATAAGTTTTAGGGAATTTGCCATCGCATTCATTTGATATATATTTTGCTGTAAAATGTAAATTTCTGGCACGAGAATAATACCCCAAACCTTGCCACATTTTCAAAATTTCATCTTCATCAGCTTCAGCCAGTTTGTGAACATTGGGAAAGCTTTTTATAAACTTATTAAAAAAAGGTAAACCTTGTTTGACTTGGGTTTGTTGAAGGATGATTTCGCTCAGCCAAATCTCGTATGGATTTTTGGAATTTCGCCAAGGCAAATCACGTTTATTATCTTGGTACCATAAGATAATTTCTTTTGAAAAAAGATGACTTATAGGAATAATATCACATTTAAAATTTATTATGCAAACATAATAAACTAATCAGTTGATTAATTGAATATTAATTGATTATATTTGCACCCTTAAATTTTTAAACAAAACACCTGAGTTATGACAAAAGCAGATTTAGTTACCACCATTTCGGAGAGATTAGGTTTAGAAAAAAATGAAGTTCAAGGAACTATAGAAGCCTTTATGGAAGAGGTAAAAGGTTCTCTCGAAAAAGGTGAAAACGTCTATTTAAGAGGTTTTGGAAGCTTTATTATAAAAACAAGAGCCGAAAAAACAGGAAGAAATATTTCCAAAAACACAAGTATTATCATTCCAGCACACAATATTCCAGCGTTTAAACCCGCTAAAACATTTGTAAACAGTGTGAAGGAAAACGTAAAAGTCAAGTAAATTTAATTAAAAAAACATTATTTATGCCAAGCGGAAAAAAAAGAAAAAGAGCTAAGGTTGCTAACCACAAAAGAAAAAAGCGCAGCCGTGCCAACAGACATAAGAAAAAATAAATCTTATCAAATCAACGTTCTTTGACAGCGATGCTATGTTTATAAAACATTAAGCATCTGTATCCAGTTATGACTTATTAAAATTAAGTATAACACAAAGTTTAACAAATTCTCAAACCATTTTGAGAGCTAAATCCAATACGCATGAACAAAGAATTAATTATTCAATCCAGTTCTAATGCTGTAGATTTTGCCTTACTCAAAGATGGCAAACTTGTAGAATTACATAAAGAAAACGAAGACACAAAATTTCTTGTTGGCGACATTTTTTTAGCTGATGTAAGAAAAGCTCTTGGTGGTCTCAACGCTGCATTTGTCAACGTAGGCTACGAAAAAGACGGATTCTTACACTATCACGATTTAGGGCCGCAAATCAAAACAATGATTCAATTTACCAAAAAATTAAAATCTGGTAAATTGCACAATTACGACCTTAAAGATTTTCACAACGAAAAAAATATCGACAAAAACGGAAGCATTACCGATGTCATTCACCCTAATCAATCTGTTTTAGTGCAAGTCGCTAAAGAGCCTATTTCAACAAAAGGTCCAAGATTGAGCAGTGAACTTTCACTCGCAGGACGCTACATTGTCCTTGTCCCATTTTCAGAGCGCATATCCATTTCTCAAAAAATAGAAAGTGCAGAAGAAAAAGACAGACTCAAACGACTCGTACAAAGTATCAGACCAAAAGGTTTTGGTATCATAGTCAGAACAGTAGCCGATGGCAAGAAAGTAGCCGAAATCGATAATGATTTACAAAACTTAATGAACCGCTGGAAAGCCATGTGCAAAAAAGTCAGCAAAGTTCAAAAACTTCCGTCAAAAGTTTTGGGAGAACTCAACAAAACCTCATCCCTTTTAAGAGATATATTCAATGACTCCTTCACTTCAATTTGTATTGATGATGAAGCGCTTTACACACAAGTCAAAGATTATGTCGGTGAAGTTGCCCCAGACAAAGAATCTATCGTAACACTTTATAACTCTAAAGTTCCCATTTTTGAAAAGTATAATATTGAGCGTCAAATCAAGACCTCTTTCGGCAAAACCGTAACCATGACCAAAGGCGCCTATCTCGTCATAGAACACACAGAAGCTATGCACGTTATAGATGTCAATAGTGGTAACCGAAGCAATAAAGCCAAAAGTCAAGAAGACACAGCGCTACAGGTTAACATCATCAGTGCAGTAGAAATTGCCAGACAACTTCGCCTAAGAGATATGGGCGGAATCATAGTGGTCGATTTTATAGATATGCACGATGCAGAAAACCGCAAAAAATTATACAACACATTGAGAGATGAAATGAGTGATGATAGAGCAAAACACAAAATTTTGCCGCCAACCAAATTCGGTTTGGTACAAATCACGCGCCAACGAGTAAGACCCGAGTTAGACATCAAAACCCGCGAAAAAAATCCTAATGACGATGGCGAAGTCGAAGCACCCGTAGTTGTAATCAACAAACTACAAGCTGACCTTCAAAAACTCATTAAGAAAAATCACAAAAACCTAAGCCTTTCCGTACATCCATTTGTTGCAGCATACCTCACAAAAGGATTACCATCGCCGAGAAGCAAATGGTTTTTTGATCACAAACGCTGGGTTAAAATTCAACCTCGAGACGCTTACACTTATCTGGAATACCATTTTCACGATAAAGATGGCAACATCATCAATGTTTAAATCTACATACAAACCCTGTTCTATTTAGAACGGGGTTTTTTTATACCCAAAAGTCAAAGCATAATTAATTATTTGATTATTAGATAATATGATTAACCGAACTTGTTAATTCAAGTATCCCAAGATTTATTATCGAGATGTAGCGAGTTGCCATTCACGTTTCCAAGCAGTTCTCGATACAATCCTGATGAAAAGTGTCGGGATCATTCACTACCATTGACGTAACTTAGGTTTTACTATCAACCTGAGTTCGACTAATAACACAAATTCACTTTTATCCTAAATTTTACGTTTGTTTTTCATTATAAAGCCTAATTTCGATACTCCCGACTTAATTCGGGATTCTTCGTTTTACTCAGAAAAACCACTCAATTTGACGGCTTTATAAAA
>JASMTR010000144.1:0-17367 GCA_041694175.1 Bacteroidales bacterium
TTATGTGTATAATATTCTGTACTCTTTTTGGCTAATTTCATATAAAAATCATCCATAATTGGTTGAAGTTCTTTTTTAAAATCATCTACTTTATCCTCTGGAATCATAGTATAAATCTGACTCATATTGGCTTCAACAGCGCCAGATGATAGTTTAGTGAGTTTGTAAGCATCTTGAACAAAAGCTTCATCTTGAGCTTGAACAGAAATAAATGTTGCCATAAATAAGGCTACGGTAAATAAAATTGTTTTTTTCATAATAAAATACTTAGGTTTTAGGTTTAATTAAGCTGTTTGTGTTTCTGCAAACAAAGGTTTATTTTTAACCTTTGCTTCGAGATTTTGTTTTAAACTTTCTAAAGTATTGTCATCACTGTGATTGGTTATGACTTCGTCTATCAAGTCAACCACCCAATTCATGTCAGATTCAACAAATCCTCTTGTAGTAACAGCAGGTGTGCCAACTCGAATACCTGAAGTAACAAAAGGAGATTCGGTATCAAAAGGCACCATGTTTTTATTGACTGTAATTCCTGCTTTGCCTAAAGCTTCTTCAGCAGCTTTACCGGTAATGTTTTTATTTCTTAAGTCAATTAACATCATGTGGTTGTCAGTACCATTTGAAATTAAATTGTAGTCTTTGCTTACAAAAGCTTTAGCCATGGCCTCAGCATTTTTTTTGACTTGAATCATATAGTGCAAAAACTCGTCAGTTAAAGCTTCGCCAAAAGCTACAGCCTTAGCTGCAATAATATGTTCTAACGGACCGCCTTGGTTGCCTGGGAAAACACCAGAATTCATTAAAGACGACATTTTTTTAAGTTTTCCGCTTTTAAATTTTTCACCAAATGGGTTGTCAATATCTTCACCTATTAAAATAATTCCGCCACGCGGTCCCCGAAGTGTTTTATGAGTGGTTGAAGTTACCACGTGACAATGCGGAATAGGATCCTGAAGTAAACCTTTAGCAATTAAACCTGCGGGATGTGCAATATCGGCTAACAAAACAGCACCAACTTTATCAGCAATTTGTCTAAAGGCTTTGTAATCTATTTCTCTAGAATAGGCTGAAGCCCCAGCAATAATCATTTTTGGTTTTTCTTTAAGTGCAACAGCTTCAACTTGGTTGTAATCTATTATTCCTGTTTCTTTATCAACACCATAAAAAACAGGATTGTAAAGTTTACCAGAAAAGTTAACAGGCGAACCGTGTGTTAAATGACCGCCGTGAGCCAAGTCAAAACCTAAAATTTTGTCACCTGGCTGTAAACACATTGAAAAAACAGCCGTATTAGCTTGTGAACCCGAGTGAGGCTGAACATTAGCATAACTCGCACCAAACAAAGTTTTAGCTCTATCTATTGCAATTTGCTCAACTTGATCTACAACTTCACAACCACCGTAATAGCGTTTACCCGGATAGCCTTCAGCGTATTTGTTTGTTAAAACAGAACCCGCAGCCTTGAGTACGTTTGAGCTTGCAAAATTTTCACTAGCAATAAGTTCTAAGCCATTTTTTTGTCGTTCTTCTTCAGCTGAAATAAGCTTAAAAATCTCTTTATCTTCCGTCATCATAAATTATTCGTTAAATCTGATTCAAAAATAATAAAAGCATTCGGTTAATTAACATAAAATAATATATTTGAATGATGTTTAATTTTTGTTTATACTAAAAAAACTTATATATGAGCCTATTAGCTAACGACCCTAAGCGAAAAACTTGGTTAGAAATACCTGACAATACTGATTTTCCGATTCAGAATATACCTTTTGGTGTATTTTTAACACGTGATGATATCATTACCATTGGTACTCGAATTGGTGATTATGCAATTGATCTCGGTGCACTACACCAGTTAGGTTATTTTGAAGGAATCCCATTAACTGATGATATTTTTCTTCAAGATACTTTAAACGATTTTATCGCCGATGGTAGAAAAACCTGGAGAAATGTTAGAAATAGAATAGCTGAAATATTTGACGCCAACAACGATAAGTTAAAAAACAATAAAGACCATTGCAAAACGGTATTGTTTAAACTCGATGAGATAGAAATGCAAATGCCAGTTCAGGTAGGAGATTATACAGATTTTTACTCCAGTAAAGAACACGCCACTAATGTAGGTAAAATGTTTAGAGATCCTGAAAATGCTTTGTTGCCAAATTGGCTTCACATTCCTGTAGGCTATCACGGTAGGAGTTCTTCTATTATTCCAAGTGGTATTCCTGTACATCGGCCACAAGGTCAAAAACTGCCTAAAGGCGCAGATGATCCTATCTTCGGCCCTTCACGCTTGGTCGATTTTGAATTGGAAATGGCTTTTGTCACCACAGCAGCAAACCATTTAGGACAACCTATTCCTATTGACGAAGCTGAAAACAATATTTTTGGAATGGTTATTTTTAACGATTGGAGTGCACGTGACATTCAAAAGTGGGAATATGTGCCATTAGGGCCGTTTTTAGCAAAGAGTTTTGCATCGTCCATCTCTCCGTGGATTGTGACACTTGACGCCTTAGAACCTTTTAGAACTGAAAGCCCAAAACCAATTAAACCCGTTTTACCTTACTTAAAATCAAAAGATAACAAAAAGAGCTTTGATATTAATTTAGAAGTTGCTATCACACCAAAAAACAGCACGGAAACCGTTGTATCACATACTAATTTCAAATATATGTACTGGAATATGAGCCAACAATTGGCACATCATACCGTAAACGGTTGCCCAATTAACAGTGGAGATATGATGGCAAGTGGAACTATTTCTGGGCCAACGCCCGATTCTTATGGGTCTATGTTAGAATTATCTTGGCGTGGAGAAAAACCTTTGAAATTAAATGACGGTACAGAGCGAAAATTTATAGAAGACTACGATACCGTAACAATGAGAGGATTCTGTCAAAACCATGAAGTGCGAATTGGTTTTGGTGAGGTTAGCACCAAGTTGCTTCCTGTTTTTAAAGATAAATAGGCTATGAGTTATACTAATATGGAAATCATTGAAAAACTTAAAAACATTATTGAGCCCTACGTTAATAGAAAAGAAGGTTTAAAAAACTTGAATTCTGATACAGAGTTTATCAAAGATTTAGAAATTAACTCTGCTAATCTAGTTGATGTCATTTTAGATGTTGAAGATGAATTTGATATCAGAATAGAAAATGATGAAATGGAAAAAATGTTGTCTGTTGGCGCTTCGTTAGAAATTATTCAATCAAAAATTTCATAGGCTATCCAAATTATAGGCAATGATATTATTGATTGGAAAGCTGCTCAGCATCATACTCAAAAGTTGAGGCCACGCTGTCTTGAAAAATTGTTTAATGATTTTGAAATCAAATATATATTATCAGCACAAGATTCAATGTTAGCCTTTTGGTATTTATGGTCGGCAAAGGAAACCGCCTACAAGGCTTGGCAAAGGGAAGCTCAATCAAAGCCTGTATTTAATCCTAAAGCATTAAAGTGCATTGAAATTGGCACTGAAAACACTGAAGTTGAAATAGCTGGTAATTTCTATAATGTCAAAACTAAATTGACAAAACATTATATTTATTCTCATACTGATTCAAATAGCCTAGAGTCTAGAATATTTTTTTCTCAAGTCGATTATTTCGATTTTACAAGTGAAATAGAAAAATCAGGCTGGTTAATAGTTAAGGATAAAAACAATATACCTATTTTGAGACATAAAAGCCACAAATCAACACCTATTAGTATATCTAAAGACGGTCCATTTGTGGCATTAGTCTTTTTTAAAAATCTGTTTTGTTCTAGTTAATTTATCCCTTAATCTTTTTAACAATCCATAAAATAAGATAAAGCAAAATTCCAATACCAAAGAAAAAACCTATAACAAATCCAATACGAACGTGAGAGGTTTGCATGTTTATTTTACTAGCAACCCATTCTGACACACCTAAAATCATAATTTTATTTTTTTAAAGTTTATAATGGGCAAATTAAAAAAAAATCACTTTAAATATTTCTGTTCAATATAAAATGTTCCAAAAGGAATAATTGAAGCCAAAACCGTTATAAACAATGTTTTTATAGACCATTTCAAAACCATATAAACCCAAATAGCCCAAGCCACATAAGCTATAAACAATATGCCATGAATCATTCCAACAAATTCAACCCAAGTGGGGTTATTCCAAATATATTTAAGTGGCATAGCTATAAACAATAAGATTAACAGAGAAATGCCTTCACTTCTTGCAACCCATTTAAAACTTTTTATCATTACAATGGAATATTACCGTGTTTACGTTCAGGACTTTTTACAGATTTATGCTCAAATGTTGCAAAGGCTTTAATTAATTTTCTTCGGCTGTCTTTGGGCATAATGACTTCATCAATAAAGCCTCGCTGGGCAGCTCGCATTGGGTTGGCAAACATTTCAGCATATTCTTGTTCTTTTTCAGCTAATTTCTCCTCAGGATCATCTGCTGATTTTATTTCTTTTCTAAAAATAATTTCACTTGCTCCTTTGGCGCCCATAACCGCAATTTCAGCTGTAGGCCAGGCGTAGTTAAGATCAGCACCGATGTGTTTTGAGTTCATCACATCATAAGCGCCACCGTAAGCTTTTCTTGTAATTAGAGTAATTCTCGGTACAGTGGCTTCACTTAAAGCATAGAGTAATTTTGCACCGTTTAAAATAATACCATTCCACTCTTGGTCAGTTCCTGGTAAAAATCCAGGGACATCAACAAGGACTAACAAAGGAATATTAAAGGCATCACAAAAGCGTACAAAGCGGGCTGCTTTTTTAGATGAATCTACATCTAATACACCAGCCAAGCTCATAGGTTGGTTAGCCACAATACCTACACTTCTTCCACCTAATCTTGAAAACCCAACTATAATGTTATCAGCATAATCTTTATGAATTTCAAAAAAACTATCTTTATCGATAATGCCATTAATTACATCATGCATATCGTAAGGCTTATTGGCATTATCTGGGATAATATCTTCAAGCTCTGGTCGCGACTCTTCTCCAAGTGTGAAATTTAATTTTTTAGGTTTACTCTTGAAACTTTGTGGAATGTAACTGAGAAGAGTTTTAATATTTTCTAAACATTCAATATCATTAAAAGCGGTTATATGTGTAACCCCAGATTTTGTTGAATGTGCCGAAGCACCACCGAGTTCTTCTGCAGTGATATCTTCGTTGGTAACAGTTTTGACGACATGAGGGCCAGTAACAAACATATAGCTGGTATCCTGAACCATTATTGTAAAATCGGTCATAGCTGGTGAATACACTGCGCCACCTGCACAAGGTCCCATAATAGCGGAAATTTGCGGGACGACTCCAGAAGCTTGAACATTTCTGTAAAATATATCAGCATAACCACCAAGCGAACGAACTCCTTCTTGAATTCTTGCACCACCTGAATCATTTAAACCAATAATAGGAACGCCAATTTTTACGGCATGATCCATAATTTTACATATCTTTTCAGCATGTGTTTCTGACAATGCACCACCAAAAACAGTAAAATCTTGAGCGTAAATACAAACTAGTCTTCCGTTTATTTGACCAAAACCTGTAACGACACCATCACCGTAATATATTTGCTTATCCATACTAAAATCTGTAGTGCGATGTGTAACCAACATGCCAGCTTCTTCAAAACTGCCTTCATCAAGAAGATATTCTACACGTTCTCTTGCTGTTAGTTTTTTCTTGGCGTGTTGTTTTTTAATACGCTCTTCACCCCCGCCAAGTTTGGCTTGTTTAATTTTATCTTGAATATCATTTTTGTTTGTTGTCATGGCATTTAATTTTTATTGGCATCTGGTGTTTTTAAAATTTTACGCTCTTCTAAATAAGTTTTTATGGCTATAATTGATGCTAAATGGGCTTCGTTTTTATATTGTTCTTGAAGTTTTTCTGGTGTGTAATATTTTTTGACAAAATGGGTGTCAAAATTTCCTGAACGAAAAGCATCGTGTTGACATACAAATTTGCCAAAACTTAAAGTGGTTTCAACACCTTCAACTTCATATTGGTCTATGGCTTCTATCATTTTTTGAATGGCCGCTTCACGGCTATCGCCATAAGTTACCAGTTTTGACAACATAGGGTCGTAATAAATTGGCACATCCATACCTTCTTCAAAACCGTTGTCTACTCTAATATTTTTTTCTTTGGGCAATTTATAACGGTTGAGATAACCCACACTTGGCATAAAATCTTGTGTGGGATCTTCAGCGTATACTCGAAGTTCTAAAGCATGACCTTTAATTTTAAGATCATCTTGATTGATACTTAATTTTTCTCCTCTGGCAATTTTTATTTGTTCTTCAACTAAATCTACGCCTGTAATCCATTCTGTAACGGGATGTTCAACCTGTAGGCGTGTATTCATTTCAAGGAAATAGAAGTTGAGATCGGCATCCATTAAAAATTCAACCGTCCCAGCACCAACATAATCACAAGATTTAGCCACATTAACTGCAGCTTGACCCATTTGCTCTCTTAGCTGAGGTGTGAGTAGAGCAGAAGGGGCTTCTTCAACTACTTTTTGATGACGACGCTGAACGCTACATTCCCTTTCAAATAAATGAACCACATTACCATGTGTATCTGCTAAAACTTGAATCTCAATATGTCTTGGCGAGGCCACATATTTTTCAATAAACACTGAACCATCACCAAAAGCGGATTTAGCCTCGCTTATGGCGCGTTTCATTTGCTCTTCTAATGATTTTTCGTCTTCTACAATTCGCATACCTTTTCCACCACCTCCTGCAGAAGCTTTAATTAGGATGGGAAAACCAATGTCCTTGGCAATGCTTTTGGCTTTTATAACATCAGTAATGGCTTCATCTATACCAGGAACCATAGGGATATCATAAGCTTTAACGGTTTCTTTAGCTGCAAGTTTATCGCCCATAACTCTTATCGCGTGAGGTTTAGGGCCAATAAAAGTGATACCTTCTTTTTCAACTTGCGCAGAAAATTCAGCATTTTCACTTAAAAACCCATAACCTGGATGAATACCATCAACCTTAAGTTTTTTTGCAACTTCTATAATTTTATTAGCATTGAGGTATGATTCTGAGGAGGCTGGCGGTCCAATACAAACCGCTTCATCTGCAAACTTGACGTGAGGTGCATGTCTATCGGCTTCAGAAAAAACAGCTACAGTTTTGATGCCCATTTTTTGTATGCTTTTCATGACTCGTAAAGCAATTTCACCACGATTAGCAACTAGTATTTTTTTCATGTGTTTTGATTTTTAATTATCAAAAAGTTACTCTAATTCAATGAGTAATTCATTTTTAGAGACGGTTTGCCCTTTAACAACTGAAATGCTTTTAATAGTTGCATCATTTGAAGCTATGATGGTATTTTCCATCTTCATTGCTTCCAAAACTAAAAGGGATTCACCCGCTTTAACGTTTTGACCTTTTTCAACATTAATTTCTAAAATGACTCCTGGCATAGGCGCTTTGATTTCATTTTCTAACTGAGCCTTACCAAGCGATAAGCCCAATTCTTTTATTAAAAGGTCTAAAGTGTTTGAAATATTGACTTCATAAATGTTAGAATTTATTTTAACTTGATAAGTCTTTTGAAGTAAATCTCTTTTAATGACTTCAAGTTGGTATGATTGATTTTGTAATAGAAGATGAAAATTATTTTCTGAAATATCAATAACATCTTGATTTGTAATGTCTTCTTCAGAAAATTCAAACTCGTATTCATCGTTGACTTTGGTTTGAAACGCTTTTGACATATCTTAAAATGATTTGTTGTAAAGATAAAAGGTATAGCCTGAAATTAAAAGCTTATGTTCAAAATTAATTGGGAAAGAAGACTATTTATATTACATAATAATATTGACCGACGGTTATACAATTTATGTCTGATAGTAATTCCTGAAATATTTTGTAAGTTTGATAATTAATACGTTACAAAACTTTAAAACTAAACTTTATGAAACCACTTTATATTTTATTAGCATTTTTAGTACTTTTAAGTTGCAAGAATGAACCTTCTGAAAAAAGCAGTGAAAAAACCTCATCCAAATCAGAACAAGCAGTTGACTCGGTCAACTTTTCTAAACCAGCTCAGGGTGTTATCGCTTATGATTCTATTGACAATCTAGATACTGCATATACTAATTTAAAAGCAATTTTTAATCAAAACTCAAGTGTAGGCATTGTTGCTGAAATTGACCACAGTCAAAACGCAAAAAAAGCAGCTATTGATTTACCTTCAACTAAAGCTATATTTTTTGGCAACCCTAATTTAGGAACACCACTGATGCAGGCTAATCCTCTTACAGGTTTAGATTTACCTCAAAAGATGATTTTTATTCAAAATGAAAAAGGTGAAAACAATATCTTATATAATGATGTCAATTACCTTAATCTACGCTATGCACTTAATGACCATAAAAATTTATCTGTAATTTCAAATACCTTAAAAGCGCTTGTTGAAAAAAGCAGTGGTAGTCAATCTGTTGAAACAACAAGTTTTGAGATTTCAAAGCATCAAGGTATTGTCACTAAAACCAGTAATAATGATTTCGCATCAACTTTAGATCGCTTGATGACTATTTTAGACAAGAATAAAGCATTAAAAGTTATAGTAACATTAGACCATCAAGCTAATGCTAAAAAGGCAGGTTTGGAATTGACACCAACATATCTCGTTGTGTTTGGTAACCCTAAATTGGGTTCGCCTTTAATGAAAACTCAACAAAGTCTAGCCTTAGATTTGCCTCAAAAAATGCTTGTTTGGGAAGATCAATCAGGACAAACTTTTGTCTCTTATAATGATATTTATTTCCTTAAAGAGCGTCATCAAATAGAAGGTCACGATGAGATATTTGAAAAAATTAGTGGGGCTTTAGATAACATCAGTTCAAAAGCAACTGAATAAACTTTAAAATATGAAATCAAAAACTACAGCTTATTTATTATGGCTTTTTAGTATTTTCGGTTGGTTGGGCTTTCACCACTTTTACTTGGGCAAAATTGGCAAAGGCATTATTTGGATACTCACAGGTGGTGTTTTTGGTATAGGTTCGCTTATTGACTTGTTTACTCTTGGTGGCGCTGTTGATAATTATAACACCAAAGAAGAGCTCAAAACCATTCGAGCTTCAGCAATGAACAACTCATCTCGGCGTTAAATATTTGGGATTCAGTTTTTGCATTGTTTTTTTTAAAAAATCAAGTCAATTCTTAGTGGTTAATTAATCAGCCTTAGATTGGCTTCACTAATTAGTACGGGTTTATCTCGGCTTAGGGATTGTGGTTCGACAGGCTCACCAACCAAATAGTGATTTCTAAATATTATTGCCGAAAGCCCCAAATCAATACATTTACAAACTATTTTTTTATCTTATTATATAACCTGAGTTCGACTAATAATACAAATTCACTTTTATCCTAAATTTTACGTTTGTTTTTCATTATAAAGCCTAATTTCGATACAATTTTTCTTCGTTTTACTCAGAAAAACCACTCAATTTGACGGCTTTATAAAATTAGGTTATTTAAATCGAACTCAGGTATATAGGATTTTTGGTATAATATTTAAGCTTCAATTTCCTTTTCTAACTCTTCTACCAAATCAATTTCTAAACGCAAATTGTCAATGATAAATTCTTGACGGTTTGGAGTGTTTTTGCCCATATAAAACTTTAAAATCTCCTCAATGCTCTTGTCCTTGTCAAGCATAACGGGGTCAAGTCGAATATCATCACTAATAAAATGTTTGAATTCGTCTGGCGAAATTTCACCTAAACCTTTAAAGCGGGTAATTTCTGGGTTTTTGCCCAGTTTTTTAACGGCCTCTCTTCGCTCATCTTCAGAGTAACAATAAATGGTTTCTTTTTTGTTTCTGACTCTAAACAAGGGTGTTTGCAAAATATACAAATGGCCCTCGCGAATCACTTCGGGAAAAAATTGTAAAAAGAAGGTAATGATCAACAAGCGAATATGCATACCATCTACATCGGCATCGGTAGCTATCACTATGTTGTTGTAGCGTAAATCCTCAAGTGAATCTTCAATGTTCAACGCGGCTTGAAGCAGATTAAACTCTTCGTTTTCGTAAACAATTTTTTTGCTTAAGCCGTAACTGTTCAAAGGCTTACCTTTTAAACTAAATACCGCCTGAGTATTCACATCCCGAGATTTAGTAATGCTTCCACTCGCCGAATCGCCCTCGGTAATAAATAGGGTAGTTTCAAGATTGCGCTCTTTTTTGGTGTCGCCTAAATGAATACGGCAATCTCTTAATTTCTTATTGTGCAAACCTGCTTTTTTAGCACGTTCTTTAGCCAATTTCCTGATGCCAGATAAGTCTTTTCGTTCTTTTTCAGCCTGAAGAATTTTTCGCTGAAGTTTTTCAGCGGTTTCTGGATTTTTGTGCAAGTGGTTGTCAAGTTTTCGCTTTACAAAATCCAAAATGTAAGTTCTAACTGTAGGCAATTCGCCGCCCATATCAGTTGAACCGAGTTTGGTTTTAGTTTGACTTTCAAAAACCGGTTCCATCACTTTTATGCTAACTGCTGCCGCAATGGATTTTCTAATATCGCCAGGGTCGTATTGTTTCCCATAAAAATCCCGAATGGTTTTAACAATAGCCTCTTTAAAAGCAGTCAAATGCGTGCCACCTTGAGTAGTGTGTTGACCATTCACAAACGAATGATATTCTTCGCTGTATTGCGCTTTGCTAAAAGTCATCGCCACCTCAATATCTTCACCTCGCAAATGAATGATTGGAAATAATCGATCTTTCGTTCTAATATTGTCGCTCAGCAAATCCTTTAAGCCATCTTCAGAATAAAATTTCTGCCCGTTAAACACTATGGTCAATCCCGGATTGAGATATACATAATTTTTAAGCATTTTTTCCACATATTCACTGCGGTAATTGTATTTCTTAAAAACTTCTGTGTCAGGAATAAAAGTTACTTTCGTACCTCGACGACGAGAGGTTTCGTCTAAATCTTCTTTATTTTTAAGCTCGCCCAACTCAAATTCGGCTGACACTGATTTATTATCTCGATTAGACTCTACTCTAAAATATTCAGACAACGCGTTAACTGCCTTTGTACCAACGCCATTCAGTCCCACCGATTTTTTAAAGGCTTTAGTGTCGTATTTGCCACCGGTATTCATTTTAGAGACTACGTCAACCACTTTGCCCAGCGGAATACCACGACCGTAATCTCTTACAATGACGCGGTTACTTTGAATAGACACCTCAATAGTTTTACCCACGCCCATCACATATTCATCAATCGAGTTGTCCAAAACTTCTTTAAGCAAAATATAAATACCATCATCCGCACTTGAGCCGTCGCCAAGTTTACCAATATACATACCAGGACGCATACGGATATGCTCTTTCCAGTCCAGCGATTTAATATTATCTTCCGTGTAAGCCGTTTCTTTAACCATCAAATCAAATTTTAATGCCAAGATAAGATATGTTTTTAAAATTACGAAATTTCATTCTATCATTTGGGGCTTCCGCTGCTCCAAAGTTGCATCGGCGGGCTTTCGGCAGTCGCTTTCCCACGCTTGTGGCGTGGCAAGAGCTCCAACAATGCCTCAATCCCTAAGCCGGAGTAACCCAGAATCAGCGAAGATTGAAGTCGATATGTTATTTAATACAAAAATTTATATTTAAAGAATTATCAATAAATTCCCAATACCATTACATAATTCTACAAAAACCCCTATTTTTAGACTTCAATTTAAAGATATTACATTCTATGAATTCATACATTGTTGACGGTATCCGAACACCAATAGGAAATTACAAAGGCACACTTTCTCCCGTTCGCACAGACGATTTAGGAGCTTTAGTGATTAACGAAATCGTTAATCGAAATAATAACATTCCAAAAGATGCTTTTGATGATGTGATTTTAGGCTGTGCTAACCAAGCCGGCGAAGACAATCGAAATGTGGCAAGGATGTGCTTATTATTAGCAGGCTTACCGTATTCAGTTCCAGGCGAAACAGTTAATCGATTGTGCAGTAGTGGCTTATCGGCAATAATTCACGCCCATCGTGCTATAAAAACAGGTGATGGAGATTTGTTTATTTCCGGTGGCGTAGAACATATGACGCGCGGACCATTTGCTATGAGTAAAACCTCTTCAGCTTACGGGAATGATGCCAAACTCTACGATACCAGTTTTGGATGGCGCTTTATCAACCCAAAAATGCAAGAATTGTATGGCACCGATGGTATGGGTATGACCGCTGAAAATCTTGTTGATATTCATAAAATTTCTCGCGAAGACCAAGATGAGTTTGCCTATAACAGCCAGATGAAAGCAACAAAAGCAAGAGACTCTGGTCGATTAGCCAAAGAAATTATTGAAGTTAAAATTCCGCAGCGCAAAAAAGACCCAATCATTTTTAAAGATGATGAGTTTATCAAGTCACAGACCAAACCTGAAATTCTGGCCAAGTTAAGACCAGCCTTTCGTAAAAATGGCAGTGTCACAGCAGGTAACGCTTCAGGTTTAAATGATGGTGCGGCCGCAACAATCATAGCTTCAGATCAAGCTGTAAAACAATACGGTTTAAAACCCAAAGCTAAAATACTTAGCTCTGCTGTCGTCGGTGTTGAACCCCGAATTATGGGAATTGGACCTGTTGAAGCTTCAAACAAAGCGCTTAAAAAAGCAGGACTTAGCTTGGCAGATATGGATATTATAGAGCTCAATGAAGCCTTTGCAGCACAATCTTTGGCTTGCATACGTGCTTGGGGTTTAAAAGACAACGACCCACGAATCAACCCTAATGGCGGCGCTATAGCCATCGGTCACCCACTTGGTGTTACCGGCGCAAGACTAGCCTATACCGCCGCTTTAGAATTAGAACTAACCCAAAAAAAATACGCCCTAATCACTATGTGTGTAGGCGTAGGTCAGGGTTATGCTTGTGTAATTGAGAGATGCTGAGCGCAGCGAAGTCCCGAGAGCGCAAGCGATTCGGGGCAGAATCCCGAGAACAAAGCAATTCGGGAGGAGTCTCAAGAGTACAAAGCTATATTATTTAGAGTAAACAAATTGATACTAATTCAATACTAAAATATATTTATAATTATATTTATATTTTATAAGTATCATTTATATTTGAATAAAATACAATAGAATGGCAACTTATACTTCAACACTCCCTGACAAGTTATTGGCTCAATTAGACCAAACCGCCAAACAGCTTAAAATTCCAAAAAATAAGTTGATTGAAAAAGCTTTAAATTATTATCTTGAACAAATGGATAAAGCAGCTTATAAAGCTTCATTTCAAAGGGCCTCTAAAGATCCAGATATGATAGAAATGGCCGAAGAAGGTCTAAAGGATTATGTTGAAATGCTTGAAAAATTTGACAATGAAGATTAGGCAATCAGAAATTTGGCAAGTCTACTTTGATCCATTTGTAGGAAGCGAACAAGCAGGAAATAGACCTGCAATAGTCGTTAGTGGGAATACTATGAACAAATACTTTAATGTATTATTAGTATGTCCATTAACCTCGTCATTAAAAAATTACAAAGGTCATCCTATTATCAAACCATCGCCAGAAAATGGTCTTCAAGCTACTTCAGAAGCTTTGGTTTTCCACATTCGCTCAATTTCTAAAAAGCGATTTAAGAAAAAAATTGGACAAATAAACCAAAACGAATTAGATAAAATAAAAAACACTTTAAATAAACTTTTAGATTATTAATTTCATACGGAATAAAAACAACTATGCAAACCACACAAAGTTATATCAAAGGTCAATGGACACAAGGTCAAGGAGAAGATCAGCCCATTTATGACGCCGCAACAGGAGAACATTTTACCAATATCAATATTGAAGGGTTTAATATTCCTGAAGTCTTAGCTTATGGACGAAACCACAACAAAAGCCTAAGTCAAATGACTTTTCAAGAACGCGGGTTGATGCTTAAAAAGTTGGCTTTTTTTCTACAGAAAAAACGAAGAGATTTATACGAAGTCAGCTATCGCACAGGCGCGACGAAACGCGATTCTTGGTTTGATATTGATGGTGGTATCGGAAATTTATTTGCCAATGCTTCACTGAGAAAACTTTTCCCCAACTCACCTTTTGATGTGGAAGGCGACCCGATAGATTTATCTCGTGGCGGTCGATTTATGGCACATCATATTCTTGTGCCAAAAGAAGGTGTGGCAGTGCATATCAATGCATTTAATTTCCCCGTTTGGGGCATGTTAGAAAAATGCGCGGCCAATTGGATGGCAGGAGTGCCTGCTGTGGTTTTGCCAGCGCCCCAATCAGCGTATTTAACTGAAGCCACAGTAAAACACATCATCGCTTCTAACATTTTACCCGAAGGTGCCCTTCAATTGATCAGTGGTACTGCCAAAAATATTTTAGACAGTGTACAATCTCAAGATATCGTGACCTTTACAGGTTCCGCTTCTACAGGTAAACTGCTTAAAAATCATCCTCAATTGCTCAAAGAATCCGTGCCATTTACGATGGAAGCAGATTCGCTTAATGCCAGTATCCTCGGTAAAGATGCCAAACCAGGTACACCAGAATTTGATTTATTTATCAAAGAAGTTCGCAATGAAATGACGGTGAAGTGTGGACAAAAATGTACCGCCATTCGCCGTATGATTGTCCCCGAAAGTTTGATAGATGATGTGCAAAAGGCTTTAAGTCAAGCTTTAGATAAAGTTACAATTGGCGACCCGCGTTTAAAAGATGTAAGAATGGGCTGTTTGGTTGATAAAAAACAACTGGAAAATGTAAAAAGTCAAGTTGAAAAAATCAACAAAACTGCTGAAATGGTTTACGGCGATTTTGAAAGTATGGAACTACTTAATGCCGACTTTGACAAAGGCGCATTTATAAAACCGATCGTTTTGAGAGAAAACGAACCTTTTAAAAATGAAGCCGTTCATATAACAGAAGCTTTTGGTCCAGTTAGTACTTTGATGCCCTACAAAAGCCTTGATGAAGCTGTAGAATTATCTAAAAAAGGAAAGGGTTCTCTCGTGAGTTCTATTTTCACCAATGATGATAAAATTGCTACAGCTTATACTATTCAAGCGGCATCACATCACGGTCGTATTTTAGCTATTAACAGAGAATCTGCCAAGCAAAGCACAGGCCATGGTTCGCCTTTACCAAATTTAGTTCACGGTGGTCCAGGTCGAGCTGGCGGAGGAGAAGAAATGGGTGGTAAGCGTGGTATCAAACATTTTATGCAGCGATGTGCCATACAGGGTAGTCCAACAACACTTACTGAAATCACAGGTATTTATCAACCCAAATCGGCTTATAAATCATCAAAAAAACATCCTTTTGCTTACCATTGGGAAGATATTCAGCCTGGAATGTCTCTTGAAACGCATAAGCGCACTTTGACCGATACCGATATTATCAATTTTGGAAATTTAACTTGGGACCACTTTTATGCACATACCGATATTACTTCGCTTGAAGGTAGTATTTTTGAAAAGCGTACTGCTCACGGCTATTTTATTATTTCAGCAGCAGCTGGATTATTTGTTTATCCTAATAAAGGTCCAGTTGCGGCCAATTACGGTCTTGAAGACATTCGGTTTTTAAGACCGCTTTACCATAATGATACTATTTACGTGCGACTGACTTGTAAACAAAAAGTAGATCGTGAACCCAAAGGTAAAGAATTGCCAAGCGGCATTGTCAAGTGGTATGTTGAAGTTTTTGATGCTGTGGAAGAC
Organism: Bacteroidales bacterium; assembly: GCA_041694175.1. Lineage (GTDB taxonomy): Bacteria > Bacteroidota > Bacteroidia > Flavobacteriales > Flavobacteriaceae > Psychroflexus. The sequence goes on from JASMTR010000144.1 coordinate 15,745, forward strand.
GACCCAGAAGAAAAATTAGTCGCTGTGGCAACCATATTGACAATGGTTCAAAAAAAGCAAACGACCTTCCCAGAAATAAGTCGGAATTATTTAGAAGAAAAATTAAATCAACTTCAATCTGATACCAAGCCAAAATGGGGAATGATGAGCCCTCAACATATGCTTGAGCACTTAGAATACGGTTTAAAAATTGCAAAAGGCGATATTCAAGATTTTGAAATTGCAACACCTGAAGAGCATCTTGATAAAGTCCAAGAAACTTTGTATAACTACGAAAAAATGCCTAAAAACTACAAGATGCCACTAATGAAAGAGGCGAAGTTAGAAGACTTACGTTATGATGATTTAGAATCAGCAAAAGAAGCCTTTTTGAAGGCTTATGATGAATTTCATCTTTTTTATAAAGAAAATCCTGACGCCGTTAACAAAAATGCAGTGTTTGGGGAGCTTAATTATTTTGAATGGAAACTCTTAAACCGAAAGCATTTTCACCATCATTTTGAGCAGTTTGAATTAATATGATGAAACTGCAATAAAAAAACCTTGTTCAGCTGAACAAGGTTTTATCAATAAGAAGTAAGACTTTGTAATAACTAAAGTGAAGCAACGTGCTTCGCTAATCTCGATTTAATACGAGCAGCTTTGTTAGCGTGAATGATGTTTTTCTTGGCAAGTTTGTCAACTTTTGAAATGACATCATTAAACATTTTTTCAGCTTCAGATTTGTCTGAAGTGTTTTCTAATTTTCTAACAGCATTTCTTGCCGTTTTGTGTTGATAGCGATTACGTAATCTTTTGGTTTCGCTGTTTCTAATTCTTTTTAAAGCAGATTTGTGATTTGCCATAATATTTTTTTTAGTCTTACTTAATTAATATTGTAGTCCGTAGGGGAATCGAACCCCTGTTACCAGGATGAAAACCTGGCGTCCTAACCACTAGACGAACGGACCATGCAATAATTTGCGGGTGCAAAAATACATTATTTTATTTATGTTGCAATATTTAATATAAAATTTTAATAGGCTTTGGCATAAAGCACTTTAGCCACAGCTTTATTTTGAGAATACAAACACTTACTTCCTTCAGGGACTTCGGTACTTAAAATGCAACGAATAGTAGCTTTTGTGTCCTTTTTGATATATTCTTCAGTTTCTGCTGTACCATCCCAATATGCTTCTATAAAACCACCTTTAGATTTTATTAGATTTTTAAATTCCTCGTATGATTTGATTTGGCGAGTATTATCGTTTGTGAATTTTTTAGCTTTATCAAAAAGGTTGTTTTGAATATCAACTAGAGTTTTTTTAATCGTATCAATTAACTCATCCTGTTTGACAAATGATTTGCTCAAAGTATCTCTTCTTGCCAACTCCACAGTTTTGTTTTCTAAATCTTTTGGACCAATACCAATTCTGAGAGGAACGCCTTTCATTTCGTATTCAGCAAATTTCCAGCCAGGTTTATGCGTGTCTCTATTGTCAAATTTTACACTAATATTGTGATCTTGTAATTCTTTTATAATCTCTTGAGCTTTTTCAGAAATTTGATTAAATTGTTCATCGTTTCTATAGATTGGTACAATAACCACTTGGTAAGGGGCGAGTTTTGGTGGAAGTACTAAAC
>JASMTR010000145.1:0-4874 GCA_041694175.1 Bacteroidales bacterium
AGGTGGCGGTTCATTAACAGCTTTACCAATTATTGAAACTCAAGCCGGTGACGTTTCAGCTTATATTCCTACCAACGTAATTTCGATTACCGATGGTCAGATATTTTTAACTTCAGATTTATTTAACTCTGGGGTTCGTCCAGCAATTGATGTGGGTATTTCGGTTTCACGTGTTGGTGGTTCAGCTCAAATCAAGTCGATGAAAAAAGTGGCAGGTACACTTAAACTTGACCAAGCGCAATATCGTGAACTTGAAGCATTTGCAAAATTTGGTTCAGATTTAGATGCCTCAACCAAAAGAACTATTGAGAAAGGTCAACGCAATGTGGAATTGCTAAAACAAGCAGAATCAGATCCATATAAAGTTGAAGATCAAATTGCTGTCGTTTATGCTGGAACTAAAAACTTATTGAGAAATGTTCCGATAGACAAAGTTAAAGAGTTTGAAAAAGATTATTTAACTTACCTCAATGCTAAGCACGAAAATGTGATGCAGGATTTAAAATCAGGTAAGTTAACCGATGAAGCTACACAAGCGCTCGAAGATGCTGCTGCAGAAGTGGCTTCAAAATATAACGCATAATTATAAGATAGCATTATGGCTAACCTTAAAGAACTTAGAAGTCGAATTAGCTCTGTAAGCTCTACAATGCAGATAACCAGTGCTATGAAAATGGTATCTGCTGCAAAATTAAGTCGTGCTCAAGACGCCATTGTATCTATGAGACCTTATGCTGAAAAGTTGACTCAACTTCTACAAGATCTCAGTTCGACTATTGAAGACGATTTGTCAACAAGCTTAACCGAAGAGCGTGAGCTCAATAACGTTTTGATTGTGGCTATTTCTTCTAATCGTGGTTTAGCAGGGGCATTTAATACCAATATCATTAAAAAGGTTAATCAGCTTAAAAAAGAAACTTATACCAATCAAGATGTAAAAGTTCTCACTATTGGTAAAAAGGTTAATGATATTCTTAAAAAAACTTATGACATTTTTGAACATCATCAGGAGATTTATGATGATTTGAGTTTTCACAATTCGGTTCAAATTTCAAAGACCATTATGGAAGCTTTTGAAGATAAAAAGTTTGATAAAGTGGTTTTAGTCTATAACCGATTTAAAAATGCAGCAACACAAATCGTGGAAGCTGAAGATTACCTGCCTCTTGTAGCTGAAAAAACCGAAGAAGAAAAACCACAACAACTCGATTATATCTTTGAGCCTGAAAAAGAAGAAATCATTAGAGAAATGATGCCAAAAGCTTTAAACATTCAATTGTATAAAGCCTTAAGAGATTCATTTGCATCTGAACACGGCGCACGTATGACGGCTATGCACAAAGCTACAGAAAATGCTACAGAGCTTAGAGATGGGTTAAAATTAACCTACAACAAAGCTCGTCAAGCTGCTATTACTAATGAAATATTGGAAATTGTTGCCGGTGCTGAGGCTTTAAATGATTAAGCAATAGCTCAACAAATTTAAGTTTTAGGTCTTCAAACTTGCCAATTTGCATTTATTCATTGATTTTTACATAAATTAAATTTACTTTGGTTAAAATAGGCGACATAGAACTCAATGACTTTCCTCTACTTCTTGCTCCAATGGAAGATGTGAGCGATCCGCCGTTTAGAGCCCTGTGCAAAGAAAATGGAGCTGATGTCGTTTATACTGAATTTATTTCATCAGAAGGTTTGATTAGAGATGCTGCAAAAAGTGTTATTAAGCTTGATATCTATGAAAAAGAGAGACCAGTAGGTATTCAAATTTTTGGGGCAGACAAAGAAGCCATGCTCAAATCGGTTGAAATTGTTGAAAAAACTCAACCAGATATTATTGATATTAATTTTGGTTGTCCAGTAAAAAAAGTTGTCTCAAAAGGCGCAGGTGCAGGCATACTAAAGGACGTAGACCTTATGGTTTCACTAACAGAAGCCATGGTTAAACACACTAAACTACCGATAACCGTTAAAACACGCTTAGGCTGGGATCACGACTCTATTAGAATTGTAGAAGTGGCCGAAAGATTACAGGATGTTGGTTGTCAAGCCATATCAATTCACGGTAGAACACGAGCTCAAATGTATAAAGGTGACGCAGATTGGAGACCAATAGCAGAAGTAAAAAATAATCCACGAATGCATATTCCAGTCTTTGGTAATGGAGATGTCAACACCCCTGAGCGCGCTGTAGAAATGCGCGACAGATATGGACTTGACGGAGCAATGATTGGTCGAGCTTCTATTGGTTATCCTTGGTTTTTTAATGAAGTTAAGCATTACTTTAAAACAGGAGAGCATCTTCCACGCCCTGATATCTCTGAAAGAGTTGATGTCGCTAAAAGACATTTACAAATGTCGGTGGATTGGAAAGGTGAAAAACTTGGTATTTTAGAAACGCGAAGACATTATACCAACTATTTTAGAGGTATACCCAATTTTAAACCCTACAGAAAAACTTTAGTCACCTCTGAAAATCTTCACGAAATATACAACACTTTAGATACCATTAAAAATGTGTTTGCAGAAACAGAATTTTTGGTCTAAGACTAAACAAGTTTGGCGGCTCTAGAAGAAGCTATTTTAGAAGCTAAAATTCCTAAGCCTAAAGTTGTTATTAATACGATAATTAGTGTAAAAAGACTCCACTTAATGGGATAAGCCAACGATGAGGTGATGTAAACCAAATCATATTTTAGTTGTAAAAACACCAATACAGATCCAAAAATTATACCTAAAATCGACCCCACTGCTGTGCTTAGCATACCTTGTATAAAAAATATGCTTTTAATTTGAGAAACATTAGCGCCTAAATATGAAAGTGTTTTTATGTTTTCTCGTTTATCAATTATTGCCATAATAACAGCACCGATGAGATTGAAAAGTGCAATTATTACAACTAATGTACTAATGAGGTAAACCATTAAGTTTTCTGTATTCAACATTTTGTAGAGCTCGTCATTTAGCTGTAAACGTGTTTTTATATTTATTGATTGTACTGGAAAAATCTGAATAATTTGCTCTTTTAATTCAGAAATATCTGCATTTTCATCAATTGACACCTCTAAACCTGAATATTCATTGCTTTGATAATTCAATAGTTCTCTAGCTAAATTTAGCTGACTGAATACATAGGTGTTGTTATATTCTTCAGAAATTCCAAAAATGCCCCTTACGCGGCTTGGCAATTTTCTAAAAGCATCTTGAGGGTTCATAATTTGTCCTGTACCAGGTTTAGGAACAACAAAGTTTAGGTAAGCCGATTGATCTAATATGCCTATAGATAATTTTCGACTTAACCCATTTCCAATCACAACTTGGTAAGGATAATTTGAGTTAAGCCACTGCCCAAGAAATACGTTAGACTTAAGACTATTGACTTTAACATAATTACTATCTACAGCTTTTAGTACAGCGGGTAAATTTTTATCCTTAAAATTCAGTAGGGTTTTTTCTTCTATAACTTTTGATGCATGCTGTACCCCTTTTAGTAAAAGTATGGAATCAATATGATTATCAGTAACTATAAGCCTTTTACTCTCTAATGGAAGCACTTTTAAGTCTGGGTCGTATTTATTTGCAAAACTCAGACTAAACTCCTTAAGACCGCTAAAAGCTGATAACACTACAAAAAGGGCTAAAGATGTTCCAAAAATACCCACTAAAGCTAAATAACTGATAATATTTATCGCATTATTTTTGCTTTTGCTTAAAAAATAACGTTTAGCAATATAAAAGGAAAATTTCAAGACTTTTTACGTTTATTGAGCAGATCTGGGTTTTTGATAGGATTTTCTTTTCCTTTAAAGGCAGCCTCTACTTCACTTACATAAGCTGCTGTGTCGTCGTGAAAGAAATGAACCTCAGGCACGCGTCTCAGTTGGTTTTTGGTTCGCATTGCCAATTGATGCTTAATGGCATTAGACAGTTCCTTTATTTCTTTGATAATTATCGGTGTTTTCTCTTCAGGAAAAACACTCAAATAGGCCTTAGCTTCAAGCATATCAGGCGTAACTTTAACCTTTGTCACGCTAATGATGATGTTCTTTTGCCCAGTTTTTCTTAAATTCTCTTGTATAATTTCAGCGAGATCTTTTTGAATGATTTGGCTTATTTTTCGTTGTCTTTGACTTTCCATACTGCAAAATTAAGCTTTTTTTAGACAATAGAATTTTTATAATGCGTTGGTCTTAAAACCACGATTTAAGCTACATCTTATAAATCCAATCGGCGGGGTTTTGTGGGTTTTGCTGTTTAAAAATATAAAAGCCTAAAGTCGTTGAACCGTCTGTCAAATCTTGACCTATACTGCCTATAAATTGATTGCGCTTGACTTTATCGCCTTTTCTGACATTGAGCTCATCAATGTTTTTGTAAACACTGATATACTGACCGTGGCGAATCATTACTACTTTAAAAGCGTTTGGAATTATCCTGATTTGACTAACTTCACCTTCAAATATAGCTCTTGCTTTCGCCCCTTGCTGAGTATCAATGCGTACGCCTTCACTTTTAGTCATCACTGTTTTAACTACAGCGTGACGTCTAGTGCCATAAGGGCGAGAAACAAATCCTGAGACTACTGGCCAAGGCAGTTTCCCTTTATTATCCTCAAATTTGCCCCCTAAAAGTTTAGCTTCTGGAGTCATTTTAAATCGACTGCTTGAACTACTTCCTAGTTTCTTGTTTTCTGCAGCGATGGCTTCACGTATCAATTTTTGAATGAGTTCATCAATCTCACTAATCTTTTCTTGTTTGCGTTCTAATTCTTTTTTGTATTGACCTTCTTTTTCACGGATAGAAGCAATGAGTTCTTTTTCGGCAGCTTTGTCTTTATTGAGTTTTTCAATGGTTTGTCGGTTTTGGGCTAAGAG
>JASMTR010000146.1:0-8300 GCA_041694175.1 Bacteroidales bacterium
GCAAAACGTTCTGATAAAGCCAGAGAAATGATTAATAGCAATGCTCTATTGTTTAGAAAAAACCAAGACAGTTTAGTAACTAAAAACGGTAAGACTTTTGTCAAAGTAAACTATTGGCAACCCAAGACAGATAGCATTTCCTTTCGATATGCCTTTCCTGTTGAAAGTCAAAGCACCTACCCTACTGACCAATTTGTTAAAGCTGATACTTTAAAATCTCAAAAAGCATTAAAAGCTATATTTTATGGTAATTACAGTATTTCAGACCAAGCATGGTTGGCGATGTATCATTATGCCAAACGTAAAGGAATCGAGTTGGACTTATCGCCAGTAGAAATTTACTTTAACAACCCGATGCTTGGTGGAGATGATACCAAATGGAAGACTGAAATTTATATGCCGATTAAAGAATAAATTATAGATAAAAATCAATTTTCAGAATCTTTCGTCCTTAAACCATTCAAATGTTTATAGTTTATGAATTTTTAAATCGAACTGATGTTTAATTTACGGTTTTAAAACCACACGAAATCTAGATTGATTATTTATCATTCTATCATAGGCTTCATTAACATCATCGAGACTGTATTCTTCAATCATAGGTTTAGCACCAAATAATGCACTAAAATTCAAAGTGTCTTCAGAGTCAGTTGGTGTTCCGCTAGGCCAACACGCTGCAGATTTTCTTCCCATTAGCATTTCCATTGGTCTAACTTCAACAGGTTCTGGAGTTGCTCCAACCATCAATAGTTTTCCATCAACACCAAGACCTCCAACAACTGAAGTCATAGCCTTTCCACTTGGTGCAGTTCCTAAAATTAATTTAGCTCCACCCAATTCTTGTAGTTTTTCTGCGGCGTTTTCAGATTTGGCATTGATAAAATGATGAGCACCAAGTTTAGTGGCTAAATCTTTTTTATCATCGCTTGTAGAAATCGCAACTGTTCGCATTCCCATTTTATTAGCGTATTGAATAGCCAAATGTCCAAGTCCTCCTATTCCTTGTATAGCGACTAAATCACCTGCTATAATACCCGAATTTCTTAATCCATTAAAAACCGTTATCCCTGCACATAACAAAGGTGCTGCTTCCTCAGATTTTAACTCATCAGGGACTGCTACAAGTGCTTCTTGAGGTGCACACATATATTCGGCATAACCGCCATCATAAGAAATCCCACTTACCTTTGCATTTTGACAAGAAATAAAATCTCCCCTACGACAAGGTTCACATTCAAAGCAATGTCCACCGTGCCAGCCAACACCTACACGTTGATTTTTACTCCAAATATTGACATCAGCCCCAACTTCTTCAACAATTCCGATAACTTCGTGCCCTGGAATTCTTGGATATTCAAGACCTGGATAAGTACCGTCTTTTACAAACGCATCTGAATGACAAATACCACAAGCTTGAACTTTAATCAAAACTTCGTTGCTCTTTGGAGTTGGTTTGTCTATCTCTACGATTTGAAACTCTCCTTTTGCTTCTTTAATTTGTGCTGCTTTCATTTTTATTTAATTTAAAAGTTGATAAGTAATTTTTTTAAAAATAGCACAAGTAAAAAACATGACGTCTTAAAATTATAATAAAACTTGTTTGCTTATTAATACTTCTAAATCTTCAAAAAAAAGAACATGATGACACTTTGTTAGAAACTTAAGACCGACTATCTTTGCAGAAATTTAAAAGCCACATATGGAAAAGATTATTGATGAAAAACAGATTTTTTAATATGGTTAAATCATTCTTTCACCAACTTTTCCCGTAAAACCCCAACCGAAGTTTCGATATTTAAAATATAAATGCCTTTTTGCAATGGACTCACATTGACTTGACCATCTTTAAAATTGGACTTCAAAACCAAACGACCATTTAAATCGTAAACCTTTACCTTTTCAATTGGTATTCCTGAACTTTTGATGTTTAAAACCTCAGAAACTGGATTGGGATAAAAAGTAATAGAATCTTTTAAAAACTCCTCTTGACTCAAATTAGCCGCATAAAAAGTAGCCACTTCTCCGATAGAGTTGGTTATATTTAAATAGTTAATATCTCCAACTGTTGTAATATTATAATTAAAAGGGTTAGTAATAATACCGTTAAATTCAGTTAAAATAAAATTATATAAAAAATATAATGATGCTTCACTAGACTGTCCCATAGTCAAAATCCAGTTGGATATATCAAAACTTTGATCAGTATTATCGAAAATAATATCTTCACCTACAACATTACCATATATACCAAAATTAAAGCTATATCCGCTTAAATTATTATTAAAAATAAGATAATCAAAGTCTGTACCATTATTTGGATCTGGATTAGGTGTAGGACTTGGCACATAGATTTCTGAATCTGTAGTAATTGATTCTAATCTCCAATCATATTGAAATAATTGAGGATTTTGTGCTTTCAAATTTAAAACAACAAAAAGGTATGAAAATAAAAATAGCTGTAATTTCATAATAATTAATTTATAATTAAGTTTTTAGTATCCAAAATTTCTCCATTTGCAATTAGGTTGACAATGTAGTTACCTTGAGGTAGTTGGTCAACGGGTATTAATTGGTTACTATTATTTGAATTAATGACATAATTATAGCTTAAGCCTGTATTAGAATGTGTAAGCATAATATAAGCGTTGTCATTTTCTGCTATTTTATATCCTATATCCAAACTTGTTGTTGCAGGATTTGGACTCAAATATTCTATTTGCCTTTTGTCCTCAGTTTCTACCGTTTTATAGTCTATGTGATTGTCATAATCGGCGATAACTTCTAACTTATATTCTTTTGCTACAAGATTACTTACCGTAAAATCTGAACCACTATACACTAAAACGCCGTCCTCGTCATACCAATTATATTTTGCACCTTCATTAATGTTTTGTGCATAAAAGGTTTCAGAACCATCATTATTTTCAGTGCTACTGGTCTCTGCATCGAATTCTTGTCTTTGGTTATCTCTATTAAAGGTAAAACTAAACCCTCCAAGAGATTCTTGAGTATCTGTGTATAATTGTTGGACATGTAGATTGTATTCTTCTTGTCCATCGACTTCATGAATCAAAAAATTGATACCAACAGTAGCAATGCCCCATTCATCCGGTGCCATGTCTATGGCATTAAGACTTGCATGATTAGACATCACCATAATTTGTCTTCGATTTGGGTCTAGCACTCTTATGGAATCTGAATGTGCTCCACTATCTTGCCATAAAGCCCATAAATCTTCATTCAGCTCTATCCTAACTTCTGCATCTTGCCATATGTTATCATCATTTGGCGCATTTGTAAAAAATTCAATATTTGTAGTTATAGCATCTTCACCTCCAATATTCCCGGCAAACACCGAACCTTGATTGTCGGGTTGGTTCACATTTATCACCGTAGCATTGTGATAGGCAATATTATTGTTATTTCGTGTATTGGTAGCCGCATTAGAGCCTTCAGCAAAAGTCATCGGGTCATCAGGTGTAACTATCCTACTTAAAAAGCAAAACATCCAAGGCTTTTCAAAACCAGCATTCTCGTAACTATCTGGATCCTCAGGAAACCATTGAAACTCTACAATTTCATACTTTCCAGTGTCAATCACAGGTATAGTTTGAACACCAACTTGATTGCCAATGTCAAATTGTTGACCTGAGCCGTTGGGTGCATCCATAGGGTTAGAAGACCCGTCCCACACAATTGGCCAAGTTTGGTTAAGACCGCCTTTAGCCCAATACAATTCTAACTGTTCTGTACCTGAAGAAGAATGACAACTGTCATTGGTTACTCTAACATATACATAAACAGGTGTATTACTATCAACAAAATGTAAGTCTTCACTTTCTTTATACAGAAACCCATCAGGCTGATTTCTCACCCAAATGTCAGGGCTATTCCAAATCACATCACTATCTACATCGGGTTCATCACCAAAATCGTCTTTTGTATTTTGCATATTTAAGTCTAAGCCAACAGGGTTATTGTTATACTCACATTGTGCTTTAAGTACTGCACCATAAGCATTAAGTCTTCCCGCTCCAAGTAGACCATTGTATGGCGCATTTTCTGGTATATCATATATTTTATCATCTGCAGTTTCTTGCAGTATTGTTAAAACATCATCTGGATGAATATTTGGATAAACATTATGCATTAAGGCAACAGTGCCTGCTACCATAGGTGCTGCATATGAAGTACCCCAACTTAACCTATAACCTGAAAATTTGGTTGGAATAGCTACAGAATAACCAGGTGCAACAATATCTACTTTATCATTATGCTGATGAGTATAGTTAGGGTAACCTATTGATAATTCATGTACATCTTTCCAATCATTCATCTTACCGTCAGCGTCAACATTACCATATTTATTATAACTTCCAACACTACTTACAGATATTGTATGTTCCTCAGAAGCTGGGTAAAAATAATTATTTGGATTTGTTCCTGATTGAAATTGACCATTACCTGCTGCTGCTACTACAGTTACACCATAATTTTCCCAAACATCTTGATAAATATTGGATATAACATCTGAAGTACTTGTCCCTAAACTTATGTTTACAACTTTAACCTCTGGATAATTCTGAGCTAAAAAAAGGACATCACTAGCTACGGTGTTATTTTGAATCGGTATAATGCTAGAATCATAACCTATTGCCGATATACCAAAACCATTATTGGTCTCTGCAGCTGCTGCTCCTGAAACGCTCAAACCATGTGTGTAATCTGGATTAGTTGTCTCAGAAGACACTTCACTTGCTGTAATTTTATCGTCAACATCAGGATGACTATTATAAAATTGAGTATCTCTAATACCAATAGCTATGTTTGAATTGCCAGTAGTTATATTCCATGCTCGTCTTGCATTAACCAACTCTAAATGCTCGTAACCTTTTGGATTTGGCACAGCTGCATGTCCTGTCGGATTGGCTTGCCAGAAAAAAGGTAAGTTTATATGGTCAAAATAGTCATTTGGAGTGCCTAAAGTTTCAATTTCCATTGTACCAATATATTCTGAAAATACAATACTATTTGAAGCTCTTAATTCTTGAGTCTTATCATCTGAATCTAATCCAATTAAGTAATATTTATGATACTTTGGGTCTGTTGACCACTCAAACTCCCTCACATAAGATAATATTGAAAACCCTTCGAAAAACGCAGTTAAATCTTCATCAGAAAATTCTAATGATAATGTTCCATCTTGTTTATTGGTTCTATTTATCGGTTTCAATAAATCATGACTAGCTTCCTCAATATAGTAATAGTGAGTTTCTACCTGACTTGATTGAGCTTTTGTTTCTAAGTTAAATACACATGACATAATTGCCATCACGTATAATAACAAAACTTGCTTACTGTTGTGCTGTTGTGCTGTTGTGCTGTTGTGCATAATAATTTGTCTTAGATTATAACCAAATATAACAAAAAATATCTTAAAATTTTTCCTATAAATGTTAAAAAACAATTATTAGATGACATTTTGTCTTGTCTTTTAAACAAGTTATATTTGCAGAAATATAATGATTTGATGGAAAAGATTATTGATGAAACCAAACAAGGTGAAGCTTTGGTGAAAACCCAAAATAAAAGCAATACCAAAAATCTATATATAGAAAGTTACGGCTGCCAAATGAATTTTAGCGACAGCGAAATCGTGGCGTCTATTCTTTCAGAAAATGGTTATAACACGACTTCAATTCTTGAAGATGCCGATTTAGTGTTGGTCAACACCTGCTCAATTCGCGATAAAGCTGAGCAAACCGTCAGAAAACGACTTGAAAAATTTAACGCCGTTAAAAAACACAACAGCCAAATGAAAGTCGGGGTTTTAGGTTGTATGGCCGAACGCCTAAAAAGCAAATTTCTCGAAGAAGAAAAAATCGTGGATTTAGTGGTTGGTCCAGATGCTTATAAAGATTTACCTAATTTGCTCGAAGAAGTTGAAAGCGGTCAAAGTGCTGTCAACGTCATTTTATCTAAAGAAGAAACCTATGCTGATGTCTCGCCGGTAAGATTGCAAAGTAATGGTGTTTCGGCTTTTGTTTCCATTACAAGAGGTTGCGATAATATGTGTACATTTTGTGTTGTGCCATTTACGAGAGGTCGAGAGCGTTCTCGCGACCCACAAAGCATCATAGAAGAAGTCAACGATTTATGGAAAAAAGGCTACAAAGAAATTACCTTATTAGGTCAAAATGTGGATAGCTACTTATGGTATGGCGGTGGACTGAAAAAAGACTTCAAAAAAGCCAGCCCGATGCAGCAAGCTACGGCCGTAAATTTTGCTAAGCTTTTGGATATGGTAGCTCAAGCCCAACCAAGTATGCGCATTCGTTTTTCAACATCCAATCCCCAAGACATGACCATGGATGTCATAGAAAGTATGGCAAAACATAAAAATATTTGCAACTATATTCATTTACCAGTTCAAAGTGGTAGCGACAGAATTTTAAAGGCGATGAACCGTTTGCACACCCGTGAAGAATATATCAACCTGATAGATAACATCAGAAAAATAATTCCAGACTGCGGTATTTCTCAAGATATGATTGCAGGTTTCCCAACCGAAACAGAAGCAGACCATCAAGACACACTGTCGCTGATGGAATATGTCAAATACGATTTTGGATTTATGTTTGCCTACTCTGAGCGTCCAGGTACAATGGCTGAAAGAAAATTAGAAGATGATGTACCTGAAAAAGTCAAAAAAAGACGTTTACAAGACATCATTGCATTACAACAAAAACACTCTTTATACCGCACAAAACAACACCTTGGACGAGTCGAAGAAGTTTTAATTGAAAAAGAATCAAAAAAATCAGACCAACATTGGGCGGGACGTAACACCCAAAACACGATGGTGGTTTTTCCTAAGGAAAATTATAAAATCGGAGATTTTGTAATGGTCAAAATTAAAGATTGCACCAGCGCAACACTCTTAGGCGAAGCCATTGAAAAGTCCCCTTTGGGGATTTAGGGGCTTCCATCCAACCTTCCCGAAAGGAAGGCTTATGAAACAAAACATTAGAATATGAAGAATAAATTTAAAATATCAACAACAAAACAAAAGTCCCCTATGGGAATTTAGGGGCTTCCATCCAACCTTCCCAAAAGGAAGGCTTATGAAACAAAACATTAGAATATGAAGAATAAATTTATAATATTAACAACTAACAAAAAGTCCCCTTTGGGGATTTAGGGGCTTATGGAGTCTGTTCAAGCTATAAAACAACGTTTTGAAATCATCGGTAACGATGAAGGTCTCAATCGAGCGATTGAAAAATCGATTCGTGTTGCCCCAACGGATATTTCAGTCTTAGTTACGGGTGAAAGCGGTGTTGGTAAAGAGAGTTTGCCGAAAATTATCCACTCGCTTTCTCATCGCAAACACAATAAATACATTGCAGTCAACTGCGGTGCCATTCCAGAAGGCACCATAGACAGTGAACTTTTTGGTCACGAAAAAGGGGCGTTTACTGGTGCCAGCCAATCTAGAGATGGTTATTTTCAAGAAGCCGATGGCGGAACCATTTTCCTTGATGAAGTCGGTGAATTGCCTTTAACGACTCAAGTCAGGTTACTCAGAGTTTTAGAAAATGGAGAGTTTTTAAAAGTCGGCTCTTCAAAAGTGCAAAAAACTAACGTCAGAATTGTTGCTGCCACTAATGTGAACATGGCTGAAGCTATTAAAAAGGAAAAGTTTAGAGAAGATTTATACTACCGCTTAAGCACAATTGAAATCCATTTACCACCACTTAGAGAACGCAAAGACGATATTCATTTGTTATTTAGAAAATTTGCTTCTGATTTTGCTCTCAAATACAAAATGCCAACCGTGAGATTAACTGACGATGCCGTAAAACAACTCATTAATTGCAGGTGGCATGGCAATATTCGTCAGTTAAGAAATGTGACGGAGCAACTTTCTGTTTTAGAAACCAATCGCGTAGTTGATGCTCAAACCTTATTGCAATACCTACCTGATAGTGGCAACAACTTACCTTCTGTGATTGAGCAGAAAAAGCAAAAGAGCGACTTTAGCGACGAAAGAGAAATTTTATATAAAGTGCTCTTCGATATGAAACGCGACTTAGGAGACTTAAAAAAATTGACTTTAGAGCTGATAAAATCTGATGAGAATACCGATGTCAAGAAAGAAAATGAACATCTGATCAATAAAATTTACGGTGAAAATGAAGAAGACTTTGAAACTAACGACAGCGAAAGAAACCTCAGCGACGAACAAGAGTTAGAAATCCTTCAAGTTCCAGAACACAAAAAAACACAAGCCTTAGAGC
>JASMTR010000147.1:0-13559 GCA_041694175.1 Bacteroidales bacterium
TTTTAGAGCATTTAGGTGTAACTTTTAAACAGGATGAAAGTTTTCAAAAGCGCTGTTTAGAGCAAGCAAATATCTGTATTTTACACGCGCCTTTATTACATCCTGCTATGAAAAGTGTTTCGCCAGTCAGAAAATCTTTGGCTTTAAAAAATTTTTTCAACATGCTTGGTCCGATGGTAAATCCCTCAAAACCCCAAAAGCAATTGGTCGGTGTTTACAGTTTACAACTTTTAAGATTGTATTCTTACTTATATCAAAAACAACATAAATCTTACGCCATTGTACACGCTTTAGATGGTTATGATGAAATCTCTTTAACACAATTAGCTAAAGTCGTAACACATCAAAAAGATATGATTTTAGGAGCTGAAGATTTTGGTTTACAATCGCACTCACCTGAATCTATTTTTGGTGGAAACTCTGTCAAAGACGCTGCTAAGATATTTATGAATGTTTTAAACAATAAAGCAACACAAGAACAACAAAACGCTGTTTGTGCCAATGCAGCTTTGGCAATTTCTATTTCTAAAAATATAGAAATTAAACCCGCTTTAGAAGAAGCTAAAATGTCATTAAAATCAAGCCAGGCTTTAAAGTCGTTCAAAACTTTAATCGATTTATCAAATAAATGAAATTTATAATGCTGAAAAATTTAGTGTTAATTTTTAAAAACAAAAGTCATCCCTTTGAGGAGATTTAGAGGAGTTCTATGCATATTTTAGAAGAAATAACAGTCTTTAAAAAACAATTGCTCAATTACAAAAAGCAAGTTGTTAGTCATACTGAGTTAGAGAAAATGTCATTTTTTGAAAGAGAATGTATTTCAATAACTCAACTAATCAGAAAATCAGAATTTGGAATAATAGCAGAGCATAAACGGAGGTCGCCAAGTAAAACACACCTCAATTTTAAAACCAATGTTTTTGATGTGGCCAAAGCTTATGAAAATGCAGGAGCTTCTGGAATGTCTGTATTGACTGAACAAAAGTATTTTGGTGGATCGCTTGAAGATTTACTGCTTGCTCGTTCAGCTTGTGACTTGCCGCTTTTACGAAAAGATTTTATAGTTGATGAATATCAAATTATCGAAAGTAAAGCCCACGGTGCTGATGTGATTTTGCTCATCGCTGCTTGTTTAAGCCCAAAAGAAGTTAAACAATTTTCGGAATTAGCAAACAAACTCGGGCTTCAAAGTATTTTAGAAGTGCATAATTTAAAGGAGTTGCAAGATTACTTTTGTGAAAATATAGACATTGTTGGTGTCAACAACAGAAACCTTAAAACTTTTGAAGTCAACTTAGCAACCAGTAAAAATCTTATTCAGCACATTCCTGAAAATGTTGTGAAAATATCTGAAAGTGGAATTAAAAACCCTCAAGATATTTTAAACTTAAAAGCAATTGGTTACGATGGCTTTTTACTCGGTGAGCATTTTATGAAAACTGATGATCCTGGTCAATCAGCACAAGATTTTATTCAAAAAATTAAAAACAAAAGCATAAAACAATGATAATCAAGGTTTGTGGAATGACAAATGAGGATAATTTAAAAGCAATTGCACCAGCAATGCCCGATTATTTTGGGTTTATTTTTTATGAAAAGTCACCAAGAGCTTTAAAAATAAATTCTTTACCAAGCATTGAGGATATTAAAAAAATTGGTGTTTTCGTGAATACCTCGACTGATTTTATTGTTGAGAGTCAACAGCAGTTCAATTTAAATGGCGTGCAACTTCACGGGGAAGAAGACAAAATTTATGTCAAAGAATTAAAAGAGAAACTGCCTGATGATATCAAAATATTTAAAGCCATTTCAATTAAAGAGACTTCAGATTTTAAAACGATTAGTATTTATGAAGGCTACGTTGATTTAATTGTATTAGATACCAAAACCAAACTAAAAGGTGGAAGTGGACAGAAGTTCGATTGGAATTTACTCGATCATTATAAGGCTAATATTCCGTTTCTTCTTAGCGGTGGTATTAGTAAAAATGATACTGATAAAATTATAAAATTAAAACAGAACTATCCTAAAATGAAAGGCGTGGACATCAACTCGAAATTTGAAATTAGACCAGGAATCAAGAATATTGAACAAGTAAATACATTTATCAAAACATTAAAATCAAGCTGATGCAAACAATGAATTATAATGTGAACAATAAAGGCTTTTATGGCGAATTTGGCGGTGCATTTATCCCAGAAATGCTCAAGCCAAACGTTGATGAATTAAGAGAGAATTATCTCAAAATTACAGCTGAGAAAAGTTTTCAAAAAGATTTTGACAAGTTGTTAAAAGATTATGTAGGCCGACCAACACCCTTGTATTTTTCAAAACGATTAAGTGAAAAATACCAAACACATATCTTCTTAAAGAGGGAAGATTTATGCCACACCGGCGCACATAAAATCAATAATACTATAGGTCAGATTTTACTTGCTCAGCGACTGGGTAAAAAAAGAATCATAGCTGAAACTGGTGCGGGTCAACACGGTGTGGCAACAGCAACAGTTTGTGCTTTAATGGGAATGCCTTGTGTGATTTATATGGGTGCTATTGATATAGAACGCCAAGCCCCAAATGTAGCTCGAATGAAAATGCTCGGTGCTGAAGTTGTGCCTGCTAAATCTGGCAGTCAAACCCTAAAAGATGCCACAAATGAAGCCATAAGAGATTGGATCAATCACCCAGAGGATACACATTATATTATTGGTTCTGTTGTTGGACCTCATCCATTTCCTGATATGGTCGCACGATTTCAGTCAGTCATTTCACAGGAAGTCAAAACTCAGATAAAAGAGCAAAGTCATAAAGATAAACCAGATTATATTATGGCTTGTGTTGGTGGAGGAAGCAATGCTGCAGGAATTTATTATGATTTTTTAAATGATAAGGATGTCAAAATTATAGCCGTAGAAGCTGCAGGAAAAGGTGTCTCATCTGGTGAGTCTGCTGCAACTTCTCAGTTAGGTAAACAAGGTATTATTCACGGGAGTAAAACACTATTAATGCAAAGTGATGATGGTCAAATTACTGAGCCTTATTCTATTTCAGCAGGTTTAGATTATCCAGGCATTGGTCCGATGCACGCGCATTTGTATACATCTAAACGCGCTGAATTTATAAGTATTACCGATGATGAAGCTATGCAAGCAGGTTGGCAATTGAGCCAGATGGAAGGAATTATTCCAGCTATTGAAACGGCTCATGCTTTTGCAGTCTTTGAGCATCGAAAATTTCAACCAGATGATGTGGTAGTCGTTAATTTGTCTGGTCGTGGTGATAAAGATTTAAAGACGTATATGGATTATTTTAAACTTTGAAAAGTATCAAGCAGAACGCGCAAAGTTCATCGCAAAGCTTACAGAGAAAAAAAACTAAAAATTAATGCAATATTAAAAATGAACAGGATAACATCAAAATTAAAAGAACCCAAAAAGCTGCTTTCAATTTATTTCACTGCAGGTTTTCCAAAGTTAAACGATACTGTGGAAATCATTAAACGGCTTCAAGATGCTGGAGTTGATATGGTTGAAATAGGCTTGCCATATAGTGATCCTTTGGCTGATGGACCAACAATTCAGAAGAGTTCATCAACAGCTTTAAAAAACGGAATGTCCACGAGAAAAATGTTTGAGCAAATTCAGGATATCAGAAAAAATATTGACATTCCGTTGATAGTTATGGGTTATTTTAACCCAATGTTGCAATATGGTGTTCGACAGTTTTGTAAAGATGTTTCAGACGCAGGAATTGATGGACTGATTATGCCAGATTTACCTTACGATTATTGGCTTGAACATCATAAACAAGATTACGAAGATTTTGATTTAAAATATATTCAGCTCATTACACCACAAACTTCAAAAGAGCGTATTTTAGAAATTGATAAGCAAAGTAAAGATGCCTTTATTTATATGGTCAGTTCATCGGCAACGACAGGAAGCCAAAGTGGTTTTGCCGAAGAGCAGTTGAATTATTTTGATAGAATCGCTTCATACGATTTAGAAAGTCCTCAAATTGTAGGATTTGGCATCAAGGACAGCACCACATTTAAACAAGCGACTAAACACGCTAAAGGCGCGATTATTGGCAGTGCTTTTATCAAGGCTTTAGAAAAAGAGAGCATAAAAGGCATTGAAGATTTTGTAAAGTCTATCAGAGCTTAAATTTTTCTGAAAGAATAACCTCACCAGGTTTTAATTGATCAATGCCTTCTTGACCAATTCTAACTCGAACTAACCTTAATGTTGGAAACCCTACTTTTGCAGTCATTTTTCTAACTTGTCTAAACTTACCCTCTGTCAAGGTTATCGAAATCCAAGAAGTTAATTTTCCACCTTGTGATTTTATAGGATGTTGAGGTTCGGGTAAATTAGGTGTTTTGATTTTATAAGCTTGACAAGGTTTTGTTTTGTATTGTTTCCCATTGATACTTATGTTTAAACCTGATTTTATAGCTTTAATAGCCTCTTCTGTAATTTCACCATTAACTTGAACCCAATATTCTTTTTCGGTATCACCTTTTAAAATTTTATAAGATAATTTTCCGTTAGTTGTTAGTAAAAGTAAGCCTTCCGAATTTTGATCTAATCGTCCTATTGGCATTGTATCAGGATGAAAATCGTAAAGTTTACCGAGTAGTTTTTTATTTTTTCGTCGAGATTGATTATTAATAAATTGACTTAAATAGCCTGAAGGTTTGTAAAGTTTATAATGAAAATGCATATAGAGTTAAAACTTAAAATTTAATTTTTTATTCAAGTCAAGTTCAAAATATTAATTTATTAACCAGAAACCAGAAACTAAAAATCTTCATAAACCCCAAGTCCAAATAAAGCAAAATCGTACTTCACAGGATCATTGGGGTCAAGTTTTTTGAGGTTTTTATCCAATTCTTTAACGGCTTTGGCATCGTTCTGTTTTCGTTTTAGTAATCCTAACTTTCGAGCGACTTTTGCCGTATGCACATCTATAGGACAAGACAATAGAGCAGGAGAGAGGTTTTGCCAAATACCAAAGTCAACTCCATTTTTATCTTGTCTCACAAACCAACGCAACATCATATTGAGTCGTTTAGCTGCTGAATTTTTAAGCGGGTCGCTGATGTGTTTTTGGGTGCGTTTTGGACAATCATAAGCTAAAAATTCCTTTTTGAAATGATGAATAGCAGTCTGCATATTATCATCGATTCGATGCTTGACAAAGATGTCTTCTAAACTATTATATTTTTGATACAATTGTTGTAAAGCCTTGAAAAAATATTGTAAATCTTCAGCATTAAAGGTTCTGTGCACAAATCCTTCACAAGCTTTTAAATCCGATTTGTTGTGATTTTTGATAAAGTCATAAGGTGAATACCTCATAATTTTTAGTAGTCTTTCCCCGCTGTTCAAAATACTTTTTCTATTGCCCCAAGCTATGGTTGCGATTAAAAATCCACTGATCTCAATATCTTGTTTTAAAGAGAATTGATGCGGAATTTGAATGGGATCATCTTTGATAAAATCAACCGTATTATAAGTTTCAACTTTATGGTCGAGAAAAGCTTTAAGTTCAGAACGCTTCATCTACCTTATGATTTGCCCATCTTTCATTTCTAATTTTCTATCAGCCATATCGGCAAGTCCTTTGTTATGGGTGACTATGACAAAAGTTTGATTGAATTCTTCTCGCAAATCAAAAAAGAGTTTGTGGAGCTGTTCAGCAGTGACAGAATCTAAATTTCCAGAAGGTTCATCAGCTAAAATTACAGCCGGATTATTAATCAATGCGCGAGCTACAGCAACACGTTGTTGTTCGCCACCACTGAGTTCACTTGGCTTATGGTGAATGCGGTGTTTAAGATTTAAAAATTCAAGGAGTTCTTGAGCTTTGTGTTCTGCTTCTTTTTTTGAGGTTTTATTAATAAATGCTGGGATACAAACATTTTCAAGTGCAGTAAATTCGGGAAGTAATTGATGAAACTGAAAAATAAATCCAATATTTTGATTCCTGAATTTAGCTAAAGCTTTGTTTTTAAGTTTAGCCACATCCACATCATTAATTTTAATACTGGTATTTGGGTTTTTATCGGCTTTTTCAAGTGTGCCAATAATTTGTAAAAGCGTTGTTTTACCAGCACCAGAAGAACCTACAACAGAAACAATTTCACCTTTTTTGATATCAATTGATACATCATCAAGGACTTTTAAATCGCCATAATGTTTATTAATGTGTTGCGCTATAATCATAAGCTTTTTCTAATGAATAGCGAAAATACAATTTTTGAAAGTAAAATTTTGGATGTCTTCGTAAAATAAACCGCAGATTCATAAAGTGCCAATTACGAGTAATTATTTCACCACAAATGCACGAATAATTTCATAATCGATTAATATATTATTGGCTTATAAAATGTCAATATAAATAAGTGATTTTAATTTGACTTTTTGGTTAATAAATCTTACAAAACAATGCGTTTGTGTTCAAAGTTTTATGATTTCATCAATTGGTTCTTCGCTATTAAACCAGTAATGATGATTATTCTAAATCTTATGCTAAAATGTCTCCATGAGCGCAGTCGAATGGTCGCTTTTTCACTTCGCCTGCGCTCAGTGTGACATAAATTTCAATTACTGGTTTAATAACGTTTATTCGTTTCATCAATGTTAAAATACTAAATTCCAATTTTTTTTTCATAAAATTTCATAAAATTTATCCATCATTTCAATAAAAAAATAGACTTATGAATTATAAATATTTAATTATAAATATTTAATTATAATATTAACCGTATTTAGCTTGAATTTAACCTTAGCCCAAACCCCGGACTGGCAATGGGCGAAGCGGGGTGGTGGATCGGTGAATTTAATACAGGGCTCAGAGGTGTTTAGCATAGGAGTTGAACGCATAATAGACTTAGCCATAGACTCAAATGATAACTATTATTTCCTGGCTGAAGTCGGGGCATCACAAACGGATTATGATGGTAATTTGATCCAGACCTATAGCACAAATGGAGGTAGAAAAGATATTTTTGTAATTTCTACAGATTGTCAAGGTGATCTCAGATGGTCTAAAACTATTGGAGGTGGAATTGATGATTGGGCAACAAGTATAGGTGTAGATAGCAATAATAATGTATATATAAGCGGGAATACTAGAAATAAACAATCACAGCCAGTGCATTTTGCTAATGATTCTATTAAAAATCGCTCCATTAGACTATGGCAGTTTAGAAGACGCGAGAAAACGACTTTTTATAGCCAAGTATGATGACCAAGGCAATTTTCAATGGCTACGTGAGCCTGAGGGACCAGTTGATAATTTATCTGGCTTTATGCAAAAAACGATCATTGAATCTAATGGCAGGTCACATTCTTTGGTAAAATTTGGTCCTCAAACTCATCTTGGAGGACAGCTTATTGTTACAGACCCTTTAGGGCAATCGGCAATAGTGATCTATGATGCCAATGGCAACCTAGAAAACTTTATCTTATTAGATTTGGAACCAGGCTTCGATTGGTATGATTACCAGATGGTCTATGACCCCAATTTAGACCAGTATTATATTGCGGATACAAAGCGTGTTGGCAGTGATTTTTTGAGCTTAGACGGGTTCGGTGTAGCAAATGGGAATGAAAACGCCTTATATCTAGCGGCCCTAGATAACCAGGGCCAGGTCTTATGGTATCATGAGTCAGAAAATAATAGCACCTGGACACTTGGTGACATAATCCTTGATGATAATGGCGATATATACTTTACCGGAGAGTATAATCATAATAATCATAATAATAATGGTTTGGATAGTTTTGCAGGTCTGACTTTTACAGAAGATCCCAACCAAAATGATCCAAGAGGTCCTTTTCTTGTCAAATTAGACCCCAGTGTAATTTAATTTGGGGCACAAATGCCTTAAGATTTAGTCCTTTCCCCGGTCGTAGTCTCGCCATCCGTGGCAATGATGTCTATCTCGGTCTCGGGAGCTTAAACAACGAGTGGGATGGCATGCCATTTGGCACAGGATTCAGTGGCGCGGGTTTATTAGCAACAGACAATGCGGTGTAAAGATTCAATAAAACTACAGGAGCGCTACAGGAGGTTATTGCTATGCCATCGGCATCGGCATCCATAGCTTTTGACATGATCATGGCTATGGACATTGATAGTCAAGGCAATATCGTGGTCGGTGGGCATTTTGGTGGCACCTTGCTGTCCGGCAATCCTAATGGCTCCATAACCAAAACTGGCGGCGTTACCGATTTTTTTCATTGCTCAATACGGTACGGGCAATTGCACCTTGAGCGTCGCAGAGCAAGATAATCCCTTAGACATCAAACTCTATCCACAACCCGCAAGCGACAAGGTGTTTCTGCAAAGTCAAACACCGCTTAGGGCTTATAGCTAGATAGTTTTAGTCTATTTTACTAAACTCATCTTCGACTTGTTTTTTGAAGGCAATTCAGTTTTGCCCATCAAATGCTTATCCACTTCTCGGGCGGCTTCTCGACCTTCTGAGATGGCCCAAACCACAAGAGATTGTCCACGGCGTGCATCGCCAGCAGCAAAAATCGATGAATTTGAGGTTTGATAAGATTCTGCTTTAACCGTTCCTGCTTGGGTTTGCTCAACATCTAAACTTTTTAAAAGTTGATTTTCAGGCTGAGTAAAACCAATAGCTAATAGCGCAACTTCACAGGGAATAAGGCGTTCTGAGCCTTCAATTTCTTGCATTTTCTGGCGACCAGCTTGATTAACCCATTCAATATCCACAAGTTTGATATGTGTTAGCTTGCCTTCTTCGCCCATAAATTCCTTAGTCAATACACTCCACTGACGTTCGCCGCCTTCTTCGTGAGAGGATGAAGTTCTGAGAGTCATCGGCCAATTTGGCCAAGGATCTTGTTCTGTTCGGCTATTAGGTGGTTTAGGCATCAGTTCTAATTGCAAAACCGTAGCTGCAGATTGTCGATGCGATGTGCCAATACAATCTGAACCCGTATCACCACCACCAATAACCACTACGTTTTTATCTTTAGCTGAGATTTGGTCTTCAATATTTTGTCCTGAGACTTTTTTATTTTGCTGAGTTAAAAAATCCATAGCAAAATGAATGCCTTCTAAATCTCTACCAGGAATAGGTAAATCTCTTGGCACTGTTGATCCTGTGCAAATGACAATGGCATCAAAATCTTCTTTAAGTTCGTCGGGATTAATGTTTTTACCCACTTCAGCATTTACTTTAAAACGAACACCTTCGTCGTTCATAATTTTTGTGCGACGCTCGACCACCCATTTTTCGAGTTTAAAATCGGGAATACCGTAGCGCAAAAGCCCACCGATATTGGATTCTCGTTCAAAAACCGTTACCCAGTGTCCGGCTCTGTTAAGTTGGTCTGCGGCAGCTAAACCCGCAGGTCCTGAGCCGATAACTGCAATTTTTTTATCTGTGCGTTGCTCAGGTGGATCGACTTTAATAAAACCTAACTCATGTGCTTTTTCAGCTATAGTTTTCTCAATATGTTCTATCGCCACCGGTGGTTTATTAATCCCTAATACACAGCTGGCTTCGCATGGTGCTGGACAAATTCTACCCGTAAATTCAGGGAAATTATTAGTTGAATATAAAATAGAAGTTGCTTCCTCCCAATTTTCTTCGTGCACTGCTTCATTAAACTCGGGTATGATATTACCGAGAGGGCAACCCGAATGGCAAAACGGTACACCGCAATCCATACATCTAGCCGCTTGGGTTTTGGTTTTTTCTTCTGGAAATTCTTCATAAATTTCTTTAAAATCACCAACGCGCACTTTTGGTGGTCTTGTTTCAGGTAATTCTCTATCGTATTTTAAAAATCCGTCTTGTTCTTTCATTAGGCCACTATTTTTTCCTGTTTCTTTTCATTTTTAGATTCTAAAATTTTTTTGAAGTCATGAGGTATAACTTTAATAAATTTAAATTTTAAGTCCTCAAAATGATTCAAAATATATTTTCCTTTTTCACTTTTGGTCAATTGAACATGATTTTCAATTAATTCTTTTAGTTCTTCGATATCTTCATCTTTTGGTTGTTCTAATCCAACCAATCCTTTATTGCATTTATTTTCGAAGCTGTTATCATCGTCTAAGATATAGGCTATTCCGCCACTCATCCCAGCGGCAAAGTTATGCCCAGTTTGCCCTAACACTACAATACGTCCGCCTGTCATATATTCACAAGCGTGGTCGCCAACGCCTTCAACAACGGCTTTTGCACCAGAGTTTCGAACACCAAAGCGTTCACCAGCCATACCATTGATGTAAGCTTCACCAGAAGTTGCACCGTAAAATGCCACATTGCCGATTAAAATATTTTCATCAGCTTTAAATGTGGAATTTTCAGGCGGATAAATAATGAGTTTGCCACCAGATAAGCCTTTTCCAAAGTAGTCATTAGACTCGCCCGAAACTTCAAAAGTGATGCCTTTTGCCAAGAATGCTCCAAAACTTTGACCTGCGGAGCCATTAAATTTATAATGTAAAGTATCGTCATTAAGTCCTTTGGCTTTAAATTTCTTACTGACTTCGTGAGATAAAATAGCACCAACGGAACGATTGACATTAATAATATCAAATTCGGCTTTTAAAGGTTGAAGGTTTTCAAAAACAGGCTTGGCTTTTTCTAAAAGTTTCCAGTCCAAAACTTCCTCCATTTCATAATCTTGTTCAATTTGTTTATAAACCCCAATTTGTTCTGGAATATGTTCCTGATATAAAATTGGACTCAAATCTAAATCTTTTAGCTTCCAAAACGGCACATCTTTTCTCACTTTCATAACTTCAGAATGACCAACCATGTCATTAATCGTCCTAAAGCCAAGTTGTGCCATAATTTCTCTTAAATCTTGAGCTAAAAATTTAAAGTAATTTACAACGTGGTCAGGATTACCTGTAAAGAGTTTACGCAGTTCTGGGTTTTGAGTAGCTACGCCTACAGGACAAGTATTGGTGTGGCATTTACGCATCATGATACAGCCTTCAACAACCAAAGCCGCTGTAGAAATTCCCCATTCTTCGGCGCCTAGTAAAGTTGCTATAGCAAGGTCTCTTCCTGTTCTAATTTGACCATCGGCTTGAACGGTAATTCGACTTCTCAGGTTATTTTTAACTAAGGTTTGATGAGCTTCAGACAAACCTAATTCCCAAGGTAAACCCGCGTGTCTAATTGAAGTTAAAGGAGAAGCACCAGTGCCACCATCGGCACCAGAAATCAAGACGACATCGGCGTTGGCCTTAGAGACACCGGCGGCAACTGTGCCAACACCAGCTTGTGAAACCAATTTGACATTCACACGAGCATGGCGATTGGCATTTTTTAAATCAAAAATGAGTTGAGCTAAATCTTCAATCGAATATATATCGTGATGTGGCGGTGGTGAAATTAAACCCACGCCTGGTGTAGAATGCCTAACCCTACCAATCCACTCATCAACTTTATGACCTGGTAGCTGTCCACCTTCGCCTGGTTTTGCACCTTGAGCCATTTTAATTTGAAGTTCGTCCGCATTAGCGAGATAATAACTGGTTACGCCAAATCGCCCTGAAGCAACTTGTTTAATAGCTGAGCGTTCCCAATCTCCATTGGGTTTGACTTCAAATCGGGCTTCGTCTTCGCCACCTTCACCGCTATTGCTTTTAGCTCCTATACGATTCATAGCAATAGCCAAAGTTGAGTGAGCTTCATGTGAAATAGAACCAAATGACATAGCACCTGTTGCAAAGCGTTTCATAATATTTTCGGTGGGTTCGACTTCAGCAATGGGAATAGGTGTTCTTTTTTTAAATTCAAATAAACCTCTTAAGGTTAAATTATCTTTGAGCTGGTCATTGATTTTATGAGCAAACTTTTTATAAAGTGAAAAGTCATCTGTTCGTGTGGAATGTTGAAGCTGATGAATGGTCTCTGGATTGAACAAATGTTTTTCTCCGCGTTGTTTCCATTGGTAAACACCACCAACTTCTAATTTTTGATTAGTTTGTTTATGGGTTGGAAAAGCGTGCCTGTGTCTAATTAAAACTTCTTTAGCTAAGCCGTCAAAATCAATACCGTCTATTCTTGAAATGGTGCCAGTGAAACACTTTTCAATGACTGTAGAATGTAAGCCTAGGGCTTCAAAAATTTGTGCTCCTTGATAAGATTGTAAGGTGCTGATGCCCATTTTAGATAAAATCTTTAAAAGTCCATAGCCGATTGCATTTTGATAATTTTGAACCGCATCATCTTTCGATAAGCCAGATTTAAGTTTTCCTTTGTCGTGAAGGTGCTCAATAGACCTTATAGCTAAATACGGGTTTACTGCACTTGCGCCATAACCAATAAGAGTTGCGAAATGATGGGTTTCACGTGTATCGCCAGACTCTACAACTAGACCTGTTCGCGTTCTTAAGTTTTTGCGAACCAAATGTTGGTGTATGGCTCCAGTAGCCAATAAAGATGGAATTGGCGCAGTATTTTCATCGATGCCTTTATCAGAAATAATTAAGACTTTTTTACCTTCAAGAGCAGCTTTTTCAGCTTCGATGCAAATCGCGTCTAAGCCTTGTCTCAGTCTACCAGGTTGGTTATCTGCTTTGAAAACTGCTTTGATGAAGGCATAATCAAAACCTTTAGATTTTAAATGTTTAAATTTTTCAATATCAGCAACGGTTAAAACGGGTTGAGAGATGTGTATCTGTTTAGTATGGGCTTCAGTTTCATCTAATATATTTAAACTTTCACCAACTCGAGTAAAGAGAGACATAACCATACGTTCTCTAATCGGGTCAATAGGTGGGTTGCTCACTTGAGCAAAAAGCTGTTTAAAATAATTAGCAATGTGCTGGCTTTGTTTGCTTAAAATAGCCAATGGCGTATCGGCACCCATAGAACCTATAGGTTCTGTGGCACGCTCAGCCATATCTGATAAAATAACTTTGAGTTCTTCTGAAGTGTAGCCGTAAGCCCGTTGGCGTTTTAAAAGCGATTTATCAGAAAGTTGTTTTCTGTCAAATTGAGGTTTGGGCTGTAATCTAAGTTTAATTCTTTGGTTGATGATCCATTGATAATATGGTTTATCTTTTACGATGTTGTTTTTTATCTCATCATCATATAAAATCTTATTTTGATTCAAGTCTGCCAAAATCATCCGGCCAGGCTGTAATCTTCCTTTTTTAATAATTTCTTCTGATTTTACTGGAAGAGCACCAGCCTCTGATGATAAAATCAATCGGTTATCTGATGTCACGCAATACCGCGCAGGGCGAAGTCCATTTCGGTCTAAAGTGGCGCCCAAACGTTTACCGTCTGTAAAAATTAAGGCAGCTGGACCATCCCAAGGTTCCATAAGAGAAGCGTGGTATTTATAAAAAGCCTTTCGTTCTTTGTCAATTGACTTATTATCCTGCCAGGCTTCAGGAACAATCATCATCATGACATGTTCAAGTGGTCTGCCTTCAAGCACAAGCATTTCAATAATGGCATCAAGATTGGCTGAATCTGAATGTTCGGGATTGGTTACAGGCAGTAGTTTTTGAAGCTCATCATCACTAAATACTTT
>JASMTR010000148.1:0-3226 GCA_041694175.1 Bacteroidales bacterium
ATCAAGGTTGCTGAGTAAAATCGAAGCGCCTTAATGGTGTTTTTCTATATCGGGGTTAACCCTTACTAATGCCTTAATTCGGCTCATTTTTCGCCTTTTAAGGCATAAGTCGGGTTGAAGTAATATCATAATCAGGATGTTTCTTAAATAAAGTTTAGGTAAATTTGCTGTAAGTATCATTAACTTTAAGATGACGAACATAAAATTTTGGAAACTTTTATTAAGGCCCATTAATAACTTTTCTTAACTTTAATTACTCACAGTTATATATATGGTAACTGTATGTGTTTTCGTTAAAATTTGGGTTGTAGGGGTTGTTAGTGTTGAGGTACAAGCCTTCAAGACCAGCAAAAGAGTTTTGTATAAAATATTGACCACCTTTAAATTTTTTATGTGCTATCGCTTGTAGATTTTTATCAAAAACAATGACAGAAAATGGTTTTTCTTCGTATGCATTCTCCTCCCCATTATTTGGGTTAACAAAAGGTATTCCTAATTCTGTAATGACATAGTAAAGCTGTTGTTTTTTATTAAACAACAATACATTATTCAAAGTGCTTTCGACATCAAATCTTTTCATTTTATCAAAACTTTCAAGAAACGGGGTATATTTATCTACGTAAGGATGGTTAAAAGACTTTGTGTAAAGGGTATCTTTGTACTTATCGTATACTTTTAATTCACTTTTAAAGGGGTGTAAAAAAATTAATCGTAATGAATCATCAACTCGACTGGGGTAATGGTAAATTGGGTGTCTGTTGTTCTGATCAGAGTATTTATAAGTTAACTTTCCAGTATCTATTTTTTTATCAAGTATGTTGTAATCAACATATATTGATTTAAATTTTTTACTCTTATTTTTATAAGGAGGTACAATAGGATATACGCATAAATTTAATATATTATTATAAAAAGTTGGCATAAAACGGTTTTCTACAATAACTTCGCCTAAATTTTTTTTATTTTCTATTAGTGAATATTTTTGATACACATCTGCTCTGTCATTTGTCAAATAAATACTACGTTTACTTTGGTTAAAAATAAAAATTGAATCTTTATTATGATAATAAAAATTTCGACCTGCTTTTACAGAAGCAATGCCGTCAGGACCCGTAGCTTTAAATTCAATTTTTTTAATAACTCTTTTATCTTTAAAGCTTAAAATAGATATACCATTTGTATTTAAATCTCCGACTGCTAAATAATATTTTGAATCTTCTGTAAAAACTTGATGAGAAATAAATCTATAGGACATTGAATTGTCTATTTCAAAACTAATACTATTAACATTTTTTAGATTACAAGTTGAAGTTCTTTTAAGATTATTATTTGTAACTTCTATGCTTGAAGATTCATCTTTCTTGCATGAAAAAACAATAATAATTAATAGTACATAAAAATTTAATCTCATTTTTGTATAATTTTAATTTAAAAAAAGGTCTGATATTCAGACCTTTTTTATTTATAGAAGAAATTTTAATTGGGTGGTAAGAAAGAATCTCCAATAATTATAACGGGTTCTGGCTGACAATCATAAGGATCATTATAACACTTACCATTGTTTGCCATAACTCTCCAATCGCTTGATTGGGTTCTTTTTGCCTCTGCATCCTGACTCATCAAAGCCAATGAAAGTACCATAACTAGCATAATTAAACTTGCCATAATTGCTTTTAATTTTTTCATAATAATCAAATTTTAAAGGTTAAACATACCAAAAAACTACAACTTCCATTTTTTTTTTTTTTGTTAATAAAAAGTTAAAGTATAAAAATAAAGTGTTTTGCGTAACAATTTCAGCCTTAATCCTATTTTTGTATCATGTACAGCAAAACAATTGCCTTTAAAATTATCTTATTTAGCCTCATTCTCTGCGTGTGGGGTTGGTTTGTTTTGCCCAGACTCAGTGTAAAACTCAATCCCAGCCAACAAAACCCTACGGTAAACATCAGCTATTCATGGCCTTATGCTTCTGCTCGCAACGTAGAAACTCAAATTACTTCACAGGTTGAAGCAGCATTATCTACT
Source organism: Bacteroidales bacterium (assembly GCA_041694175.1). Classification (GTDB taxonomy): domain Bacteria; phylum Bacteroidota; class Bacteroidia; order Flavobacteriales; family Flavobacteriaceae; genus Psychroflexus. Next base: position 2,029 of record JASMTR010000148.1, read on the forward strand.
CTACAGGGTATCAAAAATATCAATTCTCGTTCCTCTCAAGGTTATGCCAACATCAGCATTGAATTAGATAAATATACAAATATTCAACAGTTCAGATTTGAAGCTTCTACACTACTCCGTCAAATAAAACAACAACTACCTCAGGATGTTTACTACCCAAGTATTCGTATTAATTCATCAAATGATGATTTAAATCAGCAGGCGTTTTTAAGTTACAGTATAGAAGCCAATGATACACCAAAGCAAATTAAAACTTACACAGAAAATTTTATCAACCCAGTCTTGGCAAGCCTTCAAGGTGTTGACCGCATTTCTGTGATGGGAATAGAAAATCGAGAATGGGTATTGCGTATAGATTACAATCAATTAGACATTCTCAATATTGATACCAATACCATTTTAACAGCCGTTCAAAATTATTTTAAGCGAGAAAATTTAGGCTTTGCAACTTATCAAAACCAAATGCTCAATGTAGTCTTGTCTTCGCCTAATACTATTTCATGGCATATTCCAGTAGCAAAAGTAGCTCAGCGTATTATATATTTAGATGATATTGCACATATAAACCATCAAACCCAAAGTCCAACACGTTTTTACAGAGTAAATGCCAAAAATGCCATTAGCCTTCAAATCTATGCACAAGATAATGCCAATACCTTGGCCTTAGCCAAAAAAGTAAAACAAAAAATTAAGAACTTAAATCAAAACTTGCCTAAAACCTATAGCCTAACCAAAATCTACGATAATACAGAATACATAGCTCAGGAGCTCGATAAAATATACGAAAGAACCTTGTATACCATTATAATTCTTTTGGTATTTGTATTTGTAGTCAGTAGAAATTTAAGGTATGTTTTCCATATCATCATTGGGCTTATCGCTAATATATCAATAGCTTTTGGCTTGTATTATCTCTTTGGCATAGAAATTCAATTGTATTCTTTGGCAGGAATCACCATTTCTCTGGGGTTGATAATAGACAATCTTATTGTGGTTTTAGATCATCTTAAATCTCAAGGCAAACAAAATGTTTTTATTGCTATTTTTGCATCTACTTTAACCAGTATTGCAGCATTGAGCGTGATTTTTCTTTTAGATGAAGCCACGCGATTTAATCTTATTGATTTCGCCTACGTCATTATGATTAATCTGGCAACCTCACTTTTGGTGGCTTTTCTTTTGATCCCTTCTTTGTTGA
>JASMTR010000149.1:0-3934 GCA_041694175.1 Bacteroidales bacterium
ATTTAAAACCTGTTTGATAATGGGTTGACCGCTAAAATTTTTACTTTTGTTCATATCTCAGTTTTGTAGTAAAAAAACAAGATATAAAATAAGCGGGAAATCCTATATTGGAAATCCCGCTTTTAAAATCTTTTATCGGACACTATTGATTAAATATGAAAAAAGCATTAAAAATTATTGGGGTAATTATAATTATTATAGTTGCAATTAGCTTCATCTTTGACGGAGTCAGCGAAGAATCAATAAAAAAAGATATTGATAAAATAGAAAATCAAGTTGCTTTAGAAGCAGTTGAAAAATATGAAATTGCTAAAAGAAATGGTAACGATATGGACGCATATGTTCAGGCATCAATGGCTGCTGCTGCGTTCTTAGAAGCAAATGATGAAGAAAACTATAAAAAGTGGAAAGAGATTGAGAAACAAGAAGCAAAAAAAGTTGGTTTATAAATGGCTGATATAATATTCGAAAATAAAAGTTTTTGTTTTACAGGTAAATTAGCAGAATTAAAACGAACTCAAGCCGAAAGAGAAGTTCGGTCAAGAAATGGCTTTTCGCAAAAAGTAATTAACAAAGAACTAGATTATTTAGTTTTAGGTTCGATTGCTTCATCTGGTTGGAAGCACGGAAATTATGGTAATAAAATTGTTAAAGCTAAAAGCTTAATTGACAACGGAGAAAAGTTAAAAATAATATCTGAGAAAGATTTTATGCAAGGTCTTGAAAATACCATTGCTATTGATAGTGGTGAAATTGACGAAAAATTAATTGTAATTAGATACAAGGCTTTATTTGAGAATGGAGAATTAGACATCGAAGAACTTGAAGGCTATCTTGAAATGATTTATGAAAGTTTGGATTCTCACGTTTCTGCATCAGTTGAAGAACCTTATATTTATCAAGATTTATATGATGAATTTTCGGACGAGCAAATAGATAATTTGTTATTGTTCCAAACAAGAATTGTTAAACGAGTAAATTTAGATGTTGATAGTCAAGAATTTGTTGATGATATAGCAAAAGGATTTGAATCAATTGATGGATTAGATGGAGATTTAAATTGGAGCGAAAAAATTGAAGGTTCAGCAAGTTTCGCTAAACTATTAAAAGACATTCCGATTAAAACAAAACTCTAGAGAAAAAAAACGTGTGGTAACAGCGTATATAGTTTATGGCGGATTTTGTGCTGAATTGAAAATTATAGTATTTTTAGAAAATTAAAAGTTTAACCGAAAGGCGAGCGGTTGTTTTCCCGCCACAAACCATATACGCGGACCGTTAGCAACAAGCTAAAAGAACATTACGTATGAAAAACAAAATCAAAATCAAATGAAGTTAGAAAAAATACTAGACAAGCTAGGTTCTTTAGAGAAGAACTCATTTATAAAAATAATTGACAATATCATTTCAAAGAATCCTAGAAATGCAAAGGAAATTGAAAAAATATTGAGTTCTTCTGACAAAGGTTTAAAAACTGTCGACAACCAGAACATTTCTAACATATTTGAATTAACGTCAGCAGAATTTATTGACCACATTAATTGTGAATTTCAAGAAGCAAACTCTCAACTAGACATATTAATTGACATCATAATTCGTGATGGCAATTGCATAATGAAGCAAGATTGGTTTTCAAGACTATACGAAAATGAAATTAAAAACCTAAAGACAAAAATTAAAACGTTAAACTCAGATTTAGAGAACGAAAAATCAGAGTTAAGTGACTCTAGAAAAAGAGATTACAAAATTTATAAAGCTTGCTTGTCAACTGCATACACAAACGACATATCGAATAACCGAGAAGCTAAAATAACATCAGATGAATTGTCAATTATTTTAACACTCTCAAAACAATTAGGATTATCACAAGAGGAAATAAAACTAATTAATTACTCAATACTGCCTGTAAAAAAGGTTGATATTCAAGATGTAATTAACAACCTTAAAAATCTCGGAATAGTATTTTTTTCGAAAAAGGAAAATACAATTTATGTAGCTGATGAAATGGTTCGTTTATTACGAAAAGTGAGACAGAAAGAAGTAGCAACAAAATTTTATCGCAGAACACTAAAACTGCTTCGAGAACCAATAATTAATCAAATAGCAAGAAAGCATAATATTGACAGAAAACTAAGTGTATCACAGAAAATTGAGGAAATTATTAAAGAAGGTATTTCATTCACAGGTTTACTTACTGATGATATTTATAAAGACGGAATAACACTAACTGAAAAGAAAAAAACATTAAATGAACTTTGTGAGAAAAGCTTGAACATTCAAAATTTAAAAGGAAGCACTTTAGAAGATAAGATAAGTAGCTTAATCGAATATTTTGAGAATGTCGAGAAAGACGAAAAAGTAGGAATATCACTAGATGGGTTTGATAAAATGTTGACGGAGCTGAACCTTTCTTTACCAAAATTAAATAAGGACTTAAAAGACCAATTTGAACTGCAAGAAGAATTTGTATTAACTGCTAATTATTTACTTGACTTCAACATTAAGCCAAGAGACATTTTAGACTTACTTGCAAAGCCAGACCTTTCTAAATTCATAAAAGACAATGGAATAAAACAACGAGGAGATGATATTTTGAATATTCTTGACCACTATAAAGATGTTGAGAACCTATACTTAGAAAACTACGAAAATGTTGCTTTTAGAAATTTAAATCTATTAAAGGAAAATGGCATCACAGTTAAGGAAAGTGAATTAGGCAATAAATTCGAAGAACTGACCAAGGTTATTTTTAAAGGGTTGGCTTTTAATGTTGATGATAAATTTAGAAACGAATTGAATACTCAAAAGGATATGATGGATATTCTTTTGAATCTTGGTAAAAATGAAATAATTATTGTAGAATGTAAAACAAGCAAAGAAAGAGGTTATAACAAATTTAGTTCTGTTTCTAGACAGCTAAAATCATATCAAAAATTAGCTTTAAAAAACAACCTGAGGATTGTAAAAATACTTCTCGTTGCACCTGAGTTTAGTGACGATTTTATTTACGACTGTGAAATGGATACAGAGATGAACCTTTCATTATTGACTGCTTCGACTTTATTGAAAATCCATGAAGCTTTTAAAGATTCAAAGTATGAGGAATTTCCTCACGTTTTATTTAGGGATATAGTTATTAACGAAGAACGAATATTAAAAGCATTGAGTAAATAAAGCCAGTTGCTAACAAGGTATATAGCAAATAGGGCGCTCGGTGGTTAAAGAAAGTTCAGAGCTATTAACAAACACCGCCAAATCGTTGATTTGGCTTTTAAAATGAATAAGATAAAAACAAAATACAACGCTTTGGCTCAGTGCAACCTTGAAAGTTTATCGCTTTCTACTGCCCTACTTGCCATATACTAAACGTTGCTGCTCATTTGACACGATTTTTGGATTATAATTGACGATTGAATTTTGAACGAAACGATTTGAATTTTTATTAGCATTTTGACAAAAAAAGCACTGTAAATAATAATTGATTAGCTGATTTTCTAGCTGATATCCATAACTGAAAAATCAATTTATTTTTGCGATTTTAAGGAGTTGAATAAAAACAAGGAATTTGATATTTTTCAATCTTTTGGCTGAACTTCAAAATCTCGGATGATTAAAAAAGATTAATTGAAAATCAAACTGAAAGGCTTTTGATTGAAGTGATTGGCTTAAACGAATGAAAATTGAAAAATCAAACTGAGATTGACACGTGGAATTGAACCAATCGATAAGAAATGTAAATTTCAACCTTTGTTGCACAAACGAGAAAATGGAATTGAAAACGACGAAAAAAGAAGACTTTGAATTTCAGCAAAATTTAAGGCTTAAACGATAAAACGAATAAATTAAAAAGTGGATTGAAAAACGGACACGTGAAATTGAAAACGAGCAGCAACAATAGCTATGAGTAATGCGGTAGTTTTGGCTGAATTCAAAG
>JASMTR010000150.1:0-4124 GCA_041694175.1 Bacteroidales bacterium
ATAAACTCATACCACTTCTATATAAAGGTGGATTTAAAAATCAACAAGATTTAAATCAAGCAGCCGAAAAAATGGCTTACTTTTCAGGAATAGATAAAAATCTTTTTTTAGAACACAATTTAGATTTGAGTTACAACAATTTTTGGAAATTACTTTTAAAAGAAGAAGGTTTTACCATAGGTCGCTTAGATTCGCGTTATCTTGGTATTGACCGTCAAGTTGCTGGTACTCGGCCAGATTATAATGCAGAACTCACCGCTTGGTTACAAGCTTTTACGCCAGCTATCAATCACTACATTAAAAACGAACTAAAATTTGATGTGCCTTTAAAATACAATATGTTTGGCCCCGTAAGACCTTGGGATAGACGAAATAGCGACAACAACACGGGTGAGAGATTGCGTCAAGCTATGGCTCAAAATCCGAGTATGCAAGTTTTGATTCAATCTGGCTATTATGATGGAGCAACAACCTATTTCAATGCCAAATACACGATGTGGCACATTGATCCAAGTGGAAGAATGCAAGATAGATTTCACTTTAAAGCTTATAAAAGTGGTCATATGATGTATTTGAGAAATGAAGATTTAAAACAATCTAATGACGATTTAAGAGAATTTATTTTACAAAGTTTACCTGAAAAAGGCGCACCCATAAAATACAACAGAAAATAAGCTAACAACCTTCATGATAGATTACTCCTCAAAGCTTTTAGAAAACGCAGTTGAAGAAATGGCGAGGTTTCCTGGTGTAGGAAAGCGTTCAGCTTTGCGATTAATTTTACATTTACTCAACCAGCCAGAAGAGCAAACTGTCGATTTAGCTCAGGCTTTAGTTAAACTGAGAACAGAGATTAAATTTTGCAAAAATTGCCATAATATTAGTGATTCAGAGCTTTGCGAAATTTGCCAAAGTTCAAAACGTCAAAGTGAAATTGTTTGTGTGGTTGAAGATATTAGAGATGTGATGGCCATTGAAAACACCCAACAATACAAAGGACTGTATCACGTTTTAGGTGGAAAAATTAGTCCGATGGACGGCGTTGGACCACAAAATCTCAATATCGAATCTTTAGTCAACAAAGTAAAAGACGGAAAAATAGACGAAATTATTTTTGCCTTAAGCTCTACGATGGAAGGCGATACCACTAATTTTTATATTTATAAACAAATTCAAAATTACAAGGTTAAAACTTCAAGTATAGCCCGAGGTATTTCAGTAGGAGATGAGTTAGAATTTGCAGATGAAATCACCCTCGGTCGAAGCATCATCAATAGACAGCCTTTTGAAACCACCTTAAAATCTTAAAAATTGAAAGTTTCGGTTGTTATAGTGAGTTACAAAGTACCCTATCACTTAATGCTATGTTTAGAGAGTTTGCATAAAGCCATAGCTGATTTAGAAGCTGAAATTATTGTTGTTGATAATGCTTCAAACGACCAAACTTCAGAGCTTATTCCAAAATATTTTCCTGAAGTGAAATTTATACCAAATCCTACCAATGACGGCTTTTCAAAAGCGAATAATATCGGTATCAACCAAGCTCAAGGCGAATATATATGTCTTGTTAATCCCGATACTATTCTGACGGAAACTTGTATAAACTCTGCTGTGGAAAAACATCAAAGTTTAAAAAACTGCGGTATTTTAGGTTTGCGATTAATTGACGGCACAGGCCATTTTTTGCCAGAAAGTAAAATTAATAAGTTAACGTTAAAAGTTGCTGCTTTAAAAATGCTAGGCTTTTCAAAACAATTCTATAACAACAACTTATCAGAAAATAACGAAGGACAAACTGCTACACTTGTCGGAGCCTTTATGTGTTTTAAGAAGCAAGACTACAAGCAATTAGACGGTTTAGACGAACGCTATTTTATGTATGGTGAAGATATCGATTTGAGCTATCAGTTTATAAAAAAGGGTTTTCAAAATTATTATTTGGGGTCGGAAAAAATTATACACTTCAAGGGAGAAAGTACCTTACGAGATGAGGTTTATTTTAAACGTTTTTTTGAGTCAGTTAAACTCTTTTTCACCAAACATTACACCAACTCAAAATTGATGATAGGTATTATATCCCTTTTTTTCGCAATCGCCAAACATTTCAAAAAATCAGATATGCTTAAAAAAGCCAATGTCAAACTCGATTACAAAAGTATTTTTTATATCGGTCAAAATGAAGAGCTCCATCAAAAACTTAAGACGTATTACAATCAAAACATAGAAGCTTTACAATCAAAAAAAACAGAAAACCAACACTTTAAAGACAGTCTAATTGTAATTGATACCAAAACACTACCATATCAGCAGGCTATTGATTTTATGCTTAAAAACAAGGATTCAAGAAATATCTTTAGATTTATTCCTCAACACCTTGAGGTTTTAATAGGAAGTGATGCCAGCACATCTCAAGGAGAAGTCGTATTTTTAAATTAAATATTCAGAAATCCTAATCCTTAAATATTCTAAATCAGAAACCAAATATTTGTTCAGGAGCAGAAACCTGCTTTCAGCTCTATCTTTTGGGGTAAATCCAAGCATCTGTAAGGCCTGGCAGGATTACCGCTTCAAGCGGCACTCTGCCATTCCAACAGCTGCTAAGATTTACCCCAAAAGGATGCCGCTTCAATCAGGGCTAGCGAGCTGTACGAGGTTTATGTTATTACTTAAAACTATTTCAATAAGCACAAACTATCAACACACCACTAAAAAACAATATTTAGAAAAATTTAAAACAAAACCACTTAAATTTTATTAATTTTGCAACTTACAAATCGATAACTTCAATTTTTTATCAATATGGCAAAAATAGAACTCAAACTTCCAAAAATGGGCGAAAGTGTAGCGGAAGCCACATTGACCTCTTGGCTCAAAGAAATTGGTGATAGTATAGAAGCTGACGAACCTGTTTTGGAAATCGCTACAGATAAAGTAGACTCCGAAGTGCCAAGTGAAGTTGATGGCAAATTGATAGAAAAACGTTTTGAGGTTGATGACGTGATTAAAGTTGGTGAAGTTATTGCTATTATTGAAACCGAAGGCGAAGAAACAGCTGATGACGCTTCAAATAGCTCTGAAGATAATACAACTACAGAATCCAAATCTGTAGAAGAAAACGCTGAAGTTGCCAAAACTTTAATGCAAAAAGCTGAAGAAACAATAAAACCTGAATCACAAGATTTCTCAGATACACAACGATTTTATTCTCCTCTTGTAAAAAACATTGCTAAAGAAGAAGGCGTCTCCTTAGATGAACTAGAGCAAATTCAAGGCAGTGGTAAAGATGGCCGGGTTACCAAAGACGATATGTTGAACTATGTTGAACAACGCCAATCTTCTACTCAAAAAGAGCTCGATTCAAGTAAGGCAACAGCTGAAACTACAACACCACAACCAACTTCAGTGGCTGATGTACAAACTCCTGTCAACATCAATGCAGAAGATGAAGTTATAGAAATGAGCCGAATGGGTAAGCTCATTTCTAAACATATGGTCCACAGTACGCAAACTTCAGCCCACGTACAATCTTTTATAGAAGTTGATGTGACCAATATTTGGAATTGGAGAAACAAACACAAACAAGCTTTTCAAGATAGAGAAGGTGAAAAGTTGACTTTCACTCCGATTTTTATGGAAGCGGTGGCTAAAACCATTAAAGATTTTCCTTTAATCAACATTTCAGTTGATGGAGACAAAATTGTTAAACATAAACATATCAATCTAGGTATGGCTGCAGCTTTACCTGACGGCAATTTAATTGTACCCGTTATACACGATGCTGACCAATTAAACTTACTCGGCATGGCTAAAAAAGTCAATGATTTAGCTGGACGTGCTCGTAAAGGTAAACTCAAACCTGATGAAACCCAAGGCGGCACTTACACTGTAACTAACGTAGGAACATTTGGTAGTATTATGGGTACACCGATTATCAATCAACCTCAAGTTGGTATTTTGGCACTAGGAGCCATCAGAAAAGTACCAGCAGTTATAGAAACGCCTGAAGGTGACTTTATAGGTATTCGCTACAAAATGTTTTTATCTCACAGTTACGATCATCGGGTAGTTAATGGTGCGTTGGGTGGACAATTTGTTCAACGCGTGGCGCAATATCTAGAGTCTTT
>JASMTR010000151.1:0-6572 GCA_041694175.1 Bacteroidales bacterium
ACAAGAAAAATATCTATATGTTGAAATTTCTTTATTTAATTCAAATACATTATACAGAGCATGTTATAAGATTTTAAAAAACGATTCTATTAAAATGATAAAAAATAATGTATTACAAATTAAGCAATAAGCAAAACCCCTCTGCTTCAAAAAGTGGAGGGATTTTTAAAAAAAATAACTATCTTTAAAACATAAAATTAAAAAATCAATCTAGATTGTAATGCCGATAAAGATATATTTAAAACAACCTAAGCAGATAACACGTTTAGGTTCTTAAATTATAACACAGAAAACGGACAAGTCACCGCTGAGGCGCAGGCGTTTATGCAAGAATTTATTGTTTTTTACAGCCAAGAAGATTTTAAAAGTTTATTACAACAAGCTGTAGCCGATGGTATCACATCTACTGCTGAAGTAGTTCATAAAGTATTTAAAAAATTTTCAGAATTAGCACAAAATTATCCATCATCAATAAATTTCTTAAATAGTATTGTTGATGAATTTAGAGCTATTGGAGAAAATGCTTTTGATTTGAACGAAAACAGTATGGATTGGTTTGATTTATTTGGGATTTGGCTTTTAGAGTTAGGCAATTACCCTAATGTAAATGACCCTGATAATGGAGTTGAAACAATATATTTTGATGGTGATGATTTTACGACTAATGATTTAAAACAGCAAGAAGGAGTTAATCAAGCAAGAAACCTAGCTTTACAGAAAATAAACAATAATGATATTTCAGAACCAGTAAGTAAAGAGTGGACTTATGGACAAGGGGAATTTTATGATGGAATGACAAACGGTAATATTGCGACATCTTTTCTTGGATCCTATACAACTACCGTTACTATTACTGAGAATTTTAACGGTAGCCACACCTTAACTTTTGAAGTAAAAAACCCTTCTACATGGCAATCTGCTACCAGATTAAGAATTGATAACGATAATGATGGCAATCATGATGGTATTTTTCCAAGTAAACCTAAAAACGATGGAATTCATTTAGGCGGAACAATTAAACAAGAATGGTCTTGGACAGAAATTACATACTAAATAAACATGAGAAACATATTAATTTTATTTTGTTTACTATTAATTGGTTGTAAACAGGAAAAAGCACCTTACCCATACTTGAATGAAATAAACTCAAAGAGAGAAAAGATCGGATTGAAAAAAATTGACTCTACTTTTATCAGAAATGATTCTAAGAATTACAGCACTTACGACAAAGTAAATAAACGTTTTTATGATGTTCATTTAAGACTAAAGAATGAGTATAGAAAAGCAAAAGGTAAACCTACATATTGGAAAAAAATAATAAGACTTGATAAAACTAATGGTAAACTTAATTCGGAAGAGGATATATTTAGAAGTGGCTTTTATAAATTTGGATATGTAGGAGAAACTGGCATTTATGAACAATTAAAGTTCATTTATGTCTTTGAAGATTATAAATACTATAGAGGTAGAACTAAAGATAGTATTTTAATAAATAAAGGATGGCAATATAAATATGAATATCCAGTAGAGAAAAAAGGTGTGACATCGAATAGACCTCAATCTAAATACTGGGTAAAAAAAATTGAAACAATAAATAAATCACAAGCAGATAGTATTCTTAATTCTTGGGGTTTAGAATATTGATTAACCACCCTCTACAACCCCAAGTAGAGGGTGGTTTTTAAAAAAAGCAGTATCTTTAAATTAGAGTAATTGATGAAATTAAAGATGATAAATGACTTAGATGTCTTGAGTTTAAAATTAAATTGATGTTTAACAATCTAGAAAACGGACAAGTCACCGCTGAGGCGCAGGCGTTTTTTGATGCTGCAGTTCAAGAGCTACAAAATAACCCCGATGCTGAGGTGGATTGGGAATTCCAATATATCTTTGAAATTAATGAAACCGCTGAGTTTAAAAATCATCCGTGTGTAAAATCAATAAAAGATGATTTAAAAAACTCTTCTGAAATTTCAGAAATAATTAAAAAGTTTGAACCTGAATATCCTGTACTAAATTTAGAATGGGGTATGTTTACTAATCCTGATTTCGGAAATACAGGTCAAACGATACTAAATGAGGACATTAGTATAGCTTTTATAAATATTAATACAGAATCCTTTAATCATGTATCTGCGATTGTTATTGCTGCTACAATTGCACACGAACTGATTCATGCAGAATTGTATAGAAAGTTAAAAGAACAAATTGTAACAACTAAAAAACAAAACCATGAAAACCATAAAACATATATTATTAAACATAAGTCTTTTACTATCAATGAGTATTTACTCCCAAACAACTCCTATGGATTTGTTTACTGGAACTTGGGAATATCAAGAAAACAATGAAGTTTTTAGAGTAATATTATGGGAATACAATGAAGCACCTAATGTTATTGCGGGTCATTTTGAAAAGTTTGTCGTAGATGATAATGGCATCATACAAAATTATATTTATGCCTCTGAAAAAGGAAAAATACAAGGGGATAATAAAGGATGGGTGCCTAGCGCTATTAATGTTGATGTCACGTCAAATTACCTCTTTGGTCCCTTTGTTGATAATACAATAAACCCAAATTTGTATGATAGAATAAAAAGAGGTCAAGTCAAAATTGAAATTATATCTAACAATCAACTTACAAATACGGTTACTGCCAGATGGACAGTTCAGGAAAGTGAAGGGCAGCATCTTACTTTTAGCTCTGTTTCTCCAGATTTTAATGTACCAACGGATATTATTTTAACTAAGGTATCCGATTAATATAAATCAACCACCCTCTACAATCCCAAGTAGAGGGTGTTTTATAAAGAAATTAGTATCTTTAAACCAAAGTAATTGATGAAATTAAAGATGATAAATGACTTAGATGTCTTGAGTTTAAAATTAAATTGATGTTTAACAATCTAGAAAACGGACAAGTCACCGCTGAGGCTGAAAATATTATTTTGTTTATATTAGAAAAAATAAACTTATTTCTTCAGGATAATAATCAAAACCTTATTGGTTCTGAAATACTATGGGATTTTGATTTATCAACAATTGAAGAGCCAAAATGGGGACAATTAGCAAATGTTCAAGAAATATTAGATGAAATTAATAATATACCCAACCTTAATAACTTAACATTCGATATGCAGATAAATTCACTTATAAATCATTTTGAAAAGAATTTAATGTATGGAAGAGATGAGCAAACAGGTGAGTTATTCATTCAAAACCCACAAAATAGAGTTAGAAGATATATTTATTCTCAAAACGGTGGTTGGATTGATTTTCATCACGTTTTCAAACTTTTTAAATGGGCAAAGAATAATGGACCAATAAATGGTATTTTAGGAGGTGATATGGGAGAATTAATGCAAAGTGCCAAACAAAATGCTAGTGCATTTAGTTATGAAGACCTACCATCAAACTTATTTGGGGTTGCTACGTTTGTAAGGTTTGGTTTTGACTTAGAGAATGGAAATATTACCTGGCACGACGCAATTCAAGTTGCATTAAATGAAATAAATTGCCTTGAACCAGAACAGGCTCCAAATTTTCAATATATACCTCATATTGTAACAACCGGAGCTTATCCTCAAAACTTTACATATTCACCATTATTAGGCGACCAATTAGAAGAGATTCACAGAGATTATTTTTGTAAAAGACCTATTAAAGAACAAATTAATATCAAAGAAGCTCATGAGAATTTTCCGAGATAAATACACTTATTTAATTGTATTTGTGATATTTTTTTCCTGTAAAAGTGAAGAATATAAAATTCAAGATCACCTGACAATTATTAATAATATTAAAAATAAACTTAAAGATGCAAACGCTTTTAAAAGAGATAAAACTATATATATAAATAATCTACACAATTATCTTAATGAAAATGAAGTCAATAAACTAAAAAAGTTACATTTATTTAAAATTATTCAAACTAGAGATAACTATGTGTTTTATTTTCAAGATGTTTTTAAGTCAATAGATAAGTCAACTTTAAACTTTAATAATTCGATAATCAGTATTTTAATATTCGGTAAAAATAGACATAAACGAGAAAATATTGTTTACTATGAACAATTTGCAGAATGTAGAAAGTCTATACAAAATTTAGGCACTAATTGGACTTTAGTTGTAAGGTATGAGTATTGTCAAGATTAGCATTCAACCACCCTCTACAACCCCAAGCAGAGGGTGGTTTTATAAAAAAAAGTAGTATCTTTAAATCAGACTAATTGATGAAATTAAAGATGATAAATGACCTAGATGTCATGAGTTCAAAATTAATTCTATGTTTAGCAATACAGAAAACGGACAAGTCACCGCTGAGGCGCAGGCGTTTTTTGATGCTGCAGTTCAAGAGCTACAAAATAACCCCGATGCTGAGGTGGATTGGGAGGATAGGATTTTTGAAAATTTTGATGGTACTAAAACTGATTGCATTCATGAAAAATTAAAAAACAATAACTCACCAAATTTGTATCAAAACTTATTAAATCATTTTGCTGATGATACTGGTAATTGGTTATTTATGGATGTAGGTGCAACAGGTACAGATTGGGGAAATACTTATGGTAGTTGGCTTAATTCAGGCAATAATACCAGCTTACCAGACACTTATAAAATTATTATAAGTAATGACTTAGACCAAACAGGTTCTAACCTAGCTATTATGACGACACTTGCACATGAGCTTGTACATGCTTTGATGTTTGATGTATTGAGTGACGCAGGTATTATATTATTTGACCAAAATACTGGAGAACCAGGGTTTGCATCAAACGCATTTACAGATTGTTGTGGTGCTAATGGCACTAATTTTAATGGTGTTAACTTAAATACTTTAACAAGACCTGAACGTTATAAGACCATGTTTTGCGCAATGCAATTAAGCAATAATTTGACACCTGAATGGTCTCATGATATTTTTTCAACTAATATGTTTAGTACACAAACATATCAGCAACAACTATCAGATTTTATATTAAACAATCATGATTGGAATAGTGAGCCTTCTGTTTTTGTTGCAGCTATGCAAGCAGAATTTGGCAACAATTGGAAACAACAAATTTCTGAGTTTATGAGTTGGTCAGGGCTCAGCAATACTCCAGAATTTGAAAATTGGAAAAATTTAAATAATATATCTGATGTCTATCATAACCTTATAATAAGTATGGTTAAAGACTCTGGTAATAATAATTGTCAATAATGAAAATCATAATATTTATAACTATATTTATTAGTTTTTTAAGCAGTGCCCAAGAATCAGAATTATATGTCGTTATGCCTGATACTTTTAATTTTAGTAATGATTACAAAATGAATGATTCCAGATTCCATATGTCGGGTTACGAGTTTAAAAAAAAATTTTATGGGTTTTATTTTGCAAAGTTGATACCCCAAGAAAATTTCAAATACAATGTTTTTTTAGGTATTGATAATGAACTTAACCTTATTTATTTTGGTGAACCCCCAAAAAAAAGAATTGAAGAATTTTCAATAATTACGACACTTATAGATAAAAAAATCCAAATTTCTGATATTAAAAAAAATAATTTAAATAAGCTGGATTCAGAAAAGATAAAATTTATCAAATTTGAAAGCTTAATGAACCTATTTAAAGACATAGATAATCTATTTTTCTTAGTAAAGGATAATAATACTTCTTTCAAAGTTTACAAAAAATATACTGACTAAATTTAACCACCCTCTACAATCTCAAGTAGAGGGTGTTTTATAAAGAAATTAGTATCTTTAAACCAAAGTAATTGATGAAATAAAAAATGACTTAGATGTCTTGAGTTCAAAATTAAATTGATGTTTAGCAATCTAGAAAACGGACAAGTCACCGCTGAGGCGCAGGCTTTTTTTGATGATATTTATGTAAATAGGAATAATTTAATAAATGCATTTCCTTTAATTAAAAATAATGCATTTATAGTGAGTAAAATTGAACAATATGGTGATTTGACTGCACAGCAAATAAAAAAAGAACTAGAATGGGGAGACGGACCTATTGTTGATATTGTGCAATTAGATAATTTTTGTAGTACTTGTGGCCCAAATACTTACGGTCTTTTTGAGGGAAATAATCCTGATACACTTTTAGTTAATGATTTAGAAAACACAACTCCTGGGTCTAAGCTTGCTGATGCGTTTTCATTTTTAATTGGTGTGACAATCCTACATGAATTTGTTCATTATAGTGAATATCAAGATAGCTCATGGAATTTTCCTGAATCAGGAGTATTATTTGAACAAGATGTATATGGTCAAACAGTATGGAGAAATAATGCAAAAATTATACTAAAACAGTAAAATGAAAAAAATAATTTTAGCAATAACATTCTTCTTTTCCTTAATCACTAATGGTCAAACAACTTCTAAATGTGATTTCACCTTTGATATATTGAAAGATTTGTTGGATAATAAATCCAATGCGATATTTTTTAAAGACAGAAGTGTAATTTTTGTTTCGAATCTTGAAAACTGTAATTTAAAAAGAAAATCTATTAATAATTATAGCCTAATATTTAAATCAAGTGATGAGCAGAAAACTCTTAGTTTTTGTTTGTTCG
>JASMTR010000152.1:0-5159 GCA_041694175.1 Bacteroidales bacterium
AATGCCGTTGTAAAAGTTGATATTCAAAAAGATGACTATCAACCTAAAGTCGATAAAATTTTAAAAGATTATAAAAAATCAGCCAATATACCTGGTTTTAGAAAAGGTCACGTGCCTTTAGGTTTGATCAAAAAACAATATGGTCAAGCGGTTTTAGTTGATGAAGTTAACAAATTGCTTCAAGAAGCGCTCAACAAATATATTACCGAAGAAAAGCTTGATATTCTCGGCAATCCTATTCCTAAACAACAAGATGATTTTGATTGGAACAAGGAAAATTACCAATTTGAATTTGAATTAGGTTTAGCGCCTGATTTTGAAATTGATCTTTCTCCAAAAAAAGGCATCAGACATTATAAAATTGAAGCTGATAAAGAAATGATTGATAACCAAATCAAATCTATTCGCAAACAGTACGGAAAATTGGCTTCTCAAAACGAAGTTCAGCCTGGATTTTTAGTTCAAGGTAAATTTGTTAATGAAGACGAAAACATAGACCACGAAACCACTTTGAAAACTGAAGACCTTAAGAGTAAAAAAGACCAAAAGTTATTGATTGGAGCAAAAGCCAATGACAGCGTAAGTTTTAAAACTAAAGGATTGTTTAAAGAAACTTCAGACTTAGCTAAACACTTGGGAATTGAAGAAGAAAAAGCCAAAGACTTGAATGTTGAGGTAACTTTTAACATCAGTGAAATTAACGAAGAAATCCTCGCTGAACTCAATGAAGAATTCTTTGAAAAAATATATCCTGGTGAGGAGATTAAAACAGAAGAAGACCTTAGAAAAAAGATAAAATCTGACGCTGAGAAACAACTCGAACAGCAAAGCGATCAGCAATTGCTTAATGATGTTTCAGAATATTTACTTGACAACACTAATTTTGAATTGCCTTCAGAATTTCTTCAAAAATGGTTGAGAATGTCTGGTGAAAAAGAATTGACTGAAGACGAAGCCAAAGAAGAGTTTGAAAAAAGTGAAAAAGGCTTAAGATTTCAGTTAATTGAAGGCAAAATTATTAAAGACAACAACCTTCAAGTGACCATAGACGAAATTAAAGATACCACTAAAGAGCGTATCAAAATGCAAATGGCTCAGTTTGGTCAAGGCGAAATGCCAGAAGAACAACTCGACAGTATTGCACAAAATATTCTTCAAAAAGAAGAAGAAGCCAAAAAGATTTCAGACCAAGTGATGAACCAAAAGTTGCTTAATTTCTACAAGGAAAATGTTAACCTAAAAGTTAAAAAAGCAACGTATGAAAAATTTATTGACGAAGTTTACAAATAGACTGTTATTAAGCACAATATGGACATAAACAAAGAATTTGAAAAGTTTGCGACCAAAGATCAGGGCATAAACTCTAATTATTATTCTAAGATAATTACGAGTATGATTCCTATGGGAATGACGCCCAACATCATTGAAGAACGCCAAATGAATGCAGTAGCAATGGACGTATTTTCAAGGCTGATGATGGATCGTATTATTTTTCTTGGTACGCCAATCAATGATCAAGTTGCAAATATCATACAAGCGCAACTTTTGTTTTTAGAATCTACAGATGCTTCTAAAGATATTCAAATTTATATTAATTCTCCAGGCGGAAGCGTTTATGCTGGTCTCGGCATTTACGATACAATGCAATTTATAAAACCTGATGTGGCTACTATTAATACTGGAATAGCAGCTTCTATGGGAGCAGTTTTATTATGTGCAGGTGCAGACAACAAACGTTCCGGTTTACCGCATTCGCGCGTGATGATACACCAACCAATGGGTGGCGCACAAGGTCAAGCTGATGATATTCAAATTACAGCACAACAAATTGTAAAACTCAAAGAAGAACTTTACCAAATCATCTCAAAACATACAGGTAAAGATTACAACGAAGTTTACGAAGACGGCGACAGAGACTTTTGGATGAATGCTGAAGAAGCTTTAGACTATAAGATGATTGACGAAATTTTAAAAAGAGACTAAATGGCTAAAGAAAATCTTGAATGCTCATTTTGTGGACGTAAAAAATCTGAGACTAACTTGCTGATTGCAGGCTTAGAC
The DNA here is from genome assembly GCA_041694175.1 of Bacteroidales bacterium. GTDB lineage: Bacteria > Bacteroidota > Bacteroidia > Flavobacteriales > Flavobacteriaceae > Psychroflexus. The sequence goes on from JASMTR010000152.1 coordinate 2,062, forward strand.
GCCCACATCTGTGATAAGTGTATTGAACAAGCTCACGGTATTGTTTTAGAAGAAATCACAACGCACAAAAAAAGCGACATCAATCAGGATTTTACGCTTCAAAAGCCAAAAGCAATAAAAGCATTTTTAGACGAATACGTCATCGGACAAGACTACACCAAAAAAGTGATGTCCGTAGCGGTTTACAACCATTACAAAAGACTGCTTCAACCCAAAAACAAAAAAGACGATATTGAAATTCAAAAGAGTAATATCGTTATGGTGGGGCAAACCGGTACAGGTAAAACTTTAGTCGCCAAAACCATCGCCAGAATGCTCAACGTACCTCTCGCTATTGTAGATGCAACAGTACTGACCGAAGCGGGTTATGTCGGTGAAGATGTTGAAACCATTTTAACTAAATTGCTCGCCGCTGCAGATTATAATGTAGAAAAAGCCCAAAGCGGAATTGTGTTTATTGACGAAATTGATAAAATAGCCCGAAAGTCTGATAACCCATCAATCACGAGAGATGTCAGCGGAGAAGGTGTTCAGCAAGCTTTATTAAAGCTTTTGGAAGGCACCACAGTCAATGTGCCACCAAAAGGCGGACGAAAACATCCGGACCAAAACTTCATTGAAATCGATACTGAAAATATCTTGTTTATCGCTGGTGGAGCATTCGATGGCATTGACCGTCATATTTCTAAACGCCTCAATATGCAAGCTGTAGGTTATGGCGCATCTAAGCTCGGCGCAGGCATCGACAAAGAAAATATACTTCAATACATCATTCCTAAAGATTTAAAAGACTATGGGTTAATCCCTGAGATAATAGGACGATTACCTGTTTTAAGTTATATGAATCCTTTAGATAAAGAAACGCTCAGACGTATCTTAACCGAACCAAAAAACGCCATTGTTAAGCAATATGAAAGACTATTCTCAATGGACAATATCGAGCTCACTTTCACAGATGGCGCATTAGACCTGATTGTAGAAAAAGCTCTGGAGTATAAACTCGGCGCAAGAGGCTTACGATCGTTATGTGAAGCCGTCCTCACCGACGCGATGTTTGATATGCCAGAAGGCGATGAAAAAACTTTAAAAGTCACTAAAAGTTATGTAGAACACGCTTTACAAAAATCTACATTGAAAAAACTAAAAGCAGCGTCTTAAAAAATATCCTTCAATTCTTCTAATACAATTTTTCCTTTTGAAATATTAAGGCCTTTTTGAAGTCTTTTATCCGTTTTACATGCTTTTTCCCAACCTAAATCGGCAAGAGATTTAACGTAAGGAAAGGTTACATTTGTCAAAGCCAAAGTAGAAGTATATGGCACCGCACCAGGCATATTGGTTACACAATAATGCAAAACTTCATCGACAATGTAAGTGGGGTTTTCATGGGTTGTGGGTTTTGTGGTTTCAAAGCAACCGCCCTGGTCAACCGCTACATCTACCATAACAGTGCCGTGTTGCATTTCTTTGAGCATATCTCGTTTGATGAGTTTTGGGGCTTTGGCACCTGCTATCAGTACCGCCCCAATAATTAAGTCCGCATCTTTAATGTGTTTTCTGATATTGTATTCATTAGAAAATTCGGTTACCACATGTGGTGGCATCACATCATTAACATACCTTAAACGTTTCATATTAATATCCATCATCACTACGCTCGCGCCAAGCCCTGCTGCCATTTTTGCCGCCTGAACGCCAACAACACCTGCGCCGAGAACCAAAACTTTTCCAGGAGGAACGCCTGGTACACCACCGAGTAATATCCCTTTTCCTTTTATAGGTTTTTCTAAAAACTTAGCTCCTTGTTGAGTCGCCATTCGTCCAGCAATTTCAGACATGGGTGTGAGCAAAGGCAAACTACCATCATCGTCTTGAACCGTTTCGTAAGCAATACAAACCGCTTTAGATTTTAACATCGCTTCAGTAAGCGGCTGACTTGACGCAAAATGAAAATACGTAAATACAATTTGATTAGCCTTTACTAAATTGTATTCTTGTTCTATAGGTTCTTTCACTTTGACAATCATTTCAGCAATGTCATAAACAGACTCAATAGAATCTAAAATTTGAGCACCAGCATTTTTATAGTCATTGTTGGTAAAACCACTGGCTAAGCCAGCATTAGATTGAACATACACCCTGTGTTTGGCTTTGGTAAGTTCAAAGACACCTGCTGGGGTAATGGAGACTCGACTTTCGTTGTTTTTAATTTCAGTGGGGACACCTATAATCATAATAAGAGTTGTTAGTTTCTAGTAACGAGTTACTAGTTGTTAGTTAAAAGTTGTTATTAATAATAATTTGTCTTGTAGTTTAAAGGGGTAAATATATTTAAAACTTATTTATAATCGAACAAACCCTATATAATTTTGGGGGTAAAATAATTTAAAATATAAATTAGGGTAACTCCTTTTTTTTAATAGTGTTAAGTGTTTTAGTGACCTTGATTTCAAAACCATTTACAAATCAAATTCAAAAGACTTTCTGCCTAGCCGGTAAAGCAGGTCACTACCGAGAAAATCGGCATCGCATTGACGTTTTTTTATCGTCATGGCGAGAAAGCATGACGAAGCCATCTCATGTATCTTAACCATATCGGCTTTCAAAACTCATTTAGTTCTTAAGTTCAACAGACTGCTACGCCCTCCTTTAGACACAGCTCAAGACAGGCCTAAAGTCGGAATCGCAGTGATGTTTTTTTTCACGTCATTCCGAGGGAAGCGCAGCGACGAAGGAATCTTTTGTATCATAACTATAATGGTTTTTAAATCTCATAACACTTCGACAAGGCTAAGTGCAACGCCTCATAAGCCAAATAATCTACTCCACAATCAATTTCAACACCTGCGATTTGGCTTGGGCGGTTGTGACTTTTATTAAATATAGTCCTGTTGAGAGTTGTTGGATGTCTATGCGGTTGTTTTCTAATTTAGACTGTTTGAGTTTTTGACCTTGTAGGTTATAAATGGTATAAGCCATAAGCGGGGTTTGACTTTGCAGAAACACCTTATCGCTCGCGGGTTGTGGATAGAGTTTGATGTCTAAGGGATTATCTTGCTCTGCGACGCTCAAGGTGCAATTGCCAGTGCCGTATTGGG
>JASMTR010000153.1:0-21991 GCA_041694175.1 Bacteroidales bacterium
AGGTCATGTAGAAATTGAATACATTAATAATAGTCCATTCAATTTAGATTATGCCTGGTTGTTTCTTGAGCAAAATAGATTTACTCCAAATTCTAGAGGAACCCTTACAACGCCATTAAATGGTAATCGATACAACGGTGATTTAGATGGTGGGTATACCTTATCTAACATCGAGGCTAAAACTAATGCTAATACAAGTTCTAAGCATATTATTAATGATACTCGTATGCAAGTGTTTTTTAATGAACCTCTTAAAGCAAAAGGAGGAAAAGCTATCATAAGTATGGATTTTGAGTTTAAAATCCCTACAAAAGGTATGGATAGAATGGGACGACTACAAGTTGAAGATGGTATTATTTACGCCTTAGCCCAATGGTACCCTAAAATGGTGACATTTGATGATGTTAATGGTTGGAACGTCATGCCTTATCTTGGTGCAGGCGAATTCTATTTAGAATATGGTAATTTTGAATATTCGGTAGAAGTGCCTAGAGAATACATTGTTGTTGGCTCAGGAGAGCTTCAAAATCCAAAAGAGGTCTTAACTAAAAAGCAGCAAAAACGTATAGATAAAGCTAGACAATCAGACAAAACACAATTCATTATTAAACCAAACGAAGTTGGTGAAACAGATAAAATCAGGCCTGATGGCGATAGCTTTACTTGGAAGTTTAAAATGCAGAATTCTAGAGATGTAGCCTTTGCTGCCTCTAAAGCTTTTATATGGGACGCTGCAAAAATCGATTTACCAAATGGTAAAAAAGCTTTGGCACAATCAGCATATCCAAAAGAAAGTAGTGGCAATAATGCTTGGGAACGCTCTACTGAATATACAAAAGCTTCCATAGAGCATTATTCCGAAAAATGGTTTCCTTACCCTTATAAAAATGTAATTAATGTTGCCGCTGATGTCGGCGGAATGGAATATCCCGGTATTGCTTTTTGTGGATATAAAGCTGAAGGTGCTAGTTTGTGGGGCGTTACTGACCATGAATTTGGACACATTTGGTTTCCCATGATAGTGGGAAGTAACGAAAGAAGACATGCATGGATGGACGAAGGCTTTAACACCTTTATCAACCTCTACTCTACCGATGCTTTTAACGATGGTGAATACCCTAATCGTATGCTTATGGCTAAGCAAAATCTTATTCCTTGGTTTTTAAGTCCAAACCGAGAGTCTATAAACACTTATCCCGATGTTGCTCAATCTCAAAATCTCGGTATTGTAGCTTATTACAAACCCGCATTAGGCTTATATATTTTAAGAGAATACATACTCGGTTCAGAACGTTTTGATGTTGCTTTTAAATCGTATATTAAAGCTTGGGCATACAAGCACCCAACTCCTGGCGATTTCTTTAATATCATGGAAAATGCATCAGGCGAAAACTTAAGTTGGTTTTTTAAAGCCTGGTTTTATGGTAATGATAATATTGATTTAGCTATCAATAAAGTTGAAAAAAACGAAACAGGTTATGAAATTGAATTTGAAAGTTTAGGTATGCCTATGCCTGTAGTTTATAATGTTTACTATCAAGATGGTAGTAAAGACGAAAACCGATTACCTGTAGAAGTTTGGCAGAGAGGCGACACATGGACAACAGCTATAGATACAGATAAAAATATTAAGAAAGTTGTGATTGACCCCAACCGTATTTTATTAGACGTTAAGCCAGAAAATAACCGTTGGGAAACCCAAGAATAAATTAACTTTAACAAAATATTTAAGGCCTTATGTTTTATACATGAGGTTTTTTTATTGCTAAATTTTTAACATTTTATGAGGTAAAACCTTAATTTATAATGAAATATAAGTCATATGTTTGTATTATATTTTAATTTTTAAACAAAAAACGTATAACCTAAAAACTAATAATTATGAAATTTTTTAACAAAACTGCTTTAGTCGTATTATTAACCGCTTTTACAACAATAGCCTGTACCAACCAATCTGTAGTAGAAGATACTAATTATAAAATTGATGATATTCAGGAAGCTGAAATCACTAGAGTTGTTGAAGAACTTCCTGAAAATAATGAAGAAGTTGACTTTCCAACAGCTAAAAGAGATCCAATTATTCACGTTAAGAGAGATAAAGACTAAAAATAAATCCCAAATAGTAAATACAACTTAATTTATTACTTTTACCCCAATGCATAATGCATTTGTTATTCTAGGACGGTACTTGAAAGTTCCGTCATTTTTTATATTTTTATCGCATAAAAATCGTTGACTTTTGAAGGCCTCTCATTGTTTAACATTTATTTTTGATGCCCTATTGATGCTGTTAAGCTGTCATGATGAAACCAATACACCAAAAAAATTAGCCTCCATCGATAAGCTTTTAGATACCGTTTATTCAGACCAACTGAATTCACATCAAAAAACCAACATTCTATCCCGAGCTAAAAAAGACATTTATAATCTCCAAGATGATAGTTTAAAGACCTTAAAAATCATTCGGCTCGCAAACCGTTACTTCTATCTTAATGATCTTAAAAATTATTACAAAGTTAGTCATAAATTGATTTCTCATGCGGAACAATTGAATGACAGTGCTAATATTGCTTATGGCAAACTTTATTTAGGAGATTATTTTAGCATAAAAAGTAAAGCTGATAGCAGTTATTATTATTATAATGCTGCCGAAAAGATCTATAAAAACCTGAATGAACCCCTTAATCATGGAACTGTACTACTTAAGAAAGCATACTTATTATCTGAAATACAAGACTTTATTAATGCAGAAAAATTGAGTATTAACGCAATTAAAAAAGCCCAAGTGTCTGGAGATAGTAGTTTCTTATATGAATGTTATAACTTTTTAGGGGTGCTATTAATAGAAGCTAATCAATACGAAAAATCTAAAGACTACCATTTAAAAGCACTTAATACTATAAAAAAACTATCTGAAGATTATCAAGTTTATGAAAATGGTTTTTATGCCCAAAGTTACAATAACCTTGGTAGGGTGGCTTTAAAACTCGGGCAATATTCAGAAAGTGAAGACTACTTTGAAAAAGGACTAAAGCAAGACGGATTAAAAGAAGATTTTCCCGCTACATATTTTGCCTTACGAGACAATTTTAACCATCTAAATTATGTGAGAGGAAACACCTCTTCATATGTAGATAAACTAAAAAATTCTATTAAAGTCAATGACAGTTTAAACAATACTGACGGTGTTCTTCAAAGTCAAATTCGATTAGCCAAACACTATAAACAAGAAAATCTTCCTCAATTGTCTAAGCCTTTTGCTCAATTTGCTTATAAAACGGCAAAAAGTATTGAGGCAACAGAATTTGAACTTGAAGCCTTGAGACTTTTAGCGCAAACCGATAAGCAAAATACTGAGAAATATTATGAGGAATATATCAAAATCAAAGATTCTGTAGTCAATCACCAGCGGCGTCAAAGAGGTAAATTTGCTCGAATAGAGTATGAAACTGACCAAATTCAAATGCAGAATGAAATCATGAAAGCTGATAAAGCTCAAATGGAGTATGAAAAATGGCTCATTATTGGAGCTAGTGGATTTAGCTTGCTTATTTTAATCCTATGGTTTTCCTTTAAATTTCAAAAGTCTAAAAACAAACTTTTAAAAGCTGAACAAGAGCAACAAAAAACTAAAGAAGAGATTTACGAGCTTATATTAAAACAGCAGTCTATAATTAAACAAGGTAAACTTGAAGAACAACGTCGAATATCACAAGAACTTCACGATGGTATCATGGGTAAATTATCCAGTATACGGCTAAATCTTTTTGTTCTAAAGAAGAAAATAACTCCAGAAATTCTTGATAGATGCTTAAACTATGTCAAAAAAATAAAGGAAGTAGAACAAGAAATAAGGCAAATTTCACATAATTTAAATAAACCTATACACTATCAAAATGGAGATTTCAATTTGGTAATTAAAGAACTTATAGAAGACATAAAAAGTTCAAAAAATAATTTTGATTACAATATTGAAATTGATGAAAATTTACATTGGGATGAAATTGACTCAAATATTACAGTTGAAATATACAGAATATTTCAAGAGGCCTTTCAAAATATTAGAAAATATGCTAAAGCAGATCTTGTCAGTGTCAAAATAAATCGTTATAATAACATAATAAACCTTGTGATTGAAGACAATGGCGTTGGCTTTGATACTTCACAAAAAAGTTCAGGTATCGGATTAAAAAACATGATGTCAAGAGCAAAAAAAATTAATGCTGATTTCAAGGTTTTTAGCGATTATCACAAAGGGACTAAAGTTGAATTAAACTTTTCTTTGTAAATTTAGTCCTAATTTTTAATTAAAAATTAAAATCACCTAGGGGAATGAACGTACTTATGATTGATGACCATCCAACCCAATTAGAGGGTTATAAATCTATTTTGGAATATAACGAAATGGGGTTAAGTATCAAAGCAACAAAAGCTACTGATACAAAAACTGCCTATGAAATCATAACTAACCCTGAAAAGAATCCGTTATACGACATTGTTTTCTTAGATATTGGGATGCCAAAATATGAGGAAAAAAATATCAATTCAGGAGAAGATTTAGGCTTATTAATTAAAAAACACTCACCAGATAGCAAAATTATTATCATCACTTCTTATTTTGAAGGATTAATTTTATATGAACTACTTCAAAAAATTGAACCAAGAGGCATATTAGTTAAAAGTGATTTTGATGGTGAAGATCTTCTAGAGGCTTTTAAAAAAGTATATCTCGGAGAAACATATTATTCTGAAACTGTAATAAAGGCAAAAAATATTATCACATCTAATTCAAACTTTTTAGACTCTATAAATCGCAAAATCATTCTATTATTAGCACAAGGCATAAAAACTAAGGATTTAACAAAACATATAGACCTCAGCATAAGTGCTATAGAAAAACGGAAAATAGCCATTAAAGAATATTTTAATATAGACAAATCATCTCAGGATGATATTTTAAATAAAGCTAGAGAGTTAGGCTTAGTCTAATATATTTTAACAATAAGTGAGGTTAAACCTCAAAGCTAAAGGTTTAATTCATCTTATATTTGTCATAGCAAGGTTGGTTAGCACATTTATTTTCATACACACCCCTTAAATAATTCCAGCCTTGCTTTTTTATTAAAGGCTGTTTTAAAATTACATAAAACACCCCTAGCATAAAATTTTAAAGTTGTCCTATTTTTTATGTTCTTTTGAAATTTAATTTTATTGAATACTTTAACAATAAGTAAGGTTAAACCTCAACACTAAAGGTTTAATTCATATTACATTTGTCATAGCAAGGTTGGTTAGCACATTTATTTTCATACACACCCCCTTAAATAAATCCAGCCTTGCTTTTTTATTTCTTAACTTTCTAATTATTTTTTTATATTTTATTGTTGTTCTATATTTGTTTTATGGGATTACAAAACCTATTTTGGGTCTTTATAGGAGGTGGTTTAGGGAGTGCTTTAAGATATTTACTTTCAAAAAGTTTAAACCCCATGTTTACTAGTGTTTTTATTGGCACCTTAACAGTAAACATTATTGGTAGTTTACTAATTGGTTTTTTTATTGGATTTGAAACCAAATCTTTTATGCAAAGACCATTGTTTTTATTTTTAACTGTTGGATTCTGTGGCGGATTTACTACCTTTTCAGCCTTTGCCACAGAAAATCTTAACTTTATAAAATCTGGTGAATATTTTCAAGCCTTAACCTACAGTCTCGTCAGTGTTTTAGTTGGTATTTTATGCGTAGGATTCGGGTTTTATTTGTCCAAACAACTTTAATTAAAAAAAGTAAATACCATGAACGTTGTTTTTATTGAGCCTTTTCGCAATCAGCTTTTACCTTTAAGCTACACTAAACCAGTCTCAGAATTGAGATGTGGTATTCTTAAAATGAAAGAAAAGTGGGAAAATCACTGTCCAAATTTCTCATTTTCAAATCTTACTGAAGATTATTTAAGCGAAGTATGGCCACTTCATATTGAAGATGACAATCTTTTCCTTAATGCTTCAGTTTTTCCCAATAAAAGCTTGGTTAATAGTCTAGTAGGATTAGAGCCAAATCAGGCTTTAAGTTATAATAATGACATTATTGCCTATCGTTCTGGGAAACAAGGTCAATATAGCGATACCATAGAATACAATCAAGATATTTTAATTTTAAAGAACACTTGGGATATTTTTAAATTAAACCATACAGCAATAAAGGATGATTTTGATTTACTTACACATAACAAAAAATCTGAGCCTCTACCTGAACATGTCATAGCTATTAACCCAGAGCAAATATTTATTGAGTCCGGTGTCAAACTTATCAATGCTACCTTAAATGCTTCTGAAGGACCAATCTATATTGGTAAAAATTCAGAGATTATGGAGTCGGCAAACATTCGTGGTCCATTTGCTTTGTGCGAACATGCCGTAGTTAAAATGGGTGCAAAAATATATACAGGAACAACTATTGGTCCTTTTTCCAAAGTAGGTGGTGAAGTTAGCAACTCTGTTATACAGGGCTTTTCTAATAAAGGCCATGATGGATTTTTAGGAAATTCAGTTATTGGGGAATGGTGTAATCTTGGTGCAGATACAAATGGCTCTAACTTAAAAAACAACTATGCTTCAGTAAAACTATGGAATTATAACAAACAGGGCTTTGCAGATACTGGTTTACAATTTTGTGGCCTCATTATGGGCGATCATTCTAAGTGCGGTATCAACACCATGTTTAATACGGGAACAGTTGTTGGTGTAAGCGCAAATATTTTTGGTGAAGGTTTTCCTCGAAATTTTATACCTAGTTTTAGCTGGGGCGGCAAAAGTGGATTTATTACTTACAAATTTGAAAAAGCCATTGAAGTTGCTGAGGTTGTGATGAAAAGGCGTAACAAAAAAATACGTGCTCAAGACATTAAAATTCTTGAACACGTTTTTGAAATCTCACAAGAGTTTAGAAGACGATAAGTCACTATAAGAATGAATAACCTAGAGCTATTGTAAATACTCCATTTTTACCATCTATAGCATCGAATGTATCCGTTATACCAAATATATATCGAGCGTCTGCCCTTAGGCTGAAAGGTAAATCAATACCTAAACCAGCTACTCCAGACAAATCAAAGGTTTCTGCTTCAAAAGTTGAAGCATCTGGAAGCGTATCATCTACTAAGAAACCAAATTGTGGACCAACTTGAACGTTTAAACCGCCTATTAAATAGTATTTTAATAATACCGGAACGTTAATGTAGTTTAAATCAAAATCTGTTGCATCAAATTCTGCACCTTGTTGAGAGTAAAGCACTTCTGCATGTAAACCAACTTTACTAAACTTTGCGCCTACAAAAGCACCACCAACAAAACCAGTTTTATTATCAAATCCGCTAGCATCATTTAAGGTAGCAAAATTAGCTCCTAATTTGACACCAAAATCAATTTCTTGAGCAATGCTCAATTGTGTAATAATTAAAATTACGAATAATAGTTTTAAGTTTTTCATAATATGATAATTTAAGAATTGGTTACATTTGATATGGACTCACAAAGGATGAAAGTTTAGGTAGATTTTTTAGTTTCCGCTCTTGTTTTGTAAAACAAATATTTTTATCATTAATTTCTATACTTTTACGATATCCTAAAGCAAACATAAGTCTTTTTGGTATAAAATTTAAAAGTGGTTTTGAAATACTTAGCGTATAAAAATTTATTTTTTTTATACCAGGCATAAATGTTAATAAATTTTCTGCTTGAAGGTTCCTAAACACCCTAGCAACTTTCAGTTTAAATCTATTTATACGCTTAATGTAGAAAAATCCATCTTCGCCTTTTTTTTGGTATAACGGCATAAATATTTGAAATTTTTTTGGCGCATAAATCGATTGATTATTTAATATAGCAATACGTTCTCCCTTTTCTAATTTTTGAAAATTTAAATAGTTGCCACACATTTCAAAATTATCTTCAGGTTTTAAATCTTGCCTAAAAATCATTTCAAAATATTTAGCTGGTTTTGATTTAAAATAGTGTTCAGAAATCCCCATATCAATAAGATTTTTAGCAGAAATTATTCCTGTATGATAAAGTGATTTATAACAGAATATTTTTAATTCTTTAACTGATTCCTCAGAATAATGTTCTCCACCTTCAAAAGCTAAGGATACATGGCCTAAATCATTGAGCAAATTGAGTAACGCGCCTTCAATAAAAGACTCAACATTGAAAATAACGGGATAACCTAAATTTCTGACAAATTTTCGATTAATCAAAGCATCGTTCATTATGATGAAAGGCTTTGTAGGACCAGATGTAGTATGCAAATCTATGCAGTACACCTTAGACTTAGAACGCTTTAGAATATCGTATAATAGGTTGTAGATTTCGGTCAAATCATGATATTCACTAACATTGTCTTTTCGGCTTGATTCTTCAAGATGAGACTTGGTCCAGATGCGATTTAAATCTTTATCTAAAAACCTATATTCTTGTAAATAGGCTTCTTGATTTCCAAATATACCGTAAACATTACCCTGAAGTTGTTCAGAAAAATCATGAATATGTTCAAAAAAGGATTGAAGTGCTTTATAGCCTGCTTTTTCATTTCCATGAATACAACAAAAGAAAATAAGAGTAGGCCAGTCTGGATTTTGTTCAATTGAAGCTATTAATCGTTTTGGTTTAAGCATCGATAGAAAATTGTTTAAAATGCTCAGCATTCACAATACCAACTAGTTTACCGTCAGTAATAACAGGCAGAGCAGATATTTTGTATTTCTCCATCATTTCTTTAGCCTTTACAAGCTCTACATCAGGGTTTATAGTTTTGACATCAGTCTGCATAATAGTTTTAACCGATTGTGATTGTTTACTGCTAGAATCAACTTGTTTTAGATCTTGCAAAGCTACAATTCCTTTAAGTTGATGTTCATTATTTTCCACTAAAATTTGATGTAAATTATTCCAATCCATCAAGTGTTGTAATATTAATATGGGATCATTTTGATGAACTACAACCAAATCTGTTGTCATAACATCTGAAACCGTAAAATCTGTAATTTTACAAGGTTTTTTATTGATGTTGATGTTTCTCCACTGGTGAACTGGTATATTTTTTTGCTGGTTTTTTAACATTTGGTGAGTTAAAAAATAGGCTGTCCTTCTTTTTGTAAAATGTTTTTTCAATCGACTATAGTTTTTACTCATCCATTGAGATCCTGTTTTATTTTTTTGAACTCTATTTTTTACAATATCCAAATAGGTTGAAATCTCTTCATCTGGTACGGCGTAGCTTTTGAGTCCTTTTTCTGCCATAGGCAAAAGCTCTTTGAGCAATAGTGATTTTGCAGAAACCTGCTTTCCAAACCAATCAAACTGAATATTTAAACCATGCTTAGCGGCTTTATAAAAGTTTTGTCTAGCAGCTTTAAAATCCATAAGGTTTGGCAAATCTTTATACTCTTTTGGCATACCTGACATTAAACCTATCCAAAACGCAACATTAGCTACCTCGTCAATCAGAGCTGGTCCTGTTGGAATATACCGGTTTTCTATTCTCATGTGTGGTTTGCCTTCACTTACACCATAGCACAATCGGTTCCATTTGTACAGGTTACCATTGTGCATAGCTAAAGCTTTCATTTTTGGCGATTTGCCTTTACTTAAGGTTTCTGAAGAGTCTTCATCAACTTCAGCTGTAATAAGTAATGGATAGTGAGAAATATCATTTTTAAAAATTTCTGAAACACACTCATGAACCCAGTCGTGACCAAAAGTGACACGTGGGCGCTGTTCTCTTAAAAGATAAACTGAATTACGAGAGTCTACCGTTTGTTGAAATAAAGCTATTCGTGTTTCTGCCCATAGTTCACGTCCTAATAAAAGTGACGAATTTGTGCAAGCTGCTAAAACAGGGCCAGAAATCATTTGTGCCCAATTATATTTTTCTTCAAACTCTCCTGGTTTAAGCTGGAGGTGAATTTGAAAACTTGTATTACCACTTTCTGCTAATATTGAGTCTAGCTCCATTTTAAGTTCATCAACTCCAGAAATCCGCACTTCAAAAGATTTGTCTTTCGTTTTTTTAAGAATATCATTTAATACGATATAGCGTTGATATGGTGTGATATTTTTAATATCAAAGTCTGCTCTTTCTATAGTAGGTAAAATACCAACTAAAGGAAAATGTACATTGAAAGATTTTGATTTTTCTTGTAGGTGTTTGAGATGTGATTTTAAATTTTGATGTAGTTGATTAAAAACACCCGCTTTTAATACCTGCGGTTCTAAATTGATTTCCAAATTAAATTGTGACAATTCGGTTGTGAACAATTCATTATCAATATTCTCTAATATTTCTAATGCTTTGCAAGTCGGTTTCATTTTATCGTCTGTAATTGCCAACTCTTGCTCTGCGCCTATTCTAATAATATCATCTGGAAAAAGATTATTTTTTAGCATTTGATCAAGTGTTTCAATATCTTTAAGCAAGTAGTATGTAAATGCTTTTCTTGCTTTTATGTCTAATGTTGAGTTGATACTTTTTCCGGACATAATATCAGATTTAGATAAATATTATTCCAAATTAATGATAATTTTATATAAAAAAAACGTTTTTATATAAAAAAATGGAAGTAGCTAAAAATGTCAGTTTAAATTTTTTATTAAACTAATATTTTTTCCAAAAATAGGAAGTAAACAAAATGAGTACAGTAAAGAGTTCTAGACGACCAATAAGCATAAGGAAACTACACCACCATTTTGCTAAAACAGGCAAACCGTTGTAATTATCTACGGGGCTTACGTCTCCAAATGCTGGTCCAACGTTGCCTAACGATGAAGCCGCAGCACCGACAGATGTCATGAAATCTAAGCCTAAAAAGGATAAAACTAAAGTCCCTACAATAAAAGACAACATATAGAGTATAAAGAAACCTAAGACGTTATAAACAATTTTTTGATCGACAGATTTACCATTGTAACGCATGGGCAAAATGGCGTTTGGGTGTAAAATTCTTTTAAATTCTAAAATCCCATTTTTAATTAAGAAAACTTGTCTAACTATTTTTACTCCACCTGCAGTAGATCCAGCTGAGCCACCTAAAAAATACAAGCCGAAAAAGAAAATACTTACAAAAGGCAGCCAGGCTGTAAAGTCTGATGTTATAAAACCTGTCGTAGTTACAACCGCTACAACTTGAAATAATGCGTGTCTAAAAGTAGCTTCAGCTTTTCCTAATAACATAGGATGTTGAGTTGAAGAAAGGCTTAAATCACCCTGAAAATAAACTGTAAGAAATGTTATAAGTGTAGCAGACCCAACAAAAAGCAAATACCAGCGAAATTCTTCATTTTCAAAAAAACGTTTGAGCTTTAACTTGAATGCCAGGTAAAATAAAACAAAATTGGTACCTGACATAAACATGAATACAATAATGATATACTGAATCCAGTAATTGTCATTCCAGTATGCAATACTTGCATTTTTTGTAGAAAATCCACCAGTAGATAATGTACTTAGAGCATGATTTACAGAATCAAATAAACTCATTCCCGCTACATGCAAAAGAAGAGTTTCAGCTGCTGTAAACGAGAAGTAAATTAGCCATAAGCGTTTTGCAGTATCAGTAATTCTAGGCTTAAGTTTATCTGTATTAAGACCAGGAGCTTCTGCTGTAAACAATTGCATTCCACCAATACCAAACATAGGGAGAATAGCTATTGTTAAAACTATTATTCCCATTCCACCAATCCAGTGAGTCAAGCTCCTCCAAATTAAAATTCCTTTGGGCAAGATTTCTATATCTTCAATTATGGTGGCACCAGTAGTTGTATACCCTGATATTGTTTCAAAAAAAGCATTTGTAAAACTCGGTATGGAGTTGGTTAATAAGTATGGTAAACTTCCGCTCAAGGCCATAAAAATCCAACCTAATGTAACAATGAGATAGCCTTCTTTTGTACTGATATCTTTGTTGTGGTTTCGAGTAAAAAACATCAGCATTATACCCAAAATAAGTACAATTAAAAAAGCAATGAGCATTTGAGATAAGGTTTGCATCTCACCATAATACCAACTTGTAAGAACGCCAACAGAAACAAACAACCCATTGAATACCAACAGAATACCCATTACATGTAAGATGACAGAATAATTGAGCTTTGTCATTTTATACAAATAATTTTTCAACTTTCATAATAGATGTCGGTAAGGAACATATTAAAACTCTATCTCCTGGTTTAATATTAAAATCCCCTAAAGCTATAATACCCTCACCATCTCTTATAACTCCTGCAATTATTGAGGTTCTTGGTAACTTTATATCAGCTATTTTAGCATGAGTAATCTTAGAGTCAGACTTAACTTCAAATTCTAAAAGTTCTGCATTAAGATTATTGAGTTTTGTTAAGGCTACAATATCTCCCTTTCTGATATATCTAAAAATATTATTTGCTGCAATAAGTTTCTTATTAACCAAAGTATTGATACCGATAGATTGACTGAGTTGAAAGTAATCCATATTCTCAACTAAAGCAATAGTTTTATGAACGTGTTTTGAATTGGCCACCAAGCAAGACATAATATTGGTTTCTGAGTTTTCAGTCACAGAAATAAAAGCATCCATTTCATTGATATTTTCATCTTCTAAAACATCAACATTATGGCCATTAGCATTAATTACCATCACCTTAGGTAACATATCCGCAATTTCTAAAGCTTTTTCATGGTCTTTTTCTATAAGTTTAACCTTAAACTTTTTGTCAGTCAATTGTTTAGCTAGACTTCTCCCTATATTACTTCCACCTAGAATCATCACATTTTTAATTTGATGTTTTGTGGATCCAGACAATTTGTAAAGTTCTTCAACACCAGAATTGTCGGTCACAAAGTACACACGGTCTTTTTTATAGAATTTAGTATCACCTCTTGGAATAAGGGTGTATTGTGTGCCATGTCTTTGAATAGCAATAGGCATAAAATGCAAGCCTGGATAAAAATCAGCGGCTTCTTTTACATTTAAGCCTATAAAAGGTGCATTATCCGAAAGTGTTAAGCCAATCATCGTCAATACGCCATCATCAAATTCATAGGTATCAGAAAAAGCAGATTGGCTCAGGAGCAACATGATTTCGTCTGCAGCTAAATGTTCTGGAGAGATCATTTCGTCAATTCCTAATTGACTGATATTGAGCTTGTCTTTACAATCTATAAATTCAGGATTAGAAACACGAGCGATGGTTTTTGCAGCGCCAAGTTGTTTTGAAATAACACAAATTGTAATATTTGTCGATTGGTCTGAAGTTACTGAAATTACTAAATCGGTTTGAGAAACATTAGCGCTGTTTAGTAATCTTATGGACGTAGCATCACCATAAATGGTTTTAATATCTAATTTTTTGTCAGCGTAGGCTAGTCGCTCTTTATCAACATCTATTAAAACAATATGATGTGACTCATAAGATAAAAGTTTTGCGAGGTGATAGCCAACTTCTCCACCACCGGCTATAATTATTTTCATAAAGCAAAATTAGGCATTTAAACTAAAACACCGTAATTTAATCTTTGAAGTACAAGGTATAATCAATAAATAATATTAAAATTTATACTCTAGACCAAGCAATCATCCCACCTTTTAAATAATAAATATCTTGAAAACCAATTTTATCAAGTTTTTTTGCTGCATTTAAACTGTGCTGTCCACTTCTATAATACAATACAATAGGATCTGAGATTTCAAATTTTTGTTTGGCATTTTTGGACAAATTCAGTTTTAAACACGTCAATATTAACAGATTTAGAAATATGTTACTGGTTGTACTCTGCTGGTGTTCTTACATCTAACAATTGAATTTTTTCCTGTTCATCTTGTAGCTGTTTTAGATCAGACACAGAAACTGATTTTATGTTGAGATTGAGTTTTAAAAAATCCGATAAAATAAACATGTAGATATATTTTAATCAAAAGTAAAGAAGCCTATTTTAGTAATACGTAACAAATGTTACAAACCTGAGTTCGATTTAAATAATCTAATTTTATAAAGCCGTCAAATTGAGTGGTTTTTCTGAGTAAAACGAAGAATCCCGAATTAAATCGGGAATATTGAAATTAGGCATTATAATGAAAAACAAACGTAAAATTTAGGATAAAAGTGAATTTGTATTAAAAGTCGAACTCAGGTTATTATGTTACAGATTTGCAATTAGAAAATAAAAAAGAGTTCAGCTATAATGATGAAGATCTTGACATCAATAATTCAGTACCAAAACGTCAAAGGCGAATATTTTGATTATTCCAACCAACGAAGAAATTGAAATTGCTAAGCAGGCTTTTAGTTTACTATAAATTCTTAAATCTAAAACATATTTCTAAATTACCTTTTTCATTATATTAAATTAACTTTGTAACATAAAATAGATGTATGATAAGCGATATACAATTTCAAAAAGAGATTGATTTAATAATAGAAAATGCGGTGAGAGAAGATGTTGGCGATGGAGATTATTCGTCATTGGCTTGTATTCCTAATGATGCTGAAGGTAAAGCTCAACTTCTGGTCAAAGATAACGGCATTATTGCCGGAGTTGATTTTGCAAAACAAGTTTTTAACTATGTCGATGCTAAAATAGAAGTTAAAACGTTTCTTAAAGACGGTGATAAAGTTAAAAATACCGACGTGGCATTTACAGTATCAGGCTCAAGCCAATCCATCCTAAAAGCTGAACGTTTAGTACTGAATGCAATGCAACGGATGAGCGCTATTGCAACCAAAACCCATAGTTTTGTTCATCAACTTAAAGGCACAAAAACTCAAATTTTAGATACAAGGAAAACCACACCAGGTATTCGTGCTCTTGAAAAATGGGCTGTAAAAATTGGTGGTGGCACCAATCATCGATTTGCACTGTATGATATGATTATGCTGAAAGACAATCATATTGATTTTGCTGGTGGAATTTTACAAGCTATTCAAAAAACACACGACTACTTAAATACGAATAATTTGAATTTAAAAATTATTGTTGAAGCAAGAAACCTAAAAGAAGTTGAAACTATTTTAAAACAAGACAATGTACATAGAATTTTGCTCGACAATTTTAATTATGAAGACACCAAAAAAGCTGTAGATTTAATAGGGCAGAAGTGCTACACAGAATCCAGTGGTGGCATTACTTTAGAAACCGCAAAGCAATATGCTGATTGTGGTGTCGATTTTATTTCAAGTGGCGCTTTAACCCATTCGGTTCATAATATGGATATGAGCCTAAAAGCAATTTAAAAATGCCAGACAGATTAGACAAAACCATATCAGAAACACCTATTGTTAAAGACATTGCTAAAGGGTGCAAAAAAATTAAACTCCCTAAATTAGATGGTCTCACTCTATACGACTTGATTAAAATTTACTTTTTTGGCATCATTAAGGGAACATTTTCAACCCGTGCAAGCTCAATTGCATTCAGTTTTTTTATGGCTATTTTTCCATTTTTACTGTTTATTTTAAACTTGATTCCATTCATCACATTTATAGACGACTTTCAAAGTGAAGTGCTCTATTTTATTGAGGATTTAATGCCAACGCAAGCTGCAAATTTTTTCAACGATATTTTTGTTGATATTGCCAATAATCCAAGAGCTGGTCTATTGTCATTTGTTTTTATACTTTCTGTTTTTCTAATGTCAAACGGTGTCAATGCTATTTTTACAAGCTTTGAATTTTCTTATCACACTAAGATAAACAGAACCATAGTCAGGCAATATATTGTGGCCATTGGCGTGGCTTTAATCATTGCTATTTTACTTTTAATATCTGTAGTTATAGCCATTTACTTCACTTATATTATTGAAAATTTAAGAGACATTGGAGTAGTTGGAGATACTATTTTATGGGCCAAAATTGGAAGATATGCCACACTATTAGTTATGCTTTACGTAGGAATTGCCATTTTGTATTACTTCGGAACTAAAGAAGGTAGAGAGTCTCGTTTCTTTTCGATTGGAGCACTATTCACAACTTTTTTGATAATTATAACAACCTATTTATTTTCATTTTATATTGAACATTTTTCAACTTACAACAAGTTGTATGGCTCGATTGGTGCATTATTAATTTTAATGATTTATATTTGGCTAAACTCAAATATATTTTTGCTTGGCTTTGAACTCAATGCCAGCATTCAAAAACTCAGAAAACAAACTTAATTTTTAAACATTATGAAAACACTACTTTTATGCTTCGCTATCGTTCTTGGTAGCTTTCAATTACAAGCTCAAACGGTTACAGTTTCTGACCGAGAAATACCTACAGAAATGACTATTGGTGACAAAGAAGTCAAACTGAACGGAACTGGCATAAGAGAAAAATTCTTTATGGATATGTATGTTGGCGGTTTATATCTTACCAACAAATCCAATGATGCACAAAAAATCATCAATGCTAATGAACCTATGGGAATTAAAATTCATATCGTTTCTAAATTGATTTCTTCTAAAAAAATGATTAATGCTGTTGAAGAAGGTTTTGAAAATTCTACTGATGGCAAACAAGAAAAATACAGAGATAAAATAGATATGTTTGTCAGCTTTTTTAAAGATGATATCAGCAAGGAAGATGTATTTGATATTGCTTATCATCCAGAAACAGGAACGACAGTTTATAAAAATAAATCCAAAAAAGGAAGCATAAAAGGTTTAGATTTCAAAAAAGCTTTATTTGGAATATGGCTGTCTGATAACCCGGCTGACGATGATTTAAAGGAAGGAATGCTTAACTTATAAAATACTTTATTTATGCTGAAATACGTTTTCGGCACAATCCTTTTATGTCAAATTTCATTGGCTCAACAATTTGAAGGCTATTGGAAAACTGTTGATGAAAATGGTGTAGCAAAGTCCATTGTTAAGATTTATAAAACTGAAAACGGTTATGTTGAAGGCAAAGTGCACCGCATCCTTAAAGCTTCTGAACGCGACCGACTTTGTGAAAAATGCAAAGGCGATAAAAAAAATAAACCTATAGAGGGTTTAGTTATTATAGAAGACTTAAAACCCAATGGTTATGAGTGTGTTGATGGACAGATTACAGATCCTGAAAATGGAAAAAACTATACCTGCAAACTATGGATAGAACAAGGCAATGAAGATATTTTGCACGTTAGAGGTTACTAGGCCTTTTTTTACAGAACACAACATTGGCAAAGGGTAAAGGATATCAATTAAATTTTCAAAAAGATTATGAAAAATTTACTTTTAGTAGCAATTTGCATAACGATGCTTATTTCTTGTCTCAGTAATAATGAAGCTGATAAATATCCAGTCAAACAAAATGACTGGAGTGAAAAACAAATAGAGCTCAAATCAATAGATTCGCTTATTAAAGGTCAAACCTATCTCCCTATATATTCCCATATATATCATATTTTTGACCAAAGAACCTTTGATTTAACGGCTACTGTCAGTATTAGAAATGTTTCTCCAACAGACTCACTTTTTTTAATTAAAGCTGATTATTACAATACCAATGGAAAAAAAATTAGAAGTTATACAGAAAACCCTGTTTATATAAAACCTTTGGAAACAATTGAAATCGTGATTAATGAAAAAGATTATGACGGTGGCTCTGGTGCAAAATTTTTATTTGATTGGGCTAAAACAAAATCCATAGACAAACCCTTATTTGAAGCCGTTATGGTATCATCATACGGGCAGCAAGGCTTATCATTTACAACACAAGGCGTGCATTTAGAAAAAAATTAATGGTTGAATTTGTTAATTTATTTTTGATTTTGTTTGCAGTTATCGATCCTTTAGGCTCCATACCTGTTTTTATGGAAGCTACTAAATCTATGGACAAAATTCATAAGCGAAAAGTAGCTATTAACGCTTCAATCACTGCATTTTTAGTTTTACTATTTTTTATTGTAGTCGGCCAAATTGTATTAGAAAGTATGGACATCAGCCTCGAAGCCTTTCAAATTTCAGGCGGTGTTATTTTATTTCTTTTTGCCTTAACTATGATATTTGGTCAAAGTAAACCCGAAAGCGAAAAAGAACTGATTGACAATTATAAACACGTTACGGTTTTTCCAGTAGCCCTGCCGTCTATAGCTTCACCAGGAGCGATTATGGCTGTTGTATTGTTAACAGATAATGACACATATGATTTAACACATCAAATCTTGATTTCTTTTATCACACTTATCATTATTGGTATTACTTGTTTACTTTTACTTGTTTCCGGCATTATACAAAAACGATTTGGCGAATCTGGAATTATAGTCATTAGTAAAGTAATGGGACTTATTTTAGCATCTTATGCCGCACAAAGTATTTTATCGGGAATTAAAACATTTTTTTCTTAACTTGTTCAGATAAATTTTTGACTTATGAAACCTATATCTTATTTACTGATTTTCAATCTAATTGCTATCAATTTGTTTGCTCAAAATAGCTTACAAAAAACACCAACCCCAGATGCTTTAGACATTAAAACAGACTATAAAACTTTAAGCTTTCCATCAAAAGATGGTTTAGAAATTTCAGCTCGTTTTTATCAAGCAGAAGCTAATGCCCAACCCATTCTATTATGCCATCAAGCGCGATTTAATAAACAAGAATATGCCGACATTGCGCCAAGATTAAGGGAAATGGGCTATACCAGTTTAGCTATTGATCAACGTTCAGGCGGCGATTTTGCAAGTGAAGCTAATCAAACTTTTAACAGAGCCAAAACCAAAGGCCTTTCAACAGACTATGTTGATGCCCAACAAGATATAGAAGCGGCTTTAAATTATTTATATCAAAAAACTGAACAGCCGGTTATTTTATGGGGAAGTTCCTATTCATCAGCTTTAGTGTTTTTTGTGGCTCAAAAATATCCAGAGAAAGTCAAAGCTGTCATCAGTTTTAGTCCAGGTAACTATTTTGGAGATCAACGCGAAAATTTAAAAACAGTTTTTAATGAGCTTGAACAACCTTTTTGGATCACATCATCAAAAGAAGAATCCAAAAGACTATCTCAACTAATTGATAAAAATCAGCTTAACAGTAATCAAACCCAATTCATCCCAAAGCAAAAAGGTCATCACGGATCAAGAGCTTTATGGGTCAATCAAATTCATAATGAAGAATATTGGGAATCATTAAAAGCCTTTTTAGATCACGTTAAATAGAGTAATCTTTTGCCACAACAACCACTTGACATTATTTTTGAAGACAATCACCTTATCGTTATCAACAAACCAGTTGGTCGTTTGGTACAAGGCGATTCAACAGGAGATGAACCACTGAGTGAAACCCTAAAAACCTATATTAAAAATAAATATAATAAACCCGGGAACGTTTATCTCGGTGTTGTGCATCGTCTGGACCGTCCAACCAGTGGTGTTTTGGTTTTTGCCAAAACTTCAAAAGCCTTATCGCGACTCAACAAACAATTTAGCGAACGGCAAACCCAAAAAATCTATTGGGCAATGGTTAAAAATAAACCTGAACAAAACCAAGCACGACTGGTTCATTATTTAAAGCGAAACCCCAAGCAAAACAAATCCTACGCTTATCCCAAGGAAATTTCCGATTCAAAGCAAGCCATCTTAAAATACAATATACTCAAGTCTTTAGACCATTACCATCTATTAGAAATTGAGCTCGAAACCGGTCGTCATCATCAAATCCGTTCGCAATTATCTTATATCGGCTGTCCTATCAAAGGCGATTTAAAATACGGTGCAAAACGAAGCAATCCCGATGGAGGAATTCATCTGCACGCCATAAAACTATGCTTCATACATCCTACTAAAAAAGAAAAAATGTGCTTTGAAGCCAATTTACCAGAAGATAAATTATGGCAAGCTTGTTTTTCACCTAAAGATTAAGTGTCTCGTCCTGAAATGGCTACAGATTATTGATTGATTTACGCTGTTAATTTACTGTTGGTCGGACAGGTATACCATTTCAGGTGTGTATTATACTGAAATAGCTTGACTCTTATTTTATTCTTTGCTAGTGCATTTTCATTAAATTTTTGGTATTCATAAAGTA
This sequence comes from Bacteroidales bacterium, assembly GCA_041694175.1. Taxonomy (GTDB): domain Bacteria; phylum Bacteroidota; class Bacteroidia; order Flavobacteriales; family Flavobacteriaceae; genus Psychroflexus. The sequence continues at coordinate 20,021 of JASMTR010000153.1, forward strand.
ATTCCGTAAGAATATAAACACCACTACTATCTTTTGTTGCATTATAGCGTTTTCTTGCCCAATTTTAAGCATATCTAACAAATAAAGGCGTGTGCTTTGTATCTGCAACTACTTTACTCATAAACAATGTTTTATAAATATCACCAACAACATTGGCATTAACATAGGTGCTATTGGTTAATATGCCATTATAAGCTGTTACATCTGTAAATTCAATGGCGTAATCTAACAACATCCCAGATGATATCTTGCTTTTGTCAAGATTTTGAAAAATTGGATTAATTGAGTTTTTCCATTGATTGTCAACATTAATTTGAGAAAACAAAACACATGGCAGTAATAGAAGTAGTTAAGTAAGATTTTTCATGATTATAATTTATATGGTTAGTTTTTATTGTGTAAATATTGCATCGAAACGACCTTCTGTAATTTCAATTATTTCACCCGTTTCTGGTATTATAATATTAAATTCAGTAAACGTAATTAGTCCTACATTATCTAAACTTCTTATATTTCCACCTAAATTTGTTAAACTTATTCCGCCATAAAAATTACCAGAAATATCTGAGCTTAAAATAATAGAATTGGTTAATTGAATTTGACTTTTATTAGAATCTATAAACACTTGATTTATATCTCCAAGGCTATCTTCTGCTTGATTACCAAAATAATATTCCCCATTCACCAACTGATAAAACGCATTAAAATCGCCAGAGTTGTCCACAAATGGTTCGCCATTAACGAGACACCCAAATGTACCTGCACCTGTTTGGGTAGCAGGAGGAAAGCAATCAACGCCTACACAACAGTATCGTCTATAACAAATATACACACCAAAATAAAGTTTAAGAAATTGATCTTAGTTTTCATGGTATTAAGTTTTTTGAAAAATTATGGATATTCAATCTTACTTAAATACACATATATATGCTTAATGTTAAAATAATTGCTAACTTAAGTATATTCTTGTGTTTGTTTTTTAATAAGATTACTTGCAACAATCTTTAACGATCTTGTATATTAAAGGCAGCGATTTTTTAAGCACTAATTTTTTGGCTTATAACTGATATTGTTTTTATTATTTCTCTTTTGTTTAAGCACCAAATTCGCCATTCTTTATATATGGTGTTGTGTTTTCGTACTTTTTACGTTCTGTTTGAAGCGTTGGCAAAGACATACTTTTTTGCAATTTTTAGCTTGTGTGTTGGCTGGTGCGAATTGCAAATGTGTATGGCTTTAGAGTTGGCTATTCTATTCAGTTCAAATCGTTTAAATTTGAGCCACTCCATAAAGAAGGAGTTCATATAAATGTTTAGTCTTTCTTTTTTGTGACTAATTGATACACACAAGGAATAACCACCAAATTCAAAATGGTTGCTGAAAATAGTCCACCAAGAATAACCACAGCCATTGGGCTTTGTATTTCACTACCTGGTTCGCCACCTTTTAAAGCCAAGGGAATTAACGCTAAACCTGTTGTAAAAGCAGTCATTAAAATTGGGTTTAAACGGTCTAAAGCTCCTGTTTTTATCAACTGAAACCCTTGCATTTCTTCTTGTCGCAAATCTTCATAACGTGATACTAATAAAATACCATTTCGAGTAGCTATTCCGAAAAGACTTATAAAGCCAATTGTAGCTGCAATACTTATTATTTCTGATGTTAAATACACAATCAAGATGCCACCTATTAAAGCTAAGGGTAAATTAATCAATACAACGAAAGCTAATTTTACATCCTTAAATTCATAATAGAGTAAAAGGAAAATAATAGCTATGGCAACGATTGCTGTTATCAAAAGTAATTGGGATGCTTTCGATTCACTTTCAAACTGTCCTCCATATTGCACACGGTAACCTTCTGGTATATTCACATTGTTTGCAACCACTTTCTTTATTTTGTTTACTGTACCACGTAAATCTCTGCCTTGTACATTAGCAGCGACTACAATTTTGCGTTGTACATCTTCAC
>JASMTR010000154.1:0-2905 GCA_041694175.1 Bacteroidales bacterium
ATCTGTAGTTTATCTTTCATCTAATCGTTTGTTTTTTGCAGTATCGTTCTTCGTATGGCTGCCAACGGTCACATGTATGAAACGTTGGGGATTGCGGGCTACGACCCTGTCTGCCGTTGCAAAAGCTGATGCGGGGCAGTATGATTCAAGTAATCACTTAACCCCCAATGTTTTATACATGATGTTGGGTGCTGGGCTTTATTGTTCAAGTCGGTGAATTTCAGTCCTAATTTCTTCAATAACTTCAGGATTCATTATCACTTTTTTTCCATTTGCTTTAGATGAGAAAATGTAAAATACCTTTCCACCGAATTCATTTTCAAATTTTTCGTGTGTCTTTTGTTGTAAACCTTTTTCTTTGAAAATTTGAGATAGTTGAATTCCTTGGTTAACTGGCTTTATCTGTAATCCAATAAATCTTTCTTTAATTTTGATGAAGAAGTCAACATTAAAAAGTCTGTCCCACTTGTCTGGTGCTGGCTCAATTTTGTAATCAAGTTCCTGCTCAAGTTGTCCATAAATTGTTTTTATCTCAGTCCAATAGCCATCAAAGGTTCTGTCGATGACAAGTTGAAGCATATAGTCAATGCAGTCTTGTTCGGTGATTTCTTCAACTTCTGCTGAAATGACTTCTGTTATCTTGATGTAGAGTTTTTTACCAAGGTCAATTATGTGGTCTTTGGAACGCACATTTGAAAAATAGTATTCTCTCCACTCTTCCAAAGTTTTTGGTTCACATTGTCTGATACTTTCTGATGTTGGACCAACATTTCTTTTGAAGTTCAGTTGGAAGCGATTCATCGCACTATTTAAAATCCATTCTTTAGCCATATTATCTGTTTTGCCAATTTATCCGTAATGCATTTGCTCTACCCATAATTGATTCTGCTCTATTTTCCAAACTTTCACAAACTTGGTTTAGCTCTTGTTCATTTTGAATTATCCAATATCCACTATCCCACATAAGACTTCCAATACAACAATCGTGATTCAATATCATATCTCGAATTAGGTTTCTTACGTGTTCGTTGGTAACTCCACCGCTTTCAAGATTCAGAGAAACTCTTATTTCCGTGGATGATTTCCTGTTCTGATAACCTAAAGCGTTCGCATTTAAGTAATCAAAAATTGCTACTTGTTCATTATTCATTGGTTGCAATATTTAAAAATTTGTTTTTGTATTTAAAATCTGTTACTGTGTCGGGTTCGACTAACCCTTCCTTAATGAGGTGAGCATTCAAAAAGGTTTTATTTTTTAAATACAAGTAGCACATTAAATTATTCTGGTCATCATATTTTTGATTATCAAATTTCATAAAAACCTTTTGTCCTTTTGTCTTGTCGTATAAAAACTGCTTGGCAGAACCATTGGCACTTATCTTTTCTTTAACGCCAATTAATCTGACAATAAGGTCATTATTAAGTTTTACCAACTCTGGACTTATAACTTCTTTTACTGTATAGTAATCTTCTCGCTGCCCACTATTTTTATCGATTTTTGAACCAAATTGAAGTTTCTTTGGGTCAATCTTCTTGTCAAGGTTTTGGAAATCAACAAAGCGATAAGGTAAGTTCTCAAACTCATCTTCTATGTCGATGTTGATTTCGTCCTTTAGAAATTCATAAGTTGTTCCTGCAATATCAGATTGCCTAATATTTAATTTGTCCTTTGCAATTTCAACGAATTCAGGATTTATTTCATATCCAATTGAATTCCTTTCTAAATTCCTTGCAGCCAAAGAGGTTGTTCCACTACCCATAAAAGGGTCTAAAACGGTTTCGCCTTTAAAAGCAAACATTCTTATTAGTCTCTTAGGCAACTCTTCTGGAAACATTGCGATGTGTCCATCTTGTCTTGCTCCACCAAAATTCCAATGACCTGCGAAATATTCTTTCCATTCTTCGGTAGTCATTTTAGATTGTTCTTTTATTTCTTTGCTTACCTTTGATTTGGAAGTGCCTAATTTTTTAAAAATTAAAATAAACTCATAGTCAATAGAGAGAATTCCATTTCTTGGTGTCGGAAAACTTCCCATTAATGATGCTCCACCTGTTGTATTGGTAGTGGTTTGTTTTTGCCAAATAATAGCCCCCATATAATCAAACCCAATGCTTTCACAGAATTTGATTATTTCAGTTCGGATTGGAATAACTTTATAACGTCCATAATAAACAGCTCTTGCAAATTGGTCGCCTATATTTACACATAGTCTGCAACCGTTGTCAAGAACCCGAAAACATTCCTTCCAAACAAGATTGAGGTTATTAATATAGGTTTCATAATCTTCGTTATAGCCTATTTGATTCTCTGTTCCATAGTCCTTTAGCTGCCAATAAGGTGGCGAGGTTATGACTAAATGAACAGACTTGTCGGGGACAAGATTCATTTGTCGGCTGTCTCCATTTATTATTTTATGTGTCGTCTTCACTTTAAATTTCTTTTTAATTGTTGTATGCAAAGGTAATCATAATATAAAGTTTTCTGTTCGATTTCTCGGGTTTCTTAGCCTTGCACCCAACGGTTACGTATATGAAACGTTTGGCATTTCGAAGCACTTACCTGTCAAGTTACAAGTACTTTTGATACTGGCTGAAACGCTCTATAACCTACTGACTGCCAAATGTTTTATATACGATGTTGTGCGCTGGCATTGTTATTTCAAGGTATTTCTTTGCATATCTTTCACCAAGTTTTCTTTGAGATTCAGAGTCAAAATGCAAATTATCACCTTTGTGTTTCAAGTCTCCTGTTTTAACCAATTCAATGTTTTTATCTTTCAATGCAATATTTTGAATCACAGTATTTATAGAATCCCATCTCATTTGTTTTTCAATTGGTTTGGAATAACTCCCCAATTCACCTAAGATTATTGGAAGAGTGTCATTTTTTACAAGAAATCTGAAT
>JASMTR010000155.1:0-14522 GCA_041694175.1 Bacteroidales bacterium
TTCTATCTAAAATGGTCAATAAGTTGTTTTCAAAATTTGAAGGAATAAAAACAGCAGATAAATCATCTAATGATGTTGGATTTACATTATTTAAATTAGTTTCTTGTGCTCCTATAAATTGAGAAAAGAAATCTCTTTCTTTATGTCTAAAGTTACCACCAATATCAAGACGTAAACCGTTTTCATCATCATCTTCATCTGTATTAGTGACTTTAAATGAGTCGTTTATTCTTGCATTTACTTCAGTGTCATCAATAAATTGACCACTTTTTCTTTGCTGAAAACCCCCTGTTCGTCCCAACTCGATTGTGTTGTCGTCAAAGTTGATTTCATTTCTAATTCTGTTGGGTTCGTCTGCAGTAACAGTATTATAACCAACAGCCCAATCAATTTTGTGGTTTCCAAAATTATTTTCTCCTATAAGTTGATTGATCCAGAGTTGAGTTTTTCTTAAGTTTTGGTCTCTTATGAATTGAGACAAACTGGAATTAGGGTCAACTTCATCAAAAACTACGCCTTCACCATTTCTTCCCGCTTCGAATACATTGCCTTGTAGTTTGTTAATAAACAAGCTTGTAAATTTAATGTCATCGTTTTCGTTATAATTATAACGAAGGTCAAGAAGAGCAGAAGTCGTTACAGTTTTCTTAAACTCATTTACGTCTGTAAACTGATCTCTAAAGTTGTTGTTGTCAAATTCTTGAAAGGTTCCTTCTCTATATTCAAAATCATTTTTTTGAGATGCTGTAAGCAGAGTTCTGAAATTATCTCCAAATTTTTTGCCAAGTGTAAAGTTATAACTAGAATTGAGAGGCGCGTCTTCTGTAGTAGTGTTCCAGGTTTGTTGGGTTATAGCTTCTAAATTAGAAAAATCTTCACTGTGAAAACCCAAGGTCACTTCATCTTCGTAAGCCCCAATAAAGAAGTTATCTGCATCGACTGCTTTTGTGTTTACTCCTGTTTTAAATCCGACAGAATACTCTTCATTACCAACCAACTCTCTTGAGGAAATATCAACATTACCAGAAGCTTGATCACCATAAAGGTTAGAGGTGTAAGCTTTACTTATAGAAATGTTAGAGACTACTCTTGTTGGGAAAAGGTCTAAATCAATATTTTTTCTTTCAACATCATCAGATGGAATAGGTAGGCCATTTAAAGTTGTAATTAAGTATCTGTCGCCCAAGCCTCTTATAAATACATCTCCAGAGCCCTCTGAATTAGAAACACCTGATATTTTAGTTGTTGCAACTGCTACGCTGGAAACGCCCATCTTAGACAACTCTATTGAACCGATACTTTCTTTAATATTGATTGCTCCTTTTTGATCTAAGAGTAGAGCCACTTCAGAATCTCTTCGAGCAACTGTTGTAATAACAATTTCATCTAGCGTTGCTGCAGTAGCCCCCATAGCTGTATTGACTTCTGTTACTTTACCAGCTACAACTTGTACATTTTCAACAGTAATTGTTTCGTAACCTACATAAGAAAATTCAACAGTATATGTTCCAGGTTTAAGATTACCTATATTAAAAAGACCGTCAACATCTGTGGTTGTACCTTTATTAATATCTTTAAGTATAACATTTGCAAAAGGGAGAGGCTCATTATTGAACTCTTTATCAGTAATTTTACCTACAATATTTCCAGTAGTTTCTTGAGCTATAATATGCATACTCAACAAGCCAAATAAAAAGATCAGAGAAAATTTTTTCATTAAAATTATTTTGGTGCAAATAAAGCAACTAAATACCTGCGATTGTTTAATTGTATATTATTATGGAATTCAGCTATGTTAAATAATCTTTAACCCTTTAGATGAGATATTTTTGTAAGTATTTGAATATGATAGTTTTATTAAATATTAGGGAAATAAATATTTTACATAAAGATTACATTAGGTATATTTTAAATTAACATAATCAAGCTTTTATTTAATGAATCATAAACTGAAATTAACATACATATGAATTTAATGCATAAATTTGTTGTGTAAAATTTATAAAATGAAAAAAAAGAACATTACCATTCTCATTGTTGATGACGAACCAGATATTTTAGAAATACTCAGTTACAATTTATCAAATGAAGGTTATAAGGTTGAAACTGCTAGTAATGGGGCAAAAGCCGTAAAACTAGCTAAAAAAGTAAAACCTCAGCTCATAATACTTGACGTGATGATGCCAGAAATGGATGGTATTGAAGCTTGTGAGCAAATCAGAAAAATAAAATCGCTAGAAGATACAGTCATTGCATTTTTAACCGCAAGAGGCGAAGATTACTCCCAAGTGGCAGGCTTTGAGGCTGGTGCGGACGATTATATCACCAAACCCATAAAACCTAAAGTTTTAATGAGTAAGGTAAAAGCCTTATTGCGCCGATTTAAATCTGATAAAAAAGAAAAACAAATTTACAAAGTTGGTAATATCACCATCAATAAAGACGAATACAAAGTCATAAAAGATAAAACTGAAATGCCATTGCCTAGAAAAGAATTTGAACTCTTATCTTTGCTAACCTCAGAACCTGGAAAAGTCTTTAAACGTGAAGATATTCTCGATAGCGTTTGGGGTAACGAAGTTGTTGTTGGTGGGAGAACTATTGATGTTCATATTAGAAAGTTGCGCGAAAAACTCGGCGATAATTCGTTTAAAACCATAAAAGGCGTTGGGTATAAGTTTGTAATTTAAATGGGTGAACAACAATTTAAACGGTCTTATAAGTTTGCGTTTTTTTCCTCGCTATATATTACTGTATTTTTAAGTTTGATTTTAGTTGGTATTGAATACTTCTTCTTCAATATCTTATGGCACAGTGTTTTCATATTTGCCATAATCTGCTATATTTTGGCATTTTTTGTCATCCAATTGCGAATTGAGCATTTTATTTACAAACGCGTAAAAGCCGTTTATGATTCGGTCACTTTACTTGATGCTTCTTCACTTCAAGAGCAGCGTGTAACTACAGATATGGCAACCTTGACCAAGGAAGTTGAAAAATTTGCTCGCGACAAGAAAATTGAAATTGAAAGTCTTAAAGTTAGAGAAAACTACCGTAAAGAGTTTATGGGTAATGTGTCTCACGAACTAAAAACTCCGCTATTTACAGTTCAAGGCTATATTTTGACTTTAATTGATGGCGCTTTAAAAGATAAAAAAGTAAGAAAAAAATACCTTAAACGAGCCAGTAAAGGCGTTGATCGATTAATTTATATCGTCAACGACTTAGATATGATTACAAAACTTGAAACGGGTGACCTGCACCTTTACGAAGAAGAATTTGATATTATTGAAGTGGTAAAAAATGTTTTTGAGCTTTTAGAAATGAAAGCTGATAAAAAGGAAATCAATTTGAGTTTTGATAAGATTTATGAACCACTAATGGTTAAAGCAGACCAAGAACGCATTCAACAAGTGTTGACCAACTTGATAGTTAATTCTATAAAGTATGGAAAACAAGGCGGAACCACAGAAGTGAGTATTGAAAACTTGCCATCAGAAAAAATTCTTGTGAGAATAACTGATAATGGTGAAGGCATAGAAATTAATCATCTGCCAAGGCTATTTGAACGCTTTTATAGGGTTGACAAAACTGGCTCTAGAAGTGAAGGTGGTTCAGGACTCGGATTGTCTATTGTTAAACACATTATTGAAGCCCATGATGAAAAAATCTATGTAGAAAGCGATTTTGGTGTTGGTAGCGAATTTTCATTTACTATCAAAAAGGCTGAAGACCTCACACAGGCTGAAATCACTGCAAAATAGAGAAGCACTTAAACCACTATAAAAATTAACTTTTTGTAATTGACTTAATTTAAAGTTTTCTTGTTGGCAATACGGTACAATTTGATGCTTCTGTAGTCGTTTTGCCAAATATTGTTGTTCAAATTGCCCAGGCGTAGGTATAAAAAAGGCTTTTTTGTTAAGTTTAGCTAAGTCCATTAGTGTCGTATAACCCGATCTTGCAATGACTAAATTACTCTGTAGAATTAAAGTTTCTAAAGGTTTTGCGGTAAGATAATTGTATATTTTAATGTCTGGATAATCCAAAAAATTGTCTTTTGCATCAACCAAACCTCTGACCAAAACAACTTTGCCGTTGTAGTTTTTGAGTTCTTCTAAAATACTATCTTCCAGCAAGCTACGCTGAGGTTCAGGACCAGAGAGTAAAACCAACATATCATATTTAAGGGGTTCTTCTCTCAATTCAAATCGACTTAAAACACCTATGTATTTCAGGTTCAATTTAGAGTTTTTAAGATGACCTAATTTACCACTTAAATAAGGACGTTCAGCTTTATCTGGCACCCAACATTCATCATATTTTTTAATATAATGTTGATGTAGTTTAGAAGTCAACCAAGTTGTATTGCCTGAATATACTTTTAGTTGATGAGAAATAATAACAGATGGAATTTGTGAATGGTATAAACCTAAACGATTATCAGCTATTATGCCTTTTAGCTCGACTTTTTGAGATAAAGTCTTGATAAAATACCGTTCTTTTTTAACGCATTTAATAAGTTTAAGTAACTGAATTATAATTTTAAACTTAAACCAAAAGCCACTTTTAGCGTATTTGATTTTTAAAGGAGGTAATTCATGCCATTCTAAGCTTGGGAATTCTTTTTTGAGCAAACTAAGTGCCGCTCCGTCTGAAGCTATAATAGGATTAAAACCATCATTTAAAAGGGCTTTTATGATGGGAATACAACGCGTTGCATGCCCTAAACCCCAATTCAGTGGAGCAACTAAAACTGAGCCTTTTTGCATTAGATTTTTTAAAGTTTAAAAATTAATTAAATTTACAATTTAAATCTAAACAGCATTGGGGAGCAAAAATAAATTACGAAGATTTAAAGATAACGAAACATTCAACAACGTTATACAACCTAGCCGAGAAGAAGTTGTCAATCAAATCTTTAAATATAAAGGTCAGTGGAATGACTTATATTTTAAAAACAAGAATCCAATAGTAGTTGAACTCGGTTGTGGTAAGGGCGAATATACTGTTGGTTTAGCAGAGAAATACCAAGATAAAAATTTTATAGGTATTGACATCAAAGGGGCAAGATTTTGGCGAGGTGCTAAAACAGCAATTGACCAAAAAATGAACAACATTGCCTTTTTAAGAACTCAAATCGAATTAGTGGCTGATGTTTTTGGAAAAAATGAAATTAGTGAAATTTGGATTACCTTTCCAGACCCACAAATTAAATATAAGCGTACCAAACACCGTATGACCAATCCTGAGTTTTTAGATAAGTACAAACACATACTCAAGCCTGAAGGTTTGATTCATTTAAAAACCGATAGCGAATTTATGCACGGCTATACTTTGGGTATTCTTGAAGGATTAAATCATGAAATTTTGTATAGCCATCATGATATTTATGTCAATCATGAAGCTCCTGAGGATATTGTAGGCATTCAAACTTTTTATGAAAAGCAATATCTAAAAAAGGGTAAACCCATAACATATTTAAAATTTAAACTCAACTAAACCCATTTTGCACGAAGTTAACCTCTTTATAATTACTTTTTTTGCCGCTTTAGCTGGCGTTATTCCGCCAGGTCTAGTCAATATGGCTGTTGCCAAAACTTGTGTTGATGTGAATAAAAAGGCTGGTAAATACAAAGCTTTCGGTGCAGCATGTGTCGTTTTTTTTCAAGCTTTAATTGCAATTCTTATTGCAAAAGAAATTTTAAAAAACCCAGAGTTTAAAGATAATATTTTACTCATTGGTCTTTTTGTTTTGGCGATTTTATTCGTTTATTTTCTAATTTCTGCTAGGCGACAGAAACCTACAGTCACTGAACCTAAAACCGATAAATTGACTCAAAGCTTTATAAAAGGTATGTTTATTTCGGGGCTTAATGTTTTTCCCATTCCATATTTTGTTGTGATATCAACATTGTTTACGCCTCAAAATCATATTGATTTTACTTGGATAACCAAGCTAGTATTTTCTTTGTCTGCAGCTTTGGGAAGTTTGACTACATTTCTACTGTACGTCTATTTTTTTGATAAAATTATCAAGCAAAATAAATTATTCAAAACCTATTCTAATTACTTTATGGCTGCTTTGATGTTGTGCTTACTATTAATTACACTTTATCGTTTATATGGCTAATACAACAACTGATTTTTTTGAAAAAGTTTATGACATTGTACGTCAAATCCCACATGGCAAAGTCACAACTTATGGAGCGGTTGCCAAATCTATTGGAGCCGCTAAAAGTGCCAGAATAGTAGGTTATGCCATGAATGCTTCACATCAGTATGAAGATGTGCCTGCGCATCGTGTGGTTAACCGCAATGGGGTTTTAACAGGTAAACATCATTTTCCTGGCACGAAAGTTATGCAGCAGATGTTAGAAGCTGAAGGCGTAAAAGTAAAAGATGATAAAATCATAAATTTTGAACAGCATTTGTGGATTCCAAAAGTTCAAAATTAAGCTTATGCAACTCCTAAGGTAGTTCTAACTGCTCATAAGTTCGGTAAAACAGCATAGCCTTTGCGTTTAAAATTTTAATTTTTTCATCTTGATAGTTGTAACGAAACTCTTTAAAAATAATTAAAAAATCTCCTTTTTCATTTTTAAATCTAAAAGTAAACTCTTCTTGAGAAGCTTCATTGATATAGTTGTATTTTTCAGCTATAGTTTTTAAATGAGAAGTCATATTGGTTTCAAACAAAACCTCGCCGTAATATCTAAAAGTAATGATGTTGATGTCGTTAAATTGAAGTTGTAAAGCTTTGTTTTCTTTGACTTTATTAACGAGGGACAATTCTGTAAAATGATTATAATCCGAAATATCAACAGCATAATTAGGTTCAAAACTTTTCAATACATAATTTTTGGAAACATTAGTGTTTTTGATATCAGATTTAAGAACCTTAATCCCTAAAGTGTCAACGAGTTTTCTTGGCATTTTATAGGTATTAGCTTCTGAAAAAACCTCATTTGGATTAAACCCGAAATAAGCTTCTGTTTTTGCTATAGCATTGCGATTGTTGAGGTATTTCACAATACTTTCAAACCTATTATATTCTTCAGCAGTAAATGATTTTTCTGGCTTATTTTCAAGATTTCGCATAAGTTCACCTAGCTCAGAAAATTGAGCGTTGACAGAAATTTTAAATGCTGACAAAGGTCCAAATGTGGATAGTAAAATGAGTAGAAACATTGATTTAGCATACAAACTCAAGGCTTTTTTATTAGAAACAATCATATAAACTAACATACCTGTAATCCAAACAGCTAAAACTAGTCCTAAATAACGTAATTCTGTAAAATTATAATCTGCTATGCGTTTATATAGAGCAATAAAGAGTAGAGGTATAAGTGGTAAAATCGCATAAAAATAAAGAGGAAAAAACTTTTGAATAAACTTAGATTTATGCGTTTTGCGCACAGGCTCAATAGCAATATGAATCACAAATGCTAATATACTCAAAGCTGTAATAAGATAAGTTACGGAACCTCTTGGTAACTCCCAATCTATCAAAATTTTTAAAGCATAAGCATAAACGATTAAAATATATAATAAACTTAATGGCATAAGAATATATAAAATTAGCACTTCGCTAGCCTTATTAAAGTTGACCTTGATATCGAGTTCATCTAGTTTGGGAAAATCACTTAAATACACAAAGGTATTGACAATACCTAAGCAAAAAATAAATGTTTGTAAATAGATATAGCTGTTGAAATCAATGTCAAACAAAAGCTCCAATGCTGATATAGCAATAGCTAAGCCCACATATAGAACTACAGCATATAAGCCACTTCTCACAAGAGCGATAATTATAGATTTTAAATAATTCCAAAATTTGTGCTTATGCCAAGTTTTGATAAACGGAGCAAAAATCACGAAAACATGGCCTGCTAAAAGCAGTAAAGCCCAACGCCCATAACCCGTATCTGAGGTTTCAGCTTCTAAAAATTCCAAATAATAATAAAATAAAGCAAGACCTAAAACAACAAAAAGCTTAAACACAAATCGGTTTAAAGTGTTATGCTGTAATGCTTCAGATAAAAATTGACTGCCTATCAACCAAGAAACACCTAAAACTAAAACCAAATTTAGGCTTTCATTTTGTTGAATAAGGTCAAAATCATCAATTCCATAAATGCCTATTAAATAAAAACTTCCCAGCACAACCCAAATTAATGTGATAGGAAAACGCTCAAAGCTCAAGATAGCTTTACGATTTAGTTCGGAAATAAAATTCATGTGGTTATAGAATTAGTTTGAAGTCATTAAAAATATTTATTTTTGAGTCTCAATTAAAATTACCAATATAACATTTATTTTATTAAAATATTATTTCACAGATGGCTGGACATAGTAAATGGGCTAATATTAAACACCGTAAAGGAGCCCAAGACAAAAAACGAGCAAAGCAATTCACTAGAGCAATTAAAGAAATAACTGTTGCTGTAAAAGAAGACGGCGGACCAGATCCCGAAACTAACCCAGCCTTGCGAAATGCCGTTGCCAATGCAAAAGGTGTCAATATGCCTAAAGACACCATACAACGAGCGATTAAAAAAGCCAGTGGTGCGGATGCTGATAATTACGAAATCGTTACTTTTGAGGGATACGGACCATACGGTATTGCTATTTTTGTGGAGTGTACTACAGATAATATTAATAGGACAGTAGCAAGCGTACGTTCTATATTTACTAAAGGCGGCGGAAGTCTAGGCACTAATGGCTCACTTGAGTTTTTGTTTGATAGAAAGGGAGTTTTTTTAATATATAAAGAAAGTCTTGAGGTCGATAGGGAGGAATTAGAACTAGAGCTGATAGAAGCTGGTGCAACCGAAGTAGAAAATAATGAAGATTTACTCGTCGTTTACACTGATTTTAACGACTTTGGAAAAATGAGTGAAGCCTTAGAAAGACTCAATATTGAACCAAAAAATGCTGAACTTCAACGTATTCCATTAAACACGACAGTATTAGAGTTAGATCAAGCAAAAAAAATCATAGATTTAATCGATAAATTTGAAGAAGATGACGACGTTCAAAATGTCTATCACACTTTAGAAATAACAGATGAGTTGGCTGAAGAACTAGATAATGAATAGATTTTAAATTCAATCTTTCATAAACAATTCCCTGCGAAGTTCTGTTTCACGTCTAACGGCTACATCAAAGTATATAGCATTTTTTTCATCTTCGTAAGTTTCTATATAGTTGGTGTAGTAATCTAAAGCCTTTGACTTGTCTTCCATAAAATTATCGGCGGCCACAGCCCTAAAATACTGAGAGGCTTCGTGGTTTATATTTTCGTCATAAGACTTTTCAAATTGCATATAAGCCATTCTATAATCTTGTTTTTCTAAATAATATTTTCCTAATAGATAGTTAAACTCCCACATTGAGGTGTCTCGCAACAGCTCATAGCGCATCAAGTATCGTCTAGCTTTATTATTTTCATTTAAAAACAAATAGGTTTCTGCTATTTTTAAACATAACTCTGCGTCTTTGTTATCTAAAACAAAAGCTGTTTTAAAAGCAATAACTGCCTTTTGGTGTTGCTGAAGATTGAGGTAATTGTTGCCTTTAATTTGATAAATAAATTTTGGAAGGTCGGACTTTAATGATTCTAAAAATTGAATAAATTCTAAACTTTTTTGCCATTGTTTTTCACGGTAATAAATTTGAGCCATCAGGTTGATTAATCTAGGGGTGTTTGGGACAAGGTCTAGTGTTTTTTCACAAATACTTTTAGCCAAGTTTAAATTATCAACTTCCATAAAATATCGGCTAGCCTCATGTGCAGCCTTAATGTGTTTAGCATCATATAGCAAAGCATCGAGAAAAAATTGATGATATGCAGGTTTGTTTAAAGCCTTTGCAATTTCACCTTTTTGGTATAAAATCTCTGCGTGCTCAGGCATTATTTTAAGTAAACTTGTGTAAAGGCTATCTGCTCTTATTAAGCTATTTTGGCCTTGCAAAAGTCTAGCATATTGAAATTTTGAAGTCAGATATTCATCAGGTTTTGTTTTCTTTAAAGCCTGATTATAGTTGTCCTTGCATAGCTTGTACATTCCTTTTGAACAATAAGCATTTGCAACTAACAATTGATCTGATGTACTAGGATTTTCAAGCTTAGAATAGGCTTCAATAGCCAGATTATATTGACCTAAGTCTACATAATCTTTAATTTTTTGAGCTTTAATATTAAAGATTATAAATAATAAAACACTAACAAAAACAAGCTTCATAACATGATTTTTAGCAAATATAACTAATATATTAGTTTAACTAAAACAATAGTTTAAATTAAGTTATAATAGAAATTTATGGTTTCCGTGCTTTATCTTAAGGTGAATATTTTAACTTTGTATGATAATTTTTAAAATGAAAAGTTACAAACCCTCTGAATTAGAAACCCCTAAATTACATGCCTATTTACTTGGCGCAGTTGGCCCAAGGCCTATTGCTTTTGCAAGTACACTTAGCAAAAATGGTACACCAAACTTATCTCCATATAGTTTTTTTAATGTGTTTAGTGCGAATCCGCCAATAATGATTTTTTCACCAGCCAGACGAGTAAGAAATAATACTACAAAACATACACTTGAAAATTGTAAGAAGACTAAAGAAGTTGTTATCAATATTGTCAATTACGATATCGTTCAGCAAATGTCATTGTCTAGCACAGAATATGCAGAAGATGTAAATGAGTTTGAAAAAAGTGGATTAACCATGCTTAAATCTGATGTAGTTAAACCCTATCGTGTAAAAGAATCTCCTGTACAATTTGAATGTAAGGTTAATGAAATTATTGAATTGGGTCAAAATGGTGGCGCTGGAAATTTGATCATTTCTGAAGTGGTAAAACTACATATTGCAGAGTCTATTTTAGACAAAAATGGCGAAATAGACCAGTATGAAATTGATCAAGTGGCTAGAATGGGCGGCAGTTGGTATTCTAGAGCTAATAGAGGGATGTTTGAAGTCCCTAAACCATTATCAAAACTTGGTATTGGTGTTGATCAAATACCAATGCAAATTAAAAATAGTGAAGTTTTAACAGGAAATGATTTAGGTAAACTTGGTAATATTGAAAATATTCCAGGAAATCATCAAATTGAAGAGTTTTTGAAAAATGAACATTTAACTGAATATATTAATAATTCTGACGCGTTAGGATTACATCAAAAAGCTCATGAATATTTAAAAGGAGATGATAACTTTGCAGCTTGGTGTATATTATTATCAAAAAATTTATAAAATATGGAAGTAGAAGGTAAAATAAAAGTAATTGGACAAACCAAAGAATACGGAAGTAATGGTTTTCGTAAACGCGAAGTGGTGATTACTACTGAAGAGCAATATCCACAATTCATAAACATTGAATTTATTCAAGACAAAACGGAATTAGTAGATAAATTTTCAGTAGGCGAAAATGTAAAAATAGGTATCAACCTCAGAGGTAGAGAATGGGTGAGTCCACAAGGTGAAACAAAATATTTTAATTCTATCCAAGGTTGGCGAATAGAGCGTTTAGACCAAAGTCAAAATCAAGAAAACTCAATACCTCCGGCAGATCAGTTTGAACCTGTTGACGACCTTAACGAAGAAGACCCTGATGATGACTTACCATTTTAGTTTTTTCTAAATGGCTAATAAATTTAGGTTGAGAGTAAATTGGTTGCCCAGACTAATCATGTTATGCTCTGCTTTTGCTTTCACCTACTTAGTATATGTTTATGTTTTTAAGGAAAGTTTAGATCACGCTCTGTTTTTGAGCTTTGTCATTGGTTTTTCACAAGTACTTTTCATTCAGCCAGGTATAGACAGCTACTACATAAAAAGACATTTTGGAGAACAAGACTTTGTATCGACCATTTACATGAGAAAATATTTCATGCTATTTTACAGTAAACTCTTAATAAGAGAGAGTAAATTAATTTTACTCAATAGTAAATGGAATGTAAAAAATCATATCATTAAACTCAGTTTAGATGAGATTGAAAGTGTAAAAAAAGTAAAACTCTTTGGTCTTTTAAAAAGTGTTAGGTTAAAAGTTAAATCTGGAGAAAAAATAACTTTTTGGGTATCAAATTCTGATAAAATATTAGAAGTTATTGAGGATAGTAGAAATACTAAACTTACCTAATTCTTAATTTCTACTGTAGTATCCTTAGAATTAGTAGTAAAGCCAAGTTTTGAATAGATATTTATGGTGAAATTATAACTTTGAGTGTTCAGTGTTTTTGGAACTGTGTATTGAGTGCTTATAGTTTTGCTTTCGCCTGCTTTTAAGGTCTTGAGTTGTGCTAGTTTTAATCGGTAGGAATCAAACTTTGTTGGGTCGTCATTAATAAAAGAAATATGAACGTAGAGAGGCATCTGTTTATCATTAAAATGAAAATCAATATCAGAGGTGTTTGAAATATCAAACTCAATATCATAGATTTTTTCTTTTTGGAGAGTTTTGTTTTTGAGGTTGTAATTTATTTCAATAAACCTTGAATCTTGATAATAATCCACAAACCAACCTTTATAATTTTCTCCTCTGTATTTATGCTCAGGAGCTTGATTTGAAAACCGAACAGCGATAAAGGCTTTTTGGCCGAGATATCTATTTTGCCACCCCCATAATTCAAATTGGGTGTGACGTTTTCTATAAAAAGGTTTATTGGCTACTTTAGCATCAGAATTTGCATAATAATAAGTAGCTGGTTCTTGAAAAGAACCTCTAAATATTATAGCTCTGCCTTCAACAAAATCATTCATGTTTTGATAATAACTTATTTTATTATCATCAAAATTCTCTGCGGGAAGCTTATCAAGAGCAATCAAAACTCTTGCTACTAAAATTAAGCCTACAAAACCTGCAACCACAAATTTTATATTTTTTTTAGACTTAGACAGTTGGAGCAAATAAGGAAATACCACATAAATTATAGGAATACTTACTACAGTTGTCCAATGGGCTTCAACTCGACCTTTAAAAGTCATTAAAGCAAAAAATATAAGTATACCAACACCTACAAATCGCATTGTTTTTTCAAAACTATTGTTTGCTTGCTTCTTGAAAAGTAAAATCAAAAATAAGCTTAAGAATAAGGGGTTTAAAACGCCAAACTGTCCTGGGATGAACTCTAAAATATATTTTATATTAAAACCATGAGAACGCTCAATGAGGTGATATTTAAATGAAATAAATTCGTTTTGATACAACCAAACAAAATGCGGCAAGACAAGTATAAAAACCATTAAAAATAGATACCAAAACCGTTTCTGCTTGATAAGTCTCCAATGCGCCACCATGAATAAAAACAAAATCAAAAAAGCATGATATTTACTATATATCATACCAGTAGCAGCTATGGCTAGCCAAAATATATCTGAAGTTTTTTGTCGGCTCAAAAAATTTTTAAACGCACAGGTAAAAGCTGCAAAAAAGAAGAGTAAAACACTATCAGGAGTGGTAATAAAACCATAAGCAGAAAACATAGGTAAACTAAAGGCTAATCCAAAAAAGTACAGAACTTGGGTTGTATTTTGTTTTAATTTATCATCTAAAGTCTGCCAAATGAACCAAACGGTAAAGGTGTGTATTAGTGTACTAAAAAATCTAATAGACCACAAACCGTCGAAAAATAAATCACTAAGAAAGGTTAAAACCGCCACCATTGGCGGATGATCAAAATACCCCCAATCTAAATATTGACCCCAAACATAATAGTAGGCTTCATCGTGTTTTATACCAGTTGTAGAGATTTGAATTAAATCTATAATAAACCAAAGCCCGAGCAGAATATAAAATAGCGTTTTGCTACGTAAAGGGTTCATATAACAATAACTGATTTACCTTTATGTCGAGTTAACTTATAATCATTACATAATATAAAGGCACTAAAGATTATAAAAACCTAATTTTATAAAGAAATTTTTGAAAACACAATTTCCAAGGGATTTAAATCCCTTGGAAAAATTAGTATTATAAGTGAATAACCTCCCCATAAGCATCAGCAACCGCTTCCATAACAGCCTCACTCATAGTAGGGTGAGGGTGAATAGCCTTTAAGACTTCATGGCCTGTCGTTTCCAATTTACGAGCAACAACAGCTTCAGCAATCATGTCAGTTACTCCTGCACCAAGCATATGACAACCAAGCCATTCGCCATATTTGGCATCAAAAATTACTTTAACGAAACCGTCTTTAGTGCCAGCTGCACTAGCTTTTCCAGAAGCTGAAAAAGGGAATTTACCAACTTTAATATCGTAGCCAGCGTCTTTAGCTTGCTTTTCGGTCATCCCGACACTTGCAATTTCTGGATTTGAATACGTACACCCTGGAACATTGCCATAGTCAATCGGTTCTACTTTTTCACCAGCAATTTTTTCAACACATAAAATGCCTTCTGCAGAGGCAACGTGAGCCAAAGCTGGTCCGTGTGTAACATCACCAATAGCATAATAACCTGGAACATTAGTTTGGTAGTAATCGTTAACCACTATTTTATCTTTATCAGTTTTAATA
>JASMTR010000156.1:0-16106 GCA_041694175.1 Bacteroidales bacterium
TAGAAAAGATTAAACCACTAATGGTACCATATCCGAGGGCAAACCAAAACACCTCATCCTGACCGTCTTTTACAAAAGGTATAAATCCTAAAATTGTAGATATTATTGTCAACATAATAGGAAATATTTTACTTTTAAAAGCCATTAAATAAGTACTAAAACTATCGATATTTCTTTTATTATAAGCGTTATAAGCATTGATAAGGTAAATACTTGAATTGACGGTGATTCCACTCAACAACAAAAAAGAAGCCATACCACCTTGGTCAAAGTTGAAATCAAAAAGGTAAAAACCTAAAAATACGCCAATAAAACTTATAGGAATCACACTTAAAATAATGAAAGGTTGAGTAAAACTTTCAAATAAACTTGATGTGATAATATAAATAAATAAGACAACAAGCAATAGGAGTAAACTGTAGTCTTTGGCTTGTTTATTGAGTAAAAAGCTATAGTTAGATTTTTTAAACGAAAAACCAAGTGGCAATTTTTGGTTTAATTCATTGCTTCAACCTTTAATTATACTTACTGAAATACCCATAAATATTGGCGGTGCTTTACTGTTGGTTTGGCTTTTTGGTGGCAGTTTAAATGTTATGACTGGTATAGGAATTGTGGTTATGGCTGGCATAGTGATTAATGACAGTATCATTAAAATACACACCATTAATAAATTACGTCAATCAGGTTTAGAAGTTGATGAAGCTATACAAAAAGCTGGTATTATGCGTTTAAAACCCATACTGATGACATCATTGACTACCATACTTGCTTTGTTACCATTTTTGTTTATTTCTGGCTTGGGTGCAGATTTACAAAAACCTCTTGCACTCTCTGTAATTGGCGGTTTGTTTATTGGTACTTTTGTGAGTTTGTATTTTATTCCAGTTTTGTATAGACTTTTAAATCGATAATTGAAATATAATAATTAAATTAGCTCTGTTTTAAAAATTAGATTGCTGAACTTTTTTATAATCCCGTTTAAAGAGTTTTTGATTTTTTATCATTTCAGCAGTTTGTTTAGGTAATTTACTTTCCCAACCTTTTTCGCCATCAGCTATCATTTGAAGCACTTCTCTCGAGAAAATACCTAAATTTTCTTCATCATAATCTTCAATATCAACCACTCTGCCGTTATTTTTAAAGAACTTGTACAATTCTTTCATTCTAGGATGAACTTTTAGATTTTCGCTGTTGGTAATTTCTCCTGTATCTTGATTCTTATAAGGATATAGATAAACTTTAAGATCTTTAAAGAAGAGTTTACCAAAAGCTTCTAAAATACCACCGCTCAAATCTCTGTAATAACGCTCGTCAAAAACATCGACAAGATTGTTAACACCCATAGCAATACCCATACGCTCTTTGGTGTAATTTGAGAAGTATTCAACAAGTTTGTAGTATTCTTGGAAATTAGATATCATTACGGTATGACCAAGATTGCAAAGCAAGTCTGCACGGTCTAGAAAATCCGCTTCATCTATTTCTCCTTCAGCTTTTAAGTTAGATAAGGTGATTTCAAAAACCACTTGTGTATGTTTTTCACTAACTTTTCTTTCATTCTGGAAAAGCTCTAAAGAATTTTCATAAATATCCATATTGACTTTAGTCACAGGGCGAAAACTTCCTCTTAATGCCAAAATATTTTTTTTGTAAAGCACACTTGCTGGTAAGACGTTATTTCCGTTTGGAGCAAACATTACAGCATCAGTCATATTGTTTTTGACCAATTGCAAACTCATCAAACGGTTATCTACATTTTTAAAACGTGGACCTGAAAAATTAATCGTGTCAATTTCAAGTTGGTCTTTATCAAGATGGTTGTAAAGATTTCTCAACACACTACGTGCACTATCGTGATTGTAATACGCCGCATATATTAAATTTACGCCTAAAATGCCAAGCGTAATTTGTTGGTGTTTGGCGTCATTTTCTTTAAACCTGATGTGTAAAACAATTTTATTGTATGCTTCGTCAGGTTTAACTTGGTATTTGATACCAACCCAACCGTGACCTTTGTATTTTTTAGCAAAATCTATTGTGGTAACCGTATTGGCGTATGTAAAAAAAAGCTTTTCAGGATGCTTACGTCTAATGATACGCTCTTCAATAAGTCGCGTCTCGTGATCGAGCATTTTGTTTAGTCTGTTTTCGGTAACGTAACGCTTATCGGGTTCAGTACCGTAAATGGCATCACTAAAATCTTTGTCATAAGCACTCATCGTTTTAGCAATTGTACCACTAGCACCACCAGCTCTAAAAAAATTCCTCACGGTTTCTTGACCTGCACCAATTTCTGCAAATGTGCCGTAAATGTTTTTGTTAAGGTTGAGTCTTAAAGCTTTGTTTTTGATGGAAAGAACTTTGTCAAATTCTTGATCACCCTCAATTGAAACTGCCATTATTGTTGATTTAGATGTGTAAATTTTATTTACAAACAAAGATAATTAATTGGCTAAGCTTACAAAAAATAATCCCTATTTTTGTGAAAAAATAAGGGTTTTGAAAGTTACATTTTTAGGCACAGGCACTTCGCAAGGGATTCCAGTTATAGGAAGTCGACATCCTGTTTGTTTAAGTGATGACCCAAAAGATAAAAGGCTTAGAGTTTCTATCCTTATAGAATGGGGCGATTACGCCTACGTGGTTGATTGTGGTCCTGACTTTAGACAACAAATGCTAGCCAATCCTATTGATAGACTGGACGGTATTTTATTCACACACGAACACAACGACCATGTGGCTGGAATTGATGATGTCAGGCCGTTTTATTTTAGACAAGGCGATATATCAATCTATGTTCACCAAAGAGTATTGAATGAGTTAAAGAAAAGATTTGAATATGTTTTTGCTATTGAAAATAAATACCCTGGCGCACCGACATTAGATATTAATACAATTGATGACTCACCTTTTAAAATTGGTAAAAAAGAAGTTATTCCCATCAATGTTTATCACGGTAAACTTCAAGTTTACGGTTTTAGAATAGATGATTTTGCTTATGTTACTGACGCCAAAACCATTCCTAAAGAATCTATGGAAAAATTAAAAGGCGTGAAAGTTTTAGTCTTAAATGCGCTAAGAGAAGAATCCCACCACACACATCTCAATTTAAATGAAGCACTTGAAGTTGTAGAAGAAATCAAGCCTGAACGTGCTTATTTTACTCATATCAGTCACAAAATGGGATTTCACGAGGAGGTACAAAAAAAACTTCCAGAAAATATTTATTTGGCTTATGATAATTTACAGATAGAGGTTTAATGAGAGAGAAAATATTTATGTTTTTGTTTTTCTTTGCCCTACTTATGAGTTTGTTTATCTATATCAATGGTCAAAAGATTTTAAAGCAAAAAGATTATGAAATAAACAAGCTCCAAGAAGAACTTGAAGCTTGTCAATAAATCAAACAACAAAAACATTATTTAGAAGAGTTCACTGCCAAAGAGTAAACCACTAAACCAAATCCAATTTTGTTGACTGCATCACCTATATTATAAACCACATTCATAGCTTGTTGGGCAGCGTCTATATCTGAAACAAGCTGAGCTCCAAATAAACCACCTTCAGTACCTAAAATATAACCTAACGGGTATATGGCCCATCCAACTAATACAAACCAACATAAAACCTTATGTGCTGTCAGTACATTACCACCAGCAGAAACGGCCAACCTTTTTGCTTCACCAAACCAAATAATATAAACAATAATGAAGTAAGCAATACCTGAGATTAAACCCCATATCCATTGCATAGTTGGGTCACCCACAGCAACTGCTTCGCCAAAGTATCCTGTAACTAACATCACGACTGACCAGAATATTAACTTCCACATTAAAGATTTTTTAGCACCTGCTGCTCTGAGGATTAAGAAAAACTCAACACACATTAAGGGCACAGTTAAAATCCAATCCACATACCTAAAAAAAGTGGGCGATTCTGCAAATGCATCCCAGTAGTCTCTCATGTAGAAATAATGAACTGCTGCAATAAAGGTTATTAGTCCTGAAACTAATACCGAAGTTCTCCATTTTTTATCAAATTGACTTAATGATAAAAAGAAAAAGGCTGAAGCGGCTAACATAGCCATACTTCCTACAAAGAAGGTAAAACCAACATAATCGTCAGTTGCAATCTTTGAAATTTCACTTAAAAATAGTAAAGTTCTCATAGTATTTAAATTTAGTTTTGTTTAATCAAATTTAGTTAATACTAAACAATAATATTTTTTTACATCAAATTTTTGTTTAATTTTATAACCTATTTAATTAAACAAATGAAAATTTATCATTATTCTATAGTATTGAGTTTTTTGAGTTTATGGCTTAATTCGTATTTTCCTTCAGAAGGTCTTTATTTATTGGGCTTATTTTTAATCTTGAGTTTTGGTATTTTTCACGGCGCAAACGATATCGTAATTATTAATAAGTCTTATAAAACATTAATAAACAGTTCTTTATATAGATTAATTGGTGTTTATTTAACAATTGTGTTATTTTTTGCTTTATTCTTTACTTTTTTTCCATCAATCGCCCTTTTTTGTTTTGTTTTGTTAAGTGCTTACCACTTTGGAGAGCAGCATTGGCAACATATTCTTAAACAAAGCTCTAAATTTTTAAAATTTACATTTGAATTCTCTTACGGATGTGTGATTTTTGGTTTGATTTTTATGTTTCACCAAGTTGAAGTTGAAAATATTATTTCAAATATTAGTGATGTTTATTACAACCTAGACTTTATAAATGATTTGCTGATCGTTTTGGGAATAGTTTTAATTGCTATTGGAACTTATTTCTACTTTAGCTTAAAAAACTTTAAATCACAACTGGCCGAACAACTTTTATACCTTTTAGTTTTAGCCATAATATTTAGAGTTACAGATTTGATATGGGCGTTTTCCATTTATTTTGTGCTGTGGCATAGTATTCCATCATTAAATGATCAAATTCAATTTATTTATGGTAAAGTTGATCAAATCACTATTTTAAAATATCTTAAAAAAGCCTTTTGGTATTGGGTAGCCTCTATTTTAGGTTTAGGTATTTTATATTTTACTTTAAAGGGATCGCAAGTTTTAGAAGCCTTATTGTTTTCATTCTTAGCAGCGGTTACTTTTCCACACGTGATAGTGATTAGCAAAATGTTTAAAGAATCTTCATCTGTTAATTCAGATTGATATTGTCGTTAATGAAAAGTAGAAGCGTAAATAAAAAAGTCTATTTCAATGCTTTTTTAACCAATTTAGAACCGCTTCAAAATTTTCTTGGTTAACGCCGTGGCCGATAGGGAATTCTATAAATTCACAGTCTATTCCGTAAGATTTTAAAATACCAGGAGTTTTCCTTGCCCATTCTACTGGAATAACTTGATCTACAGTACCGTGTGAACTAAACACTTCAAGATTTTTTAGAGCATCACTATCAGCTAATTCAATCATATTTTTATCAATATAACCACTTAAGCCAATCACGTTTTTGACCAAATGTGGATAGGTTAGAGCCGTGGCAAAACTTAAAATTGTACCTTGACTAAAGCCAAATAAGGTCACTTTTTCTGGGTTGATATTGTAGGCTTCAACCGCTTCAGAAATAAAGAAATTGATTTTTTCTCTAGATTCAATGCCTTGTTTTGTATCACTAAATTTATTGGCATCGGCATCAAAGTTAATGGCGTACCAAGCATTACCCATCGGTTGCATTGGATAAGGTGCTCTTACAGAAATGACGGTGTATTGTTCTGGAAGATATTCAGCAAAGGCAAACAAATCTTTTTCATCACTGCCATAACCGTGGAGCATTAAGATGAGTGGTGATGGCTGGCTTAGATTTGAAGGTTTAATGAGATGAGTTAAGCTTAAATCTTTTGTTGTCATTTATAAAGCTTTAAAAATTTTTTGAAATAAGTTGCCTAAAATTGGAATGGGTTGAGACTTGTTGGATATTGCACTAAAAAAACCAAAAAACCAAAGCACGATATAAAATATATATAAAGAAAAGGTAATCATCCAATTATTAAATCCAGTAGCCAAAGGCGCAAAAACAATAAAAATAAAATGAATGCCAAAAGCTTGACGAATGTGAAATCGAGCAAATTCGTGGCGCTTTTCAGAATTCATAAAGATAGCAATTATGCTGCCTATAATTGTAAAATAAGCAACAATAGCGGCTGACTTTCCTTTAGGATTCTGAGACATAAAATTGTTTTTTATTAATAATACCTAAAGCTTTTCCTTTCATTTTTTCCCCTAAGCAAATGGTATTTTTTGATTTTGAAACAATGTCAGTTTCTGAAAACGTCCAATTTACATCAGGATTAAACAAGGTGAGTTCAACATTTTGTCCGACTTCTATTGAAGAAAGCAGTTGATTAAAACGTGTTTTTCCACGGGTTAGATAGTTTATACTTTGCTCTAAACCAAGTTTTTTGTTTAAAACACCAAAAGCAGACTCTAAACCTATACTGCCAAAAGCGGCGTGTTCAAATTCTGTTTTTTTGAGTTCGATATTAAGTGGTTGATGGTCTGTTGTTACCATATCTATAACGCCAGATTTAAGTCCATTAATCAAAGCTTTTTGGTCTTGAGCTTCTCTTAATGGTGGCCAAACTTTAAATTTGGTATCAAAGTCTTCTAACTTTTTATCTGTGTAAATTAGATTTGAAATAGCTACGCTACAAGTCACATCCAAACCTTCTTTTTTAGCTTCTTTAATAATTTCAACAGATTCTGCAGTAGATATACAAGAAAAATGAATTTTAGAATCGGTATATCTTAATAGGTCTAAATCTCTTTTTATTTGAATCACTTCGGCCATTCGTGGTAGCGCTTTTAAGCCGAGACTTGTGCTGATGTCGCCTTCGTGCATCTGTGCATTTTCGCTCAGGCTGTTTTCAATCGGAAAAACTTGAACTAAAGCTTTAAAACCTTTGGTATATTGCAAAGCCAATTTGAGTAGATTGGCATTTTGAATTCCTTTTTTATAATCGCCGAACACTACGGCATCGTGTTGATGCATATCAAATAATTCTGCAAGTTGTTGGCTTTTTGATTGTTCTGTGAGTGATCCAGAAATTAAGGCATTGACGATGTGGTTTTGAGTTTTGGTTTTCAAATATTGCACCAACGCGGCATTATCAATAACAGGATCTGTATTTGGGTTTAAAATCACACTTGTAAACCCGCTTTTCATCGCTGTATCTAAGCCGTTTTGAAGTGTTTCACGATCTTCAAAACCAGGCTCGCCAAAAGATACTGACGGGTCAAACCATCCTTGGGATAAGTGAAGATTTTTAAATGCAATTTGCTTATCAGCTTTTTGATCAATCTTGTTTTTAATGGCTTTAATAATGCCATCTTCAATAAAAACGTCTTTTTGTTTAAGGTGATGAGGACTTTTGGGGTCGATAATCTTTGCCGATTTGATAAGCAATCTCATAAAGTCTTATTTAATAAATCTCAACAAAAGTAATTCAATAATCATAAATATCAATGCAAAAGCAATAAACCATTGCCATAAACTTTTTTGGATTTGACTTTCAGACCAGTTTTGAGCATAAGCTATAAAGCTGTCATAGCTTTTAACATTGTTAATGTTAGAAACATCTAAATAATTGAATTGATTTTCTTTACGGTTCAAATTAAAAGCCAATTGGCTTAAGGTATCATTTTGCGGATTGATAATGGTATAATGTCCAGGCGCATTGGGGTTTTTATCAAATTCGAGTGTAATGTTTTGTCCTTTGGTGTTTTGTTTAGGAATGAATTTGTATTCACCTTGAGACAAACTTAAAACTTCATCAGAATTGAGTTGAGTTTTGATATTAAGTTGATAAGACTGTCCTATTTCTGCATACAACTGAGCTTTATTTTGCGCTTGCAAGGCCAGATTATAAAAACTTAATACCACTAATGGCGATTGTTTAAAATTTGAATTGTCTTGAATGGCGGCATTGAATCTGAAAATATTATTTTGAGATTCTAAAAAGGCTAAACCATTACTAAAGGCTAAAGCTTTTTGCAGACTTGAACTTCTGTAATAAGAATCAAAACTAGGGTAGTCAAAATTTTGAATACTTTGTGTAAATACGTTTTCAAAAAGAGGGTGTTCAAAGGCAATAGCAGTCAGTTTAATTTGATTAGAATTAATTTCTGAATATGGCCTTAAACTTAAATCAGAAAACAAATTATTGTAACTGTTTAAGTCAATTTCTTTTGCGGGAATAATACCCAAAACTTTATTTTCAACTGTATGATTTTTTAAACTAATTTTTAAAGCGTTTGGGATGTTTTGAAGCTCATTGAGAATAACCACATCGGCTTGACTGATTTCGGCGTATTCTAAGTTGTTAATAAGGATTTGTTTGTAGTCGAATCTTTCTGTATTGTAAATTTTATCTAAATAGGGGGAAGGCTGTTTTGAAATAACTAAGACTTTAATTTTTTCTGGTTCAGCTATGGAAAAAAAGAGTTTATTGTCAAAATACAGACTGGCATCGTCAATTTGAATTCGACCTTTTAAAATTTGAATTTGCTCGATATCGAAGCTGTAGATTTTTTCAGTTTCATCTTCAAAATTTAAACTGAATTTACCGAGTAAAGTTTTGTCATCATACAAAGACACTGGCAAACTTTGTGTGGTTTGGCGAGATGCCGATACCTTGAACATCAGTGATTTTTGTTCTACTGAGGTTTTAAGATAGGCTGTATCAATACTAAAATTGATTTGTTCAGTAGGTTGATATTGCACAAAGTGATAATTGTATTCATCTTCAAGATTTAAGGTGTTTGTATCTTTAAAATATTGAAAATCAGATAAAATAACAAGTTCGTTCAGCTGATTATTTTTAGCTTCATATAAGCTTTGAGTTTTGGTAAGTATAGCTTTTAAATCTAAACTTATTGGGCTGTATTTCAAATCATAAAGCCAGGATTTAAAATCGCCAGTGTTTAAGTTGCGTAAATTTTGGTCATGTGTGGCGATGTTGAAGTTTTCATTATCAGGAAGCGCTTTTAGTAACTCATCTTTGGCTTTTTCAAACAGAGAAGTGTTTTGTCCTTTTAAAGCCATACTGTATGAATTATCTATAAAAATACCAATTTGTTTTTGTTGAATAGCTGTTTTGGTATCAGAAAAATAAGGTTGCGCAAAGGCCAAAACTAAACTAGTAATGATTAGTAATCTTGTGATAAGGCTCAGCCATTTTTTTAGCTTAGAGCTTTTTCTTGATGAAATGATGAGTTTTTTAAGGAAAGCGACATTGGTAAAAGGCTCAGCTTTAAATTTTCTCAGTTGAAAAAGATGAACAATAATAGGTATGGCAAGCACCAATAATCCATATAAAAGTTCTGGACGAAAAAATTGCATATTCAGGTTTAGAAGCGTTTAGGCAAAGATAGGTATTGGTAATTGTAAACTGACTAAACTCAACTACATTTCTCGATACTAAACGAAATTTTAGTGTAAACGCCTTTTTCAGATTCTACGTCAATTTTTCCACCAAGGTTATTAATCAGTTTACGTACAGTTGATAAGCCAATGCCGTTACCTTTTTGTCCGCGACGGTCTTTTTCTGCAACGGTAGAAAATAATTTAAAAATATCTTTTTGCTTTTCTTTTGGAATACCAATTCCGTTGTCTTTGACGCTGAAATAATAATAACTTTCATCTTCAGAGACCTCTACATCAACGATAATTTTGTCTTTATCATTGTATTTTAGGCTGTTGCCAATCAAGTTTAATAAAATTTGCTCTACCGCTGTTTTGTTGCATTTTAGCAACATATTATCCTCAGGAAGGTTGATATCACAATTATCGTTAACGTCTAATAGTTCAATAATATCTTCAAGAAGTTCATGTATGTCAACCTCTTCTTTAGCTTGCTTTTCTGTTATTTCGTCACTTTCGTAGTGGGTGAGGATATTGCTAATGTAATCGCTCATTTTAAAAGCCGATTGCTTGAGATTGTTGAGATATTCAAAACCCGATTCGTCTAAGACTGTTTTGTATTTACTTTTTAAAATATCAATGGTCACAATAATATTAGCCAAAGGCATTTTCATATCATGAGAAACTACACCTGCAAAGTTTCTAAGTTGAGTATTTTTCTCTTTGAGATTGCGTTGTGTCTCTCTAAGATTTTCATTTTTAGAGCGGAGTTCAAAGAGTTTTACAACTTGGTTGGCTAAATTTTTAAGCGCTAACTTTTGTTGATCAGATAAAGTTTTAGATTTAAAATCAATGACGCAAATCGTACCAAGGGCGTGTCCGTTTTCATGAATTAAAGGAGCGCCAGCATAAAATTGAACACCTTTTTCTACAACGAAAGGGTTATCTTGAAATAACTCGTGAGAGGTAGTGTCTGGTATTTCGTAAATTTCGTTAGGTTGCTCAATGGCATGTGAGCAAAAAGAAATCTTACGTTCTGTTTCACAGGTGTCAATTCCTACTTTGGATTTAAACCATTGTCGGTCTTTATCGACCAGACTAATCATAGCGACAGGTGTGTCACAAATGTAAGCGGCTAATTCTGTTAAATCATCATATTCTTTCTCTGGTTGGCTATCAAGAATATTAAGAGATTTCAACGCCTTTAAACGCTCTTGTTCTTTTAAAGTTGTATGTGATTGCATATGAGTAAAACGGCAATTTAACTAAAAATAAAAAAGTTTCCTATACTCTATTAAAATTTGTAAAAAAAACCCCGTCGAATGACGAGGTTTAATTCTATAAATAAGAATAAATAATTAAGCTTCTGCTACAACGTCAAACGTAAAATCAGCCACTACTTCTCTGTGAAATCTAATTTTAGCCTCATATTGTCCTAATCTTTTGATGTTACCACCAAGTATAGAAATAAATTTCTTATCAATATCTACACCTTTATCAGCTAAAGCTTCGCTCAGATTACCATTGGTAATACTACCAAAAAGCTTATCTCCAGCGCCAGCTTTTGCAGTTATTTTAAGTTCTAAGTCATCAAGTTTAGAAGCTGCTTCTTTAGCTTCCTTAATCACTTTTTCTTCTTTATGTGCACGTTGTTTAAGGTTTTCGGCCAGTACTTTTTTGGCTGAAGAAGTTGCTAATACTGCAGAGCCTTGAGGAATCAAAAAATTACGACCATAGCCGTTTTTGACAGTCACCACATCATCAGTAAAACCTAAATTTTCAACGTCCTTTTTTAGTATAAGTTCCATGTTTATTTCGTTTTATTTAAGTAAATCACCTACATAAGGCATTAATGCTAAATGTCTTGCACGTTTTACTGCTTGAGCAACTTTTCTTTGATATTTTAAAGAAGTTCCGGTTAAACGTCTAGGTAAAATTTTACCTTGCTCATTTACAAATTCCATCAAGAAATCTGAATTTTTATAATCAACGTATTTTATACCAGCTCTTTTAAAACGGCAAAAACGCTTTTTACTTTTAGTTTCTATATCGAGAGGCGTCAGATATCTGATTTCGCCTTCGTTTTTCTCTTTAGATTGTTCTTCAATTTTTGACATGACTTAAGCTTTTTGTTTAGTTCGTTTTACGCGTTCTCTTGCCCATTCTACGGCATACTTGTCTAACTTGACAGTTAAAAAACGCATTACGCGCTCATCTTGTCTCATCATCAATTCAAAAGAATCGACTGTTTCAGGTTTTACCTTAAATTCTAGCAAGTGGTAGAAGCCACTTTTTTTGTTTTCGATGGGGTAAGCCATTTTTTTTAGGCCCCAATCTTCTTTGTGCACCATTTCTGCACCTTCTGAAGATAAGTAATCTTCAAACTTTTTGACTGTTTCCTTTATCTGGTCTTCAGATAAAACGGGATTCAAAATGAAAACAGTTTCGTACTGGTTCATAAATATAGTTTTAAATTAAACGGGTGCAAAAATAAACTTTTTATCTTTAATAACAAGCTTTTAAGGTAAATAAAAATGAGTGTGATTTAAGATTTTAAAGTATTTGAATTAGACTTGCAAATAAAACCAAAATACGACACTGTTTGTATTTATAAGATTGTTTCGTCGGGCTTCCTCGCAATGACATGAAAAAAAACAAGTCACTGCGAGTCCGACAATAGACCTTTCTTGAACTGTGCCTAAAAAGGGCGTGGCAGCTTTTGAATTTGAGCTCTGAACGCTCTGACTACTTTTGCGTCAACACCACATTATTGCAAACCACTTCAGTTACATAACGCTTCTCACCCTCTTTAGTTTCATAAGAGCGTGTGGTGAGCTTACCACCGATAAGCACTTCTTGACCTTTAATCACGTGATTTTCGATAATGTCTGCTGTTTTACCCCAAGCCACGATGTTGTGCCAGTCGGTGTTTTCTACCTTTTCACCTTTGGCTGTAGTGTAATAATCATTGGTAGCTAAACTGAATTTCGCTAATTTCTTACCAGAATCTAAATTAATGATTTCTGGATCTTGACCTAATCTTCCCATCAATTGAACTTGGTTACGTAAATTATTCATAATATAAAATTTTTGATTCCGCATTTGGCGGAACAAGTTAAACATAAAACCGATTTAGGTTATCTAAACCAGTGCCGCAACAAAACGACAGTGCAAAGATGAAATAGGAGGGAACTTGTATTCGGTAAATAAACATCTACTTACGTTTACTTCTGTTTGTAAACATTTGTAAACTTATAAAATATTGTAAAACAGTTATTTAATAATTTTAGCTGTTTTAGTGTTTTGTTTTAAAAATTTTATATTTGTTGGTATATATTAGTTGTGCAACATGCAAAAAGCCAGCCGTACAAACAGCACATTTGGTTTTTGCCGACCCACAAGCCAAACACAAAAAACCAAAAGAGCCTATTTCTTTGCCCTCGCTCTAACAGAATAACAAGGAAACGAACGAAATGTATATTGAAAAACGAGATAAGCGGAAAATTTGAGCTATTTTAGCGACTTAAATTTATGCGGACATGAACCGAATAAAAGAAGTACTTGAAGAGAAAGGAATAAAACAAACTTGGTTGGCTGAAAAACTTGGAAAGAGTTACAATATGGTAAACGGCTATGTTCAAAACCGACAACAACCGAGACTTGAAATACTTTTCGAGATTGCCGAAATACTGGAAGTTAAACCACAAGATTTAATAAAAAACAAATAATGACAAGCATAAACCAAAGAGCAGAATTACAAGCTAAAATATGGAGAATAGCCAACGATGTGCGTGGCTCTGTAGATGGGTGGGATTTTAAGCATTTTGTGTTAGGCACATTGTTCTACCGATTCATTAGCGAGAATTTCACCATTTACATTGAAGGCGGTGATGATAGCATTGATTATGCAAGTTTTGCGGATGATAAAATATCTGCGGAAATTAAAGATGATGCCGTTAAATCAAAAGGCTACTTTATGTACCCAAGTCAGTTGTTTGTAAATGTTGCCAAATCAGCGAATACCAATCCCAACCTAAATACTGACTTAAAAGCCATTTTTGACGCTATTGAAAGTTCTGCAAATGGCTATCAATCGGAGCAAGACATCAAAGGATTGTTTGCTGATTTTGACACCACTAGTTCACGACTTGGTAATACCGTTGAAAACAAAAACAGTCGATTAGCATCTGTTATTAAAGGTGTTGAAGAGCTGAATTTTGGAAAATTTGAAGAGAGTGAAATAGAACTATTTGGTGATGCCTATGAATTTCTAATTGGTAATTATGCCGCCAATGCAGGAAAATCGGGTGGTGAATTCTTCACACCTGTACACGTTTCTAAGCTCATTGCACAGTTGGCAATGCACGGTCAGAAAACCGTGAACAAGATTTACGACCCAGCAGCAGGCTCTGGCTCTTTATTGTTACAAGCTAAAAAGCATTTTGATAACCACATTATTGAAGAAGGTTTCTTTGGACAGGAAGTGAACCACACCACCTATAACTTGGCTCGTATGAACATGTTTTTGCATAACATCAATTACGACAAGTTTCATCTAGTGTTAGGAGACACTTTAAGAAACCCTCAGTTGGGTGATGAAAAGCCCTTTGATGCCATTGTTTCTAATCCTCCTTACTCTGTAAAATGGATTGGTGATGCTGACCCAACCATGATTAATGATGACCGCTTTGCACCTGCTGGCGTTCTTGCTCCAAAATCAAAAGCG
Source organism: Bacteroidales bacterium (assembly GCA_041694175.1). Taxonomy (GTDB): domain Bacteria; phylum Bacteroidota; class Bacteroidia; order Flavobacteriales; family Flavobacteriaceae; genus Psychroflexus. The sequence continues at coordinate 14,110 of JASMTR010000156.1, forward strand.
GATTTTGCTTTTGTATTGCATGCCTTGAGCTACTTGTCTAGTAAAGGTAGAGCAGCGATTGTTTGTTTCCCAGGTATTTTTTATCGAGGCGGTGCAGAACAGAAGATTAGAAAATATTTGGTAGATAATAACTATGTAGAAAGTGTAATTTCCTTAGCTCCTAACCTTTTCTATGGTACATCCATAGCGGTAAACCTTCTGGTACTTTCCAAACATAAAACCGAAAATAAAACCCAATTTATTGATGCGAGTGGTGAAGATTTCTTCAAAAAAGTAACCAAGAACAATGTAATGACTGATAAACACATTGCTTAGGTTATGGAACTATTTGATAGCAAAGAAGAGGTGTTGCATGTGGCAGTTTCTATCGATAACAACAAAATTGGTGAAAACGAATATAACCTATCCGTAAGTTCTTATGTGGAACCTGAAGATACACGTGTGAAAATTGATATAGTTGAGTTAAACAAAAAGGTTTCAAAAACGGTGGAGAAGATAGATAAGCTACGTGCTGATATTGATTTAATAGTAAATGAAATTGAAGCATGAGTTTTTTAGAAAAGCTATTAAATAATATTAAAGTTGAGTGGAAACCCTTGGGAGAAGTATGTGGTTTTCAAAATGGCTTTGCTTTTAAGAGTAGTTTATTTAAGGAGTCAGGACTACCAATTATTCGAATTACAAATATTGATGGAAAAAATGCTGACTTATCCAATGTGAAATATTTTAACCCTGAAGATTATTCAAGAGGAAACCCCTTAAACTATTCAATTGTAAATGGTGATGTACTAATCGCCATGTCAGGCGCAACAACAGGAAAAATCGGATATTACAATTCCAAAGAAACCGCTTATCTAAATCAACGAGTGGGGAAATTCGAACCAAACTATAAAATTCTGAATAATAGATATTTGTATCATTTCCTTCTCACAAAGGCAGAATTTCTTTTTATTTTAGCAGGAGGTGGTGCTCAGCCTAATTTAAGCTCTAATAAACTTAAAGAAAGGCTTTTAGTCCCAATTCCATGCCCTGACGATTCTAAAAAATCGCTTCAAATCCAAAAAGAAATAGTCCGTATTCTCGATACTTTTACAGAGCTTACAGCAGAGCTTACAGCAGAGCTTACAGCACGTAAAAAGCAATATACTTACTATAGAGATAAATTATTGACTTTTGAAGATGGGGAAGTTGAGTTTAAGCCATTGGGTGAATTGGCAGAGAACTTAGATTCAAAAAGAAAACCAATTACTAGTGCCCTAAGAGAAGCAGGTGAAATACCATATTATGGTGCATCAGGAATTGTTGATTATGTTAAAGACTTCATTTTTGATGGTGATTTTCTTTTAATTTCAGAGGATGGTGCAAATTTATTAGCTAGGAATACTCCAATTGCATTTAGTATTAGTGGAAAAACTTGGGTAAATAATCATGCTCATGTATTAAAATTTGATACTTATGCGGAACGAAGATTTGTAGAAATATATTTAAATAGTATTGATTTAACACCTTATATTTCTGGTGCAGCTCAACCAAAATTAAACAAACGAAATTTGAATAATATCAAAATTCCCAATCCTTCATTATCAGAAAAAGAAAGAATTGTATCAATTCTAGATAAATTCGACACTTTAACTTCCTCTTTGAGTGAAGGTCTACCCAAAGAAATAGAACTTAGACAAAAGCAGTATGAGTATTATCGTGATATGCTTTTAAATTTTCCAAAAAATGAGCCTTTTTATAAAGAATAAATTAAATTGAAAGGAAATTTTTAAAAAGACAATAGTTTATTAAAAATAAGTTTTTAAAGAACATTTCAAGTGATAAAATAAATTGCAAATGTTTTATTTTTGAAGAACTTTTAGATATAAGTATCTAGAATTTGAGAAGTGTTTCCATGATCAAACATAATTTTGTTTGTTCAGCCAATTTGGTACGGTGATAGCTTTTATTTAGATGCTATCATAGTGATGATTTAAGTACTAACTTGTGATCTTTTA
>JASMTR010000157.1:0-4422 GCA_041694175.1 Bacteroidales bacterium
TTGCCCGAAATTTATGCAGGAGTGCAAACCCATCAGCTTTGGGGAGCAGCAATGAATGCAGATGGTCGTTTTTTCTTAGATGTGAACCGCCAAAACCTTTGGGGCGGGTTAGGATTAAATGCGAATTGGGATTTTGCAGATGGCATTTACAATGCCAAATCAGCCAATTTCAGAAATCAGGCAAGTCAATATTTGACACAAGCTGAACGCAATCAGCAACTGCTTAAAATGATAAATGCTTATTACGAATTGATGACCGCACAACTCAATTACAATGCGTATCAAAATTTGGTTATTCAATCTGACAGTATTGTACAGCAAATACAAATTCAGGTAGAAGGTGGTTTGCTGTATGAATCGGAGCTTCTTTTAGCAAAGAGTAATAAAAACCATTTGCAAGTGGAAATGCTCAATGCCAAAAAAGCATACAATAATGCTTCGGCAGAATTAAAAAAGCTACTCAATATTGAGCAAAATATAAAATTGTCAAGTGCAGATGAATCTCTGTTACCATTGGATTTTACAGCTGATTTGGAAGCATTGGAAGATTCCGTTTATCTCAATCGACCGGAGATAAAAGCCAATGAATTACAATATCGGGCATTGGAAATGGAACGAAAAAAGTACACGACAGGCTTATTGATTCCGGAGTTGAATGTTGGAACTTACGGTTCTTATTTCGGACGAATTAACGGGAATGTTTCACCAATGTTCCCTGCTCAATATCCCGAAACACAACAACTTTATCCAACAAGTGCATTGAATGTTTCATTAATGTGGAAAATTCCATTGGGGGCATTAACTTATCAAGGAGATAAAAAATCCTATGACAGTAAAATGCGACTGAATGAAATTGAAGCAGAACAATTCAAAGTTCAAATCAATGAAGAAATTGCCAATGCGACTTCCGATTTACAGCTTGGAAAAGAGCAAATTGAAACCGCCAAAGAAGCGTTGGACTTTACTACGGAAGCGTTGAACCAAAGTATTGAAAGGCAAAAAATAGGAACAGCCAAACCTTTTGAAGTCTTTCAGGCACAACAGTTTTTTCTGCAAGCTCAATTGGATTATTTGAAAGCTGTAAGTGCTTACAATAAGGCTCAATATGGATTGAAAGTTGCTAAAGGAGAGAATTTGTAAATAAGCCTTGGCAATAAATTTGAAAACAAATTGTAAACAATAAAAAATTTAAAGTATGAAAAAACTATTCTTAATCGTTTCTGCATCATTACTAATAGCTGCCTGTAACGAGAATAAACCGAGCAATCAGACAAGTAATAATCAAGCCAATAAAGATTCTACGCAAAAAATTGACCTGACACAATTTGGAATGAGTGAAAATTCAAATCCAAAAGGACTTTCGGTTGGAGACAATGCACCAGTTATTACAATGAAATCATCTGAATCCGAAGAGATTTCGCTTGAATCTCTTTATCGAGACCAGCCTCTTGTAGTTATTTTCTACAGGGGCTATTGGTGTCCAGCTTGCAATAGACATTTATCCGAATTTGCTGAACGTGCAGTAGAGATAGAAAATGCAGGAGCAAAAATTGTCGCCATTACTCCTGAAAGCTATGAAAATACTGAAACTACCGTAGATAATACCGGAATCGACTTTATCGTGATTTCAGACGCTGACGGCTCAGTAATGCGAGCTTTTGACGTGCAATTTGATGTGACAGATGATTATCATTCAATGATTGAAGAAAAGCTCAATGCTTCAATTAGTGAAACCAATGAAAATAAACAAGCGACACTTCCTGTTCCGGCAACTTTCATCATAGACAGGAATGGAACAATTGTATATAAACAATTCAATCCCGATTATAAACAAAGAGCTTCTGTTGACGATATTTTAAAGAATTTACCCAAGTAACAATGGAAAGTAAATACAAAGTACAATCGACTATTTCTTGTCCAAACTGCGGACACAAAAAAGAAGAAACAATGCCGACTGACGCTTGCCAATTCTTTTACGAGTGTGAAAATTGCAAGACAGTTTTGAAACCGAAACAAGGCGACTGCTGTGTGTATTGTAGTTATGGAACAGAAAAATGTCCATCAATTCAAGAAAAGAAATGTTGTAATTAGAATGCCAACCCACACTTTCAAGCACATTGCCAAAGCCGCACAAAGCCAACGCTACAACCAAAGCTTTGTCAAAGAGCTTGCAAGTCCCTGCCCGAGAAAAGAAAAACAAAAAATTTCCCCACGCTTCGCAAAAATTAAATCTGCCGACACACAGACAGACAAACCAAATTTGACTAGGACGTTACTTGACAGAGAAATTAGAGCAATAAACGGAGCAATTCAACACAGACGAAAAAGAAAACACTGCTTACAACATTGTATAAGCGATAATGCGGGCTGAATCGCTAAAATTAAGTATTTTGCATCTATCAAAGTTTAGTGCGGTCGGACAGTGAATTGCTCCGAAATCCCGCACTACGCTTATACTTGACCGTTACCTGCAAGCTGAAAAAACAGCGTATTAGCAAAGAAATTTGTAACTTCGTATAATTAATTTTAATAGATAAATGGCAAAAAAGAACCAATCAAAAAGATTAACAACTCAACATAAAAAGTCTCAAGGAGTTGTAGGCATATTTGGAGAAGTAGCGAAACTACACGACTTAAGCGTTGGAAAAATATCAAAACTTGTCATTGAATGTCTTGAAAAAGAATATCCTCAATTATCTTTTCGTTACAGAAAAAACATTAAAAAAGAAGAGATAAACAAAGCCTTACAAAAAATTGATAAAGATTTAGGGCAAACTCTTTTTGTTTCAAATTCAAGTATTAAACCTGACGGTGGTATAATCGAAGTTAAAGACGATGATGATAATTGGAGAATAATTTTAGTTACAGAAGCAAAACATCAAGGGAAAGATATTGATAATATCAAAAAAGGACTATTGGTAGGAAAAAACAATGACCAAGATTTAATGGCTGCTGGTAATGCAATAGAAAGGTCGCATAAAAACATCTCTGAAATTGCGAATTTTATGTTGGCTGAATCTCATTTTCCTTACATTTTATTTCTTGAAGGTTCAAACTTTCTAACCGAAACCATTTCGATTACACGACCTGACGGCAGAATTGTAAATCTTGAGTATAATTCAGGAATGTTAAATAGAATGGATAGACTGACTTCCGCAAACTATGGTATGCCAATTAATACAAATTTGTGTGAAAATAAGTTTGTAAAACCCAAAGATAAAACAATAATGCTTCAAGCAACTTCAATTTATACACAAGGCAAAGGAGGAAAATGGGATGCTAAAGAAATGCTCAATGTTATGATTGAAGTTTCTAAAACATCTCTTAAGGTTTTAGGAAGTGATATATTTAAACAATTAACTGAAAATAAATAAATCCTGATAATGGCAAGAAAAGCGACAAATAAATTATTGCAAAAAGCTAAAAAATCAAAAAGTGATGAGTTTTACACTCAACTTTCTGATATAGAAAGCGAGTTGCAACATTACAAAAACCACTTTAAGGATAAAGTAGTTTATTGTAATTGTGACGACCCTTCAATTAGCAATTTCTTTAATTATTTTGCTTCAAACTTTAAGGAATTAGGTATAAAAAAATTAATAGCTGCTTGTTATAAAAAACAAGAAATAGACTTGTTTAATACAGAAGAATCGGAAAATGGTTTCTTTTACGAATATACAGGGAAAAATAACGAGAAACTCAAACCAGGTTCAACTGATATTATTCATTTTAAAGGCGATGGAGATTTTCGTAGTTCAGAAAGCATTGAACTACTTAAACAAGCAGATATTGTAGTTACAAATCCACCATTTTCACTATTCAGAGAATTTGTTGCTCAACTTGTTCAATACGATAAACAGTTTTTAATAATTGGCAATATTAACGCCATCACATACAAAGAAATTTTCAAGCTAATTAAAGAAAATAAAGCGTGGTTGGGAATTAATCTCGGTAGAGGTATCTCTGGATTTATCGTTCCTGAACATTACGAACTTTATGGAACTGAAGCAAGAATTGACAATAAAGGAAATAGGATTGTTTCGCCAAATAATTGTCTTTGGCTTACGAATTTAGATACTTCTAAACGACACGAAGACATAGAATTAACAAAAAAATATTATGGTAACGAAATAGAGTACCCAAAATACGACAACTACAACGGAATTAACGTTAATAAGACTAAAAATATACCTTTAGATTATGAAGGATATATGGGGGTTCCTATAACATTTTTACACAAATTCAATCCTGACCAATTTGAAATAATTAAATTCAGAAAAGGAAACGATGACAAAGATTTATCTGTAAATGGAAAATGTCCTTATTTTAGAATTTTAATTAAGAACAAAAGAATACAACCGAAATTATCTGAAAAGGAAAAAAGCCAGCAGGTAACAATGTATAAAAATAATAGCGGTTTTA
>JASMTR010000158.1:0-24881 GCA_041694175.1 Bacteroidales bacterium
TAAAATATGGCTTTATCACACCAAACTTTGATGCCTTCGTGTTTAAAAAAGACTTGCTTATTCACTTTATTAAAGATAAAAGCGCCTGGATAGAGTTTTTCATTGATGTTGGTGCGTTCACTCTCGTATTCAATTTGACTATTTTGAGAAAATCCTAAGCCAAAAGTCAATAAAAACGTTATAAAGAGAAGTTTATACAAATTCAAAAAGTTTATGCAAAATTACACAAAAGCCGTTTCAAAGTGACTGATATATCAATCGAAAATGTTAAAACCCTGATAATTAACGTTTCTTTGATCCCAAAACATTTGAATATAGATTTTAGTTAGATTTTTTAAAGCATAAATTAATTATCTAAATCCATTTTAAATATTTCTACCTTAAGCAAATCTTAAGATTGAGCATTTAACTGCATCGTATATTTGACATGTGAAACTAATTAAGGTTCAGATATATTATCTAATAATTGCTTTGTGTTAAATATAGAAGCGGTTTCAACCTCTTAATTTCACTTATTTACATCAAACATATTTGGTGATATCGATATTTTCACAATTAAAATCAATACTCATGAACGAAGCACATTGGCATTTAGTAGTTAATCATTTACCTATTATTTTTCCTTTAGTTGGGATAATAATTATGGTCACCGGACTCATTTCAAAATCTGATGCTGTCAAGAGGACGGCTTATATGATTTTCATAATTGGAGCTTTGGCGTCAATCTTCGCAATGAATACAGGCGAAGGAGCAGAAGATATAGTGGAAAATATTAGTGTTGTAACCGAAAACTACATTGAAACCCATGAAGAATCGGCTGAAAAATTTGCTACTTTAACCTATGTTTTAGGAGGATTTTCATTAGTTGGGTTGTGGGTGAGTTTTAAGCAAAGATTTATTTCAAACTTCTTCAATTTAGCCACAATTGTATTTGCTTTGGTTGTTTTGTTTTTTGGTAAAGAAACTGGCACAACAGGAGGAGAAATAAGACATACTGAAATAAGAAGTGAAAGCAATATTCCTGCTCAAAACATTCAGAGTATTGAATATGATGACGATTAATTTTAATACTTATTTCAAAAAAAATCAAAACCAAAAGTCGTTTATCAATACTAATTTTAAATATTTCTGACTTAAGCCAATCTTAAGATAGGGGTTTCTATCTTATTGTATATTTGCAATATGCAAAACATAGCTGTTTACATATTAACTTTTTTTATAAGTATCCAAACTATTGGAATCAATGTAGATAGTTTTTCAAAATTTGATGACTTTTGGTCACATTACCAAACACATCAACAGGAGTTTGATGACGATTTCTTGACTTTTATAAACCTGCACTATGGTAGTGGTAAAGCCAAGCATCAAAACACACACGATGGTCACGAAAATTTACCCTTTGGTGATATTCATTCTGCACAAGCTTTAATTGTATTTGTTAATTTTAGTGAGATTAAGGTTGTAGCTATAGAGTTTGAAACAAAGAATCATTCTAATTTTAACTATAAAGACGATTATATTTCTACACATTTAGGAGAAGTCTTTCAACCACCTAAGCATTTTGATTGGTGCTAATTTAATTTATCTCTTGTTTATCAATCAAAATATTAATTCATGTTATCAAAACTTATTGAATTTAGTTTAAAATCTAAATTTTTCATTTTACTTTTTGTTGTTGGGATTTGTGGTTTTGGCATTTACAGCCTAAATCATATCAGTATTGGCGCTGTGCCAGATATCACTAATAATCAGGTGCAAGTCATCACAACGTCCCGCAACCTTTCAACAGCAGATGTTGAACAATTTATTACTTATCCAGTAGAGCTGGAGATGTCTAATCTACCTGGCGTTCAAGAAATTCGTTCTGTGTCTAAATTCGGCTTGTCTGTAGTTACCATTGTGTTTGATGATGATTTGGGTACGTACTTGCCGCGTCAGTTAATTGCTGAGAAAATAAAAGCAGCTCAGGATAAAATCCCAGAACAATTTGGAAAACCCTTTATGGGACCAATTTCAACAGGTTTGGGTGAAATTTATCAATATACATTAGAAGTTGAAGACGAGTTTAAAGACAATTACACGGCTATGGAACTTCGTAGCATTCAAGATTGGATTGTTAAACGTCAGATGGCTGGAATTCCTGGCGTGGTCGAAATCAATACTTGGGGTGGCTTTTTGAAACAATATGAGGTGGCGTTTTCTACTGAAAAATTGCAAGCTCAAAACATTAGTATTTCAAAAGTATTTAAAGCTTTAGAACAAAACAACAGTGTTGCTGGTGGTAGCTATATTGAAAAAAATGATCAAGCCTATTTTATAAGAGGTGAAGGTTTATTAAAATCTCTTGACGACATCAAAAATATTGTGGTTGAAAATAGAGAGGGGCAACCTATTTATATAGAAGATATTGCTGAAGTGAATTTTGGTCACGCTCCACGATTTGGTGCAATAACAGGAAATGGCGAAGGCGAAAAAGTACTCGGTCAAGTGATGATGCTTAAAGGCGCTGACTCTAATGAAACCATCCAAAACGTAAAAAAACGCTTAGAAGAAATTCAAAGCTCACTACCCGAAGGCGTTTACATCAACGGATTTTTAGACCGTAGTGAACTGATTGCCAGAACCACTTCAACCATATTTGAAAATCTTTCATTAGGGTTTTTAGTAGTGGTATTTATTGTGATTTTACTCATTGGCGATTGGCGTTCAGGCTTAATTATTGCATCGGTGGTGCCTTTAAGTTTTTTAACGGCTATCAGTTTAATGTATATTTTTAATATTGATGCTAATTTGATGAGTCTTGGGGCTTTAGACTTTGGTATTATTATAGATGGTGCGGTAATTATAGTGGAATTTGTGGCATATAAAATGCTGAAAAAATCAAAAGATTTTAGCTTTTCAGATTCAAGACAAATTCGAAGTCTTAAAGATAAAATTACCTTTAGTGGTGCTTCAAAAATGATGAATTCAGCCATTTTTGGGCAGTTGATTATTTTGATAGTTTTCATACCAATTCTTGCACTAACAGGGGTTGAAGGCAAAATGTTTAGACCTATGGCGATGACATTTTGTTTTGCACTTATCGGTGCCATTATTATGTGTTTTACTTGGATTCCTGTGGCTTGCTCTTGGTTTTTAAAACCATCAAAACTGCAACACAAAAACTTTTCTGCGCGATTAATTAATACTGTTAAGCGACTTTATCTTCCAAGTATAAGATGGGCTTTACATCATACAAGAGTAATTTTAGTTTTATCTGTTTTACTTTTGTTCTTGGCTATTTTTACCTTTACTAAAATGGGTGGCGAGTTTGTGCCGACTTTAGATGAAGGCGATTTTGTTATTCAACCGATTTTAAAAACTGGAAAATCTTTAGAAAGCACCGTTAAGCGAACCACAAGAATTGAACAAATTCTACTTGATGAAATCCCAGAGGTCACTCAAGTCGTCTCTCGAATAGGCGCAGCTGAAGTACCAACAGACCCAATGTCGATGCAAGATTCTGATGTCATAGTCCGACTAAAACCCAAAAGTGAATGGACCTCGGTTGACACCAAAGAAGAACTCGCCGAACTCATTAAAGAAAAACTGAGCCTCATTCCTAATATGGAGTTGGAATTTACTCAACCTATAGAAATGCGTTTTAATGAACTCATCACTGGTGTGCGGTCTGATATTGCTATAAAAATATTTGGTGAAGATCTGGATATTTTAGCCCAAAAAGGCAATGAAGTTAAAGCTATGGTTGAAAATGTTGAAGGCGTTGGCGATATTTCGGTTGAAAAAATCGTCGGCTTACCACAAATGGCTGTCAAGTTTGACCGTCAAAAGATTGCACGTTATGGGTTGAACATCCAAGACATCAATAATTTGATTTCCGCAGGCTTTTCTGGCCAAAACTCAGGTGTAGTGTTTGAAGGTGAAAAACGTTTTGATTTAGTAGTCAGACTTAAAAAAGATAATCGAAATGATTTTTCTGATTTAAAAAATTTAATGATAGATACGCCAAATCTCGGTAAAATACCATTAAACGAAGTCGCCAATATTTCTTACGATAAAGGACCAGCAAAAATTTCAAGAGACCAAACACGTCGCCGAATTGTGGTCGGTATTAACGTTAGAAATCGCGATTTGCAATCTGTGGTTGAAGATTGTCAGGCTATAATCAATAAAAATTTAGATTTGCCAACTGGCTACAATGTTACTTATGGCGGTCAGTTTGAAAACTTACAAAGCGCCTTAAAACGCCTCAAAATCGTAGTCCCTATCGCTTTAGTTTTGATTTTTATCTTGTTGTATTTCGCTCTCAAAACATTAAAAGATACCTTGTTGATTTTTACAGCAATTCCCTTTTCTGCCGTTGGTGGTGTATTTTTGTTATGGCTACGAGATATGCCGTTTAGTATTTCAGCTGGTGTTGGTTTTATTGCCTTGTTTGGTATAGCGGTGTTGAATGGTATCATTTTGGTTGAATACTTTAAAGGGCTTCAAAATGAAGGTAAAAGCTTAACTAAAAACAACATCATTTTGGCCACTCAAGACAGATTACGTGCAGTATTACTTACGGCGAGTTCAACGGCACTCGGATTTTTGCCTATGGCCATTTCATCAGGTGCAGGAGCAGAAGTTCAACGGCCTTTAGCCACAGTCGTTATTGGCGGACTTGTTAGCTCTACCTTGTTGACATTAATTATTTTACCAGTACTCTATTCCAGTATAGAAAACAAAAAATTTAATATGAAATCTTTAAAACTAAAACCCAGTATTTGGTTGATTATTATTGGCTTAGGTTTTACATTTAACTCACAAGCGCAAAGCATTGACAGTTTAAAAACACTAATGCTCAACAATAATAAAGGTTTAAAAGCCTCTGAACTTAACATTGAAAGTCAAAAGGCTGCCCAAGGTCAGGCATTTCAATTTAGTAAACTTGAAGTCTTTAATAATTACGACGAAGCAGACTTAGACCCTATTGCTAATCAATCTTTATACCAATGGGGTGGTATTCAAAACTTTGAGTTTCCTACAGTTTACGGAAAACGCCTAAAACGCAATAAAACTCAGACGAAAATCAGTGAATTGCGCTACGACTTGAACACCCAAACCCAATTCAAAAATCTGGAGTTGACCTATCAAAATCATATTATTTTGCAACAAAAACTTCAGACTTATAAATATTTAGATAGTATTTATAAGGACTTTTACAGAATAGCAAAGCGTAGATTTGAAGAGGGTGAATCGACTTATTTAGAAAAAATAACGGCACAATCTAAGCAAAGTCAAATTCAAAACCAGTTAACAGCTCTACGTAACCAATTGCAAAATAATCAAATTCAACTTCAAAATTTAGTTCAAACAGACCGAGAAATCAATGTTGAAGATCAAAAACTTAAACGTTTAGATATCGATTTTCCTAACATAGAAAATCAACCTAATTTGAATTTGAGTCAAGCCCAAGTTGAATTAGCTGAAAACGAGTGGAAATTAGCAAAAAATCAATTGTTACCTGATTTTTATGCGGGTTATTTTATTAAAAATAATTCAGCTATAGACAAAAATTTTAATGGTTATCAACTAGGAATAAAAATTCCATTATTGTTTTTTGGCGACAAAGCTAAAATCAAATCAAAAAATATTCAGAAGCAAGTTGCTGAATACGATTTTGAACAGACCAAATTAGATTTGGAAACCAGACAAAATCAGCTTTTACAAACTTTGAGCACACAATCTGAAAACTTAGACCGTTTTGAAAGCACACAACTGAAAGTGGCTGAAGAAATCTTAAAAACCACTGAAAGTAGTTTTAAAAACGGAGAAATCAATTTTTTTCAATACGTGCAAAGTGTAGATAATGCGATGCAAATTAAACTCGATTATATGAATGTGTTATCTAACTACAATACTACTGTTATTCAACTCAATTATTTACTTTTAAATTAAAATTATGAAAACCTTAAATATATTTATTTTCAGCTTTGTCACACTTTTATTGATATCGTGTAGCAATACAAACGAAAGCACTTCCGAAGAACCAAAAATATCAGTTAATGACAATGAAATTTCTTTAACTAAGACTCAATTTAAATCTGGCAATTTTAAAATAGAAAAAGCAGATTCTACAGAATTTGCAGAACGTTTTAAAGCTACAGGAATGATAGATGTACCGCCCGAAAATAGGGCAGAAGTAAGTTCGTTTTTTAGTGGTTTTGTGAGTGAAACCCATCTTTTAGTTGGCGATGAAGTTAAAAAAGGTGATTTGCTCATTCAATTAACCAATCCTGATTTTATTCAACAACAACAAAATTTTGTGGAAAACTACAATCAGCTCAACTATTTGGAGTCCGAATATCAACGCAAACAGAATTTGTATACCGATAAAGTGGTGTCTGAAAAAGTTTTTCAAAAAGCTAAAAGTGATTATTTAAGTTTATCAGCTAAAGTTAAAGGTCAACGCCGCACTTTAGAGTTGATGAATGTTAACGTGAATCAAGTTTTAAAAGGAAATTTTTCAGAAAAAATTAATATTTACGCACCCATTTCGGGCAAAATTTCAAAAGTTAATGTGTCTAAAGGCGCTCATATTCAACCTTCAACAATGATGATGGAAATTTTGGATACCGACCATATTCACTTAGAATTAAATGTATTTGAAAAAGATATTATGAAAGTTAATGTTGGTGACATTTTAGAATTTAAAATTCCCGAAATATCTAAAGAAAGCTACAAAGCCTATGTTCGTTTAGTAGGAGCAGAAATTAATAATAACAGAAGTGTTCGTGTGCACGCGCATCCAGTTAATGAATCACATAATTTTTCAGTAGGAATGTTCGTGGAAGCTTACTTTAAAAATAATCCAGAAATGCAGTTGAGTATACCGGCATCGGCCTTTGTAGAGTCTGAAAACACTTTGAAAGTTTTGCGACTAAAAGAAGAAACACAAGAGGCTTATATACTCGAGTTTATAGATGTTGAAAACTCGTCAGAACAAGAAAACAGACGAGCTTTGCATAGTGAAACATACATCAAAAACACAGATCGGTTTTTAACCCAAGGCGTTTTTGATTTAGTGGAAAAATAAAGTCAATTGGAAATGTTTATATTTGAAAATGCAAAACTCAAATTTTCAAATCCTCATAGCTGAAGACCAAATAGAAATTGTCAATTTTCTTAAAAAAGGTCTTCAAGAGGAAGAATATCAAGTTATAGTTGCTAAAGATGGAGAAGAAGCTTTGGATATGGCTTTGAAAAACAGTGTCGATTTAGTTTTATTAGACTGGATGATGCCAAAACTAAAAGGCATTGAAGTGTGCAAAAAACTAAGAGCAGAACATTTTAAATCTCCTATTATTTATTTAACCGCAAAAGACACCATTGAAGACACAATTGATGGTCTAAAAAGTGGCGCAAACGATTATGTCAAAAAACCTTTTAATTTTGATGAACTTCTCGCCCGAATTGAAACCCACTTACGTGTTTTTCACAACATAGATGATATTTTAGAATTGGGTCATATCAAGCTGAATGACAGCAAACACCAAGTTTTTTCTAATGAAGAAGAAGTCAATTTAACTGAAAAAGAATATAATTTTTTAAAATATTTATTGCAAAACAAAAGCAAGGTATGTGAACGCAATGCTATTTTGGAACACGTATGGGATATCAATTTTGACTACGATTCCAGTGTTTTAGATGTGTTTATGAACGCGATAAGAAAAAAACTCAATCTCAATAAAAACGAGTTAATCAAAACCGTAAGAGGTGTAGGTTTTATAGCTGATGAACGATGAAAATTTCTATTAAAAACCGTATAGCATTTTACTCTGTGTTAGGCATTGCGACTTTGTCTCTTGGAGTATTTATTGCTATTTATTTAAGCGTCAAAAATCAAAGTTATTCTCAGATTGATGAAAAATTAGAGTTTGAAGCAGAAAAGCATATCCACGAACTTATAACCAAACCAGACACGGTTTATTTTGTCTATAAAGATGAATGGTTAGAACGCGAACACATCGAAATTGAAGTTTATCCCTTATTTGTAGAATTGGTTGATAAAAAAGGTCAGTCTTTAGACAAATCTCCAAATTTGCTCAACCGACATTTAGATTTTGATTTGTCTCGAAATGAAACTTTCATACAAAATGATCAACTAAACAATAATTCGATTAGGCAAATTCAAATTCCTTTACGACATTCTGGTCAAATTGCTGGATATATTGGCATTGCTGCTTCTTTTGGAGATACCGAATTGGTTTTAGACGCCTTACTCGATATGCTTTTGATTATTTATCCTATTTTGTTATTAGTTACTTTTTTTACTTCTAAATTGATTTCAAATATTACCATAAAACCAATTTCGAAAATCGCTAACCGAGTCAGCGAAATTCATACAGGTAATCTCGATAAACGAGTCGGCGTGGTAGAAAATGGTGATGAGTTGCAAACCCTTTCAGTAGCCATAAACGATTTCCTTGACCGTATTGACGAAGGATTAAAGCGCGAAAAACAGTTTACAGCTGATGCCTCTCATCAATTGAGAACACCACTTTCTGTCATTAAAGGAAATTTAGAAATTTTATTGCGAAAACCTCGAACAGAACAAGAGTATAAACGAGAAACAAAAAAAGCCATAAGCAAAATTGACGAAATGACTAATGCAGTTGAAAAACTTCTTATTCTCGCAAGACTCAACAAGTCATACACACTTTCAAATTTTGAAAATATAAATTTGTATTTGCTTTTAGAACAGCTGTTTACAGATTATAAGCGCCCTATTTTATCTAAAAATCTGATTTTAAAAATTGATAAAACTCTTAAAAATAAAACAGTTTATCTTAAAAAAAGTTTTTTGAGTTTAATTTTTGATAATATCATTTCAAATGCGGTAAAATACGCAGACGAAAAATCTCAAATTAGTGTGTTCTCTAAGGATAAATCTAATGGGTTTTATATTGTGATTCAAAACTCTGGTCCAGAAATTTCAGCAGAAGATTTAGAAGAAATCTTTATGCCATTTTACCGAAATAAAGAGCACGAAATTTCAGAAAAAGGTTACGGCTTAGGCTTAGCTATAGTTAAGAAAGCAGCCGACGCACTTGGTATACCGATTGAGGTTACTTCCGAAAATGGAATAACAAGTTTTAACTTATTTTTTGAAACTTAAGATTCACTTAAGATACACAATACCATACATTAACCCTTAAAATTCTACGTTATCTTTGTATAAAATATTATACAATGAAACTTATTTTTCAAACCTTCCTTTTCCTGATTAGTCTGACCTTGAGTGCTCAAGACTGGCAATTGAACCTTGATAAAACTAAAGAACTGGCACAAAATGAAAACAAACAAATTTTATTGGTGTTTTCAGGTTCAGATTGGTGTGCGCCTTGTATAAAGCTTGAAAAGAAAATATGGAATTCAGAAGCATTTCAAAGTTATGCTAAAGACAACTTAGTTCTTTTAAGAGCAGATTTTCCACGCCTTAAAAAAAATCAACCCTCAAAAGAACAACAAGAGCATAATAATATGCTTGCAGAAAATTATAACCCAAGAGGCTATTTTCCATTTGTCGTTTTAATGGATGCTAACGGAGATGTTCTGAACCAATTGAGCTATAAAAATGTTGAACCTCAATCTTACATAAAAGCTATAAATGATTACTAAATTATACATATTTGTTTTTTGTATAGGCTTTCAATTTTGTTTGGAAGCTCAGGAAATCCACAAACGCTCTTTAGGGCTAATGGGAAGTAATTTTGATATTACGGTTGTCGCACAAGACAAAGCCACTGCCCAAGCTTATATTGATACTGCTGTTAACGAAATTTATCGCATAGAAAAACTTATTTCTTCTTGGAAATCAGACTCTCAGACCTCAGCAATCAATAAAAATGCTGGAATCAAACCAGTAAAAGTCAATAAAGAACTCTTTGACTTAATTAAACGCTCCAAAGCTATATCGCAACTTACAGATGGTGCTTTTGATATCAGTTTTGCTGCTATTGAACATATATTTTCGTTTGATGGTAAAGAAACCTCTTGGCCAAGTCAAGATGTTATTGACGCCTCTGTAAAAAATATTGGCTATCAAAATATTGTTCTCGATGAAAAAAAGCAAACTGTATTTTTAAAACACAAAGGAATGCGTATAGGTTTTGGTGCCATTGGCAAAGGCTATGCAGCTGATAAAGCCAAAGCTTTATTAATAGAAAAAGGCGTTAGCGGTGGTATCATAAACGCTTCTGGCGATATGAATACTTGGGGCACTCAGCCTGATGGCTCAGCTTGGAAAATTGCCATCACAAACCCGATGGATAAAACTAAAAACTTTGGATTGTTCGATTTGAACCGCGAAGCTGTTGTTACTTCTGGTAATTATGAAAAATTCATTATGGTCGATGGCCAGCGTTATGCGCATATTATTGACCCAAGAACAGGAATGCCTACAAAAGGAATTTTAAGCGCAACCGTTTTTGCGCCTAAAGCAGAATTGGCTGATGCATTAGCGACTTCAATGTTTGTTATGGGTGAAGAAGTCGGTATTAATCTCATCAATCAACTTCCAGATATAGAAGCGATAATAGTAAAAGATGACGGAACATTGGTTCTTTCAAATAAAATTAAAATTAATTCAAAATGATAAAGAAAATCAGTCTAATCTCAATTGTTTTTTTATCGCTAACCTCTTGTGTTGCGGTGAAGGAATATGAAAAAGTCAAGCTCAATGACCCTGATATGCAGCTTTCACAAAGCGATGCTAATAAGATGAAATCAACTTTTCAGTCTTATAGAGAAGCTTCGTCGGGTGCTAATGGTGGCAAAACCGGCGGTGGATGTGGATGTAATTAATGTTATAAAAAAAATAAATATGAAATATCAACTTTTGTTTGTGGGTCTTTTGATGCTTGGAGTTTCTTTGAAATCTATGGCACAAGACAGTATTGAATATAAAAAACGGGTTTTAGACCAGATGGAAATTAAAATTCTCTCCAGCTATTATTCACAAGATGGCGACAATGCTGCAGTGACTGGCGGTCGAGGTACTGAAGAACTCACAGATTTTGCGCCAACCATTAACGTGGCCATCCCACTTAACGATGACGACGTTTTGACTATAGATGCTTCTGTTTCAGCTTATACTTCGGCATCTTCAAGTAATATCGACCCTTTTGATGGTGATGGTCGTGCCGATCCTTTTGTAGAATCTACTGGGGATTCAGAAAAAGATACTTGGTTTGGTTTTTCAGCTAATTATAGTCATTCTTCGGACGATAGAAATACCATTTGGAGTGTTAATTCTTCTTTTGCCATAGAATACGACTACACGTCAATTGGTTTTGGAGGAAGTTATACACGTTTATTTAATGAAAAAAACACAGAAGTTCAATTGCGGGGTAATGTTTTTATAGATTTTTGGAATCCACAATATCCAATAGAGTTCACAAGTGGTTTTAATCCTAATATTTTTGAATTTACTGGCACGACCAATTTTGCACCAGATTTTGAAGAATTTGTTGATACCGACAGAAACTCATACAACGTGGGTATAAACTTTTCTCAAATTCTATCCAAAAGCATTCAAACTTCATTTATTTCAGATGTTGTTTTACAAGATGGATTACTGTCTACACCTCATCAAAGAGTGATGTTTGCAGACATTGTAGATACCGTTGTAGAAGATTTTACATTAGGAAACGACGTAGAAAAATTACCCGATTCAAGATTGAAAATTGCTTTAGCTAACCGAACAAATTTTTATTTAACTGAAAATTTTATCCTTAGAAGTTATTATAGATATTATACCGATGATTGGGGTATAGATTCTCACACTTTTGAACTTGAGATACCCATAAAATTAGGAATGAAATATACAATATATCCATCCTATCGCTATTACACCCAAACCGAAGCGGATTACTTTAATGGATTTAATCAAGCGCTTTCAACTGATGAATATTACACTTCAGATTTTGATTTAGCAGAATACGACGCGCATCAATATGGTTTAGGCTTTAAATATTACGACCCTTTGACCAAACTTAAAGTTGGTGGGTTTGGATTAAAAAGTATTAATGTAGAATTTAATCAATACTCTCGAACTTCACAGAATTTTGATGCATATTTTACTTCTATTGGATTAATTTTTTCCGCATTAAAATAGATAATTTAGTAAAAATGAAAATACTTATAACAGGTGCAGCTGGTTTTATTGGGTCTCATATGGCGGAGTTTTTAGCTTTGAAAGATTACGATGTCTATGGCATTGACAACTTATCAAATTACTATGATATTAATTTAAAACAACATAATGTTGAATCTATAACTCAAGCTGGTGTAAAATTTATAAAAACAGATTTACGTTTCCCTGAACAATACGATGTCTTACAAAACGATTTTGACTTCATTATCCATTTTGCAGCACAACCAGGCATATCAAAAGACTCTACATTTCAAAGCTATGTAGAAAATAATGTATTAGCGACTCAGCATCTTATTGAATTTGCAAAACACCAAAAACAACTTAAACATTTTTTTAATATCAGTACATCTTCTGTTTATGGAAAATATGCTACAGTTTCTGAAAATGCAGTACCTCAGCCTATTTCAACTTACGGTATTACTAAACTTGCAGCTGAGCAAATGGTTTTATCAGAAAGTCGTCAACAGAATTTAAAAGCCTCCTCGCTTCGGTTGTATTCTGTTTTTGGGCCACGAGAAAGACCTGATAAACTATTCACTAAACTAATTAGTTGTGCTTTAAATGATAAAAAGTTTCCTTTGTATGAAGGCAGCTTAAAACATCAAAGAAGTTATACTTATGTGGGTGATATTGTAAAAGGAATTCATAGTGCTTTAAAAGTTCATAATGCTTTAGATGGAGAAATTATCAATTTGGGTCATTTTGAAAAACACACTACGCAAGAAGGTGTATTGAATGTTGAAAAAATTTTAAAAAAACATATCCAAATTAAAAATCTGCCACCAAGATCTGGAGATCAACAAGAGACTCAAGCTATTATCGATAAAGCTAAACTTTTATTAAATTATCAGCCCAAAACTTCTTTTAGAGAAGGTATAAAACAACAAATTGAATGGTATAAATCACAGAATAAAGTAATGATTTGAATAATACACAACTAACCATAATTGTTCCTATTTACAACGAAAATGAAAATATTGATCGGCTAAAAGATTCGCTGTCTCAGTATTTTCAAAAGGCTTCTGTGTCTGTAAAAGCTCTATTTGTCAACGATGGCTCAACTGATGGAAGTTTAGAAAAACTAAAATCAATATGTGAAAATTCACATTGTTTTGATTATATCAGTTTTACTCAGAATCAAGGTTTAAGTGCTGCCATAAAAGCTGGTTTTGACTACGTTAATTCTTCTTTAACTGGTTATATTGATGCTGATTTACAAACCGATCCTGATGATTTTGAATTGCTGTTAGAACATATAGAAGAGTATGATTTGGTTACAGGCAACCGTAATCACGGCAGAAAAGATAGTTTTACTAAAAACATAAGTTCAAAAATTGCCAATGGCATTAGGCGAACATTTACTCACGATGATATGGACGACACCGGATGTCCTTTAAAAATCATCAAAACTGAATATGCCAAAAGAATTCCAATGTTTAAAGGTTTACACCGATTCTTACCAGCTATGATTATGCTTCAAAAGGGCAGAGTTAAGCAAGTGGATATTCAAAATTATCCTCGATTGGCGGGTCAATCTAAATTTGGCTTGTGGAATCGACTGCTCGGCCCTCTTTTAGATTGTTTTGTGTATTTATGGATGAAAAAAAAATACATTAATTATCAAATTCAAGAAAAATCTTAATGTCTGATTTGTCAATATACAGCTTAGGGTTTTTAGCGCAACTTTTATTTTCAAGTCGCACCTTTTACCAGTGGATAGCATCTGAAAAACAAAAACAAGTTGTTGCACCAAGATTTTTTTGGCAGATGAGTTTGTTAGCGTCTATTTTGTTATTTGTGTATGGTTATTTAAGACACGATTTTGCCATAATGCTTGGTCAGTCCTTAACCTATTTTATTTACATTAGAAATATTCAACTCGAAGGTCAGTGGCATAAATTCCCTAAAATCAGCAGAATATTCTTATGGTTTTTTCCTGTGTTGATTGTTGTTTACTATTTTAATAACAACACAATGGATATCCAAAACCTATTTGATACTGAAAACATTCCTGTTTACTTATTAGTTTTAGGAATATTGTCGCAGTTGTTGTTTACGTTTCGCTTTATTTATCAATGGATTTATTCAGAAAAGCATAAGTTTTCGTGTTTGCCAAAAGGCTTTTGGTTAATTAGTTTATTGGGATCTGTTTTAATTTTAGCCTATGGAATATTAAGACAAGACCCAGTATTAATTATCGGTCATAGCTTTGGAATCGTGATATATTTTAGAAATTTTAAATTATTGAAACTTGAAAATAATTGATCAATATCCTATTTTATTTTTAATTCTTATAAGTTTAGGCTTATTTGCTTTCAACCTTTCCGATCTACAGGTCTCTATAATGGAGGCGCGTAATTTTAATGTGGCTCGTGATATGATTACTGAACACAATTGGTTCCTGACCACGATGAATGATTTACCACGTTATGAAAAACCCCCTTTTCCTGCTTGGTTTACAACGCCTTTTGCTTATGTGTTTGGGCTTGATAATGTTTGGGCTTACCGCATTCCGACGAGTATCATTTCTATATTAGGCATCGTTTATTTTTACAAATTTATTCGAATTTGGAGTCCTCAACGCTTGGCATTTTATGCTGCGCTTATTTTGGCAACTTCATTCTATTTTATTGTCATTCGTTTTGAAGCGCCGTCTGATATGTATACGCACGTCACGATGCTTATAGGGCTATATTTTTTATTAAAAAATCATCCTATAATGAACTGGAGTAATGTGTTGTTAGGTTCTATTTTCTTTGGTTTTTCTATCTTATCAAAAGGGCCGATAAGTCCATACACTCTATTTTTACCGATGATTTTAGCATATTATTTTAGCTTTAAAGTTCCCTTAAAAAAACAGTGGCTTAAAATTTTATCATTTATAATCTTAGGCATTGTTATTGGTAGTAGTTGGTATTTTTATGTACGTTATGCAGATCCACAAACATTTTTAGATATTGCAGAAACTGAAACTCAAAATTGGACCGACTACCACACACGGCCATTTTATTACTATTGGAGTTTTTTTATTCAATCGGGCATTTGGACGATTCCTGCCTTAGTCAGTTTGGCTTTTCCGTATTTTAAATCAAGAGTCAAGCATAAAAAACTTTATCTTTTTTCATTTTTATGGACGATAATAGCTTTAATACTATTGTCTGTTGTTCCAGAAAAAAAACCACGTTATCTCTTACCAGTATTGATCCCATTAGCCCTAAATACCGCTTTGGTTTTACAATATTTATTTAAAAACAAAAACAGCAGAATATCAAAAATTGTTCATTATTTCCATTATTCAATTTTGAGTTTAGCCTGTTTAGGTGTTTTGGCCTTACCTTTATTCGTTGAAAATCATTCGTCTCAATTTTGGTTGCATTATATAATTTTAATTCTCGTAAGTTTAAGTATTGGAATATTTATTGTTTTAAATTTAAAACGAAAGCAATTTGAACAACTGTTTTGGGGCAACATTTTTTTAATCTTAATGGCCACTTTGATAGGACAAAGTGCTGTGTTTTTGTTTAAACAAAATGAAAACTACAATCCACTAATTATTAATAAACTTGAAAATAAAGATTTACCAACGCTTTATTATGATTGTATTGAACCAGAAATAATTTGGGAATATGGACAGAATACAAAAAAGTTAAACCCCAATGAGTTACCCGATAAGAATTTTCGATTATTGGTTTCAGGTGCTTATCAAAATCAATTTAAGAATAAATTCGCAGATCTTGTCAATCAAGCTTCAGTTCAAGTCTTTGATAGGAACTATTATCGCAAAGGCGAACGGAGACGTGAACGTTTTATTGTTTATGTTTACACTATTAAATAAAGATTTACCTTAAAATTGTTTCCTTTCTGTCAGGCCCAACTGACACGATTTTAACATTGACACCTACAAAACCTTCAATAAAAGAAATGTAATCCTTTAGATTTTGCGGAAGTTCTTCATAAGTTTTCACTTGAGAGATGTCTTCTTCCCAACCTTTAAAACTTTTATATATTGGTTTTAAATCTTTAGCGCTGAGGTTGAATGGTAAATGTGAAATCTCTTTACCATTATAGTGATAAGCTGTGCATACTTTTAATTCTTTAAAACCGCTCAATACATCAGCTTTCATCATCATCAAGTCGGTGACGCCATTGACTTCTACAGCATACTTTAGCGCGATTAAGTCGAGCCAGCCACAACGCCGAAGTCTACCAGTGGTTGCGCCAAACTCGTGACCTACCTTTGCCATTTGCTTACCATTCTTGTCAAACAATTCGGTTGGAAATGGACCACTGCCAACCCTTGTGGTGTAGGCTTTAAAAATTCCAAACACTTTTTGAATTCTGTTTGGCGCTAAGCCAAGTCCTGTGCAAGCTCCAGCAGCAGTTGTGTTGGATGAAGTTACAAAAGGATAAGTTCCAAAATCAATATCTAACAATGAGCCTTGTGCGCCTTCAGCCAAAATACTCTTGTTGTTTTTGATGGCTTGAAATAAGTATTCTTCAGAGTCAATAAATTGCAGGGTTCTAATTTTTTCTACCGCTTTAAAAAACTCGTGTTCTAATTCATTTAAATCGTATTGCACATCTACATTGTAGAATTTTATCATCGCCTGGTGCTTATCGGCTAATTGACGGTATTTATCTTTCCAGTCATCAAATTCTAAATCGCCAATACGTATTCCGTTTCTGCCAGTTTTGTCCATATACGTTGGACCAATACCTTTTAAAGTGGAACCAATTTTGGCTTTGCCTTTGGCGGTTTCTGAGGCAGCATCTAACAACCGATGTGTTGGTAAAATGAGATGTGCTTTTCTTGAAATGAGTAAAGACTTGGTATAATCGACATCGTATTTATCTAAACCTTCAAGCTCTTTTTTGAAAATCACAGGGTCTATCACCACGCCATTACCAACGACATTAATCGCTTTTGGGTGAAAAATCCCTGATGGGATAGTGTGTAAAACGTGTTTGATACCGTTAAATTCTAAGGTGTGTCCTGCATTTGGACCACCTTGAAATCGTGCAATGATATCGTATTGTTTGGTCAGGTAATCAACGATTTTGCCTTTACCTTCATCTCCCCATTGTAGGCCAAGTAGTAAGTCTATTGTCATTATGAATTGTCCTTTGGTTGATTGCGTTTGCCATAAAAATATAGCGTGTGTTTATCTATACTGATGTCAAACACTTCTTCTATTGTTTTTTTGATGGATTCTATACGTGGGTCACAAAATTCTATAACTTCATTGGTATCAGAAAGAATAACGTGGTCGTGTTGTTTATCAAAATAAGATTTTTCGTATTGTGCTTGTGTGCTACCAAATTGGTGTTTTCTTACTAAACCACAATCCAGTAATAAATCTATGGTGTTATAAAGTGTAGCACGACTCACGCGGTAATTTTTATTTTTCATAGTGATATACAGTGACTCGATATCAAAATGCTCTTGATTTTCATAGATTTCTTGTAAAATGGCAAAACGTTCGGGAGTTTTTCGGTGTTTGTTTTCTTCTAAATATTTGGTAAACACATTTTTAACAATAGCCTGATTGTTTTGCTCTACATTTTTCAAATTTTCCATATTTGCAAATTTAAACTTTATTCACGGCTTACTTTATCAATTCCATCTATTTTTTTCAATTTGTCAATCAATTGATTAAGGATTTTCTTGTTTTTGATGGTTACGGTGATTTCACCATTAAAAATGCCGTGTTTACTTGAAAAGTTCAAATTTTTCATATTCACATTTAAACTTTTTGAAATTAAATCGGTGACTTGACTGACGAGACCCAAGTTGTCAATACCAGATAGCTTGAGTTTGGCATTAAAGTCTTCTTCGGTTGAATCTATCCATTTGGCTTTTTGGATACGATAGGCATAATTGCTTTGCAGTTGGATAGCATTTGGGCAATCTTTTTTGTGGACTTTTATGCCATCATTAACAGTTAAAAATCCAAATACTTCGTCTCCAGGAATTGGATTACAGCACTTAGATAAGGTGTAATCAAATGTTTCTTCGTCATCACCAAAAACGAGCTGGTCATAGTTTGATGAAATTTCATCATCATCAATCTCGTTATTTTGGGGTTTAGACTGCCTTCTAATTTTTGATTTAAAAAATGAAACTAAAGCGTTGTTTTTTTGAGATGCAAAATCTTTTAGTTCTTTGTTATCAATAGTGCCTTTACCAACACGATAAAATAAATCTAAACTGGTTTTGAGTTTAAAATGATTTACCAGTTCGTTAACTGTTTTTTCGTTGAGTTGAACTTTCTGAGAACGCAATTTTCGTTTAAGGATTTCTTTGCCTTCTTCTGCAATTTGTTTTTTAGTTTCTTTTAAAGCCGTTTTAATTTTTGAACGCGCGCGCGCTGTTGTCACAAAATCTAACCAGTTGGTAGTAGGTTTCGCGTTAGACGAGGTAATAACTTCAACTTGGTCGCCACTTTTTAGTTCGTGGCTTAACGGTGTAAGTTTACCATTAACTTTTGTGCCTCGGGTTGTTATGCCTACATCAGTATGGACATGAAAAGCAAAATCTAATGCTGTTGCACCTTTAGGCAATGATTTTAAATCACCTTGTGGTGTAAATACAAAAATTTCTTTGGCGTAAAGGTTGAGTTTAAATTGTTCAACAAAATCAACAGCGTTGGTTGCATTATTTTCTAAAGCTTCTTGAAGTCTCGATAACCATTGGTCTAAACCGTGGTCAGTATTTTTATCACCGTGTTTATATTTGTAATGTGCGGCATAACCTTTTTCTGCAATTTCGTTCATACGCTCACTACGGATTTGCACTTCAACCCATTGGCCTTTTGGTCCCATAACAGTGATGTGTAGAGCTTCGTAACCTGTTGATTTTGGCGATGAAATCCAATCTCGGAGTCGAGTAGGATTAGGTCTAAAGAAGTCGGTAACGATAGAATAAATTTTCCAAGCCAAAAACTTTTCGTTAGCCAAGTCAGATTTGTAAATGATTCTAATGGCAAACTTGTCATAAACCTCATCAAAGCTGATATTTTGAGCTATAATTTTTTTACGAATAGAATAGATTGATTTGGGACGTCCTTTAATTTCATAGTTAAGCCTTTCTTCGTCTAAAGCTTCAGATATGATGCGACTAAAATCTTTAATATATTGGTCTTGTTCTTCTTTACTTTCCTTGATTTTATCGGCAATATCTTGATAAACTTCAGGTTCTGTATATTTTAAACTTAAATCTTCAAGCTCAGTTTTGATGTTATAAAGCCCAATACGATGTGCAAGCGGCGCATAAATGTATAAAGTTTCAGATGCAATTTTGACTTGTTTGTCGGGTTTCATAGCATCCATCGTTTGCATATTATGCAAACGGTCTGCAATTTTTATAATGATAACGCGGATGTCATCATTTAAAGTCAGCAACATTTTTCTGAAATTCTCAGCTTGCATTGAAATGTCACCGTCTTTTTTTAAGCTGGAAATTTTTGTGAGTCCATCAACAATTTTAGCTACAGTTTCACCAAACAATTGCTCTATATCGGCCAGAGAATATTCAGTATCTTCTACGACATCATGAAGTAGAGCTGCAGTGATAGAAGTGGCATCTAAGCCTATTTCTGAAGCTACGATTTGTGCTACAGCAATTGGATGAAAAATATAAGCTTCACCAGACTTTCGGCGTTGGTCTTTATGCGCTTCGAGCGCAATTTCAAAAGCTTTTCTGATTTGAGCTTTATCGTCTTTACTCAACGACCGATAACTGATGCGCAAAAGTTTTTTGTATTGCTTGGCAATTTCCTTATTTTCTTTGTCGATGTATTCTTCTGTTAGCATAAAACTAAATTAGAAAATTTTAGTTATAAGTCAATTATTTCAAGACTTTTTTAACCAAAAATAAATTAATATGCAAAATTTTTAAACTAAACAAACTAAATATATAGTTGTATAACTAAATAAATAGTTATACTTTTGTATCAAAGTATAAGAAATGGCAATTTTAGAAAGACTCACCCAAAAGGAAGAAGAAGTGATGCGCGAATTGTGGAATTTAGAAAAAGCTTTTGTCAAAGACATTAAAACAAAACTTAAAACAAATTACCATTACAACACGGTTTCTACCATTATTAGAATTCTTGAAGATAAAAAATATGTTGGTCATCAAGCCTTTGGAAACACACATCAATATTTTCCTTTGGTCACTAAAGAAGATTATCAACGAGAAGTCTTAAGCCAAACCACACAAAAATTTTTTAAAGGCTCGTATAAAGATTTGGTGTCTTTTTTTGCTAAGGAAGAAAAAATCAGTCAAAAAGATTTAGAAGACATTTTAAAAATTATTAAAAATCAATAAACATGGACACTTTAATCTATTTTTTAAAATCATCAGTCCTGTTGATATTGTTTTATGTCGTTTATCACGTTTTGTTAAAACGAGACACTTATCATCAATTTAAGCGAGTGTATTTGCTGTCGGGTGTGATTTTATCAGCCATTTTACCTTGGGTTTATTATACCAAAATA
Source organism: Bacteroidales bacterium (assembly GCA_041694175.1). Classification (GTDB taxonomy): domain Bacteria; phylum Bacteroidota; class Bacteroidia; order Flavobacteriales; family Flavobacteriaceae; genus Psychroflexus. Next base: position 20,699 of record JASMTR010000158.1, read on the forward strand.
GTTGTTGTTCCTTCAACTAATTTTTCAGAGGCGCCTGTAAATATTCAAAATATGACAAGTTTTTCTGAGGCTTCAAATATAGGTCACCATATTAAAGACATGTTCACTTTATCTTGGGATGAAGTATTGCTTATGATTTATGCTTTGGTCAGTATTATTTTGTTGTTAAGGTTTGTTTATCAGTTCATTATGCTTCATCAGTTATTGCAACAAACTCCTTTCAAAACAGTATATTCATATAAATTTCACATTGTTGATAATAGCGTTAATCCCTTTTCATTTTTTAAGCATATTTTAATCAGTCGAGCCGATTATGAATCTGAAAATTTTAAAATGATTTTCGCACATGAAAAAGTGCATATCAATCAATACCATTCTGTGGATATTTTAGTCGCTAATTTATTCTGTATCCTGTTTTGGTTTAATCCTTTCGTGTGGGTTTACAAAAAATCTTTAGTTCAAAATTTAGAGCACATAGCCGATAGTATTTCAGTAAAAAACCTATCGGATAAAGTCAAATATCAATACTTGCTATTAAATCATACTCTTCATGATAATAACTTTCAATCTTTACAAGCTACCTTTTTTCAATCCTCTATAAAACAAAGAATTATGATGTTAAACAAATCGACTACCGCTAAAATTTATGCTTTAAAAAGCATAGTTGTTCTCCCTATTTTAGTTTTTCTATTTATGAATTTTCAATTTAAAGTTGTGGCTCAGGAAAAGATATCTCCTTGGAAAGTCAGTGCTAAATTGAATAGTGTAAAATATTCAGATAGTACCGGCAGTATAACGACTAATTACGGGAATAATTCAAATATAGGAATCAACGGTTTAACCCAAAAGAATATTGACCCGCTTGATATTAAGAATTACAATAAAAAACCAACTTTTATTGACAATAATTCCTTTGTAAATGACTCCTTAAAAAAAGATGAAAGAGTGGTTGTTGAAATAAACCGTTATGCGAGCAAAGAATATTTGGACATGACAAAACGTTTTTTAAAGAAAACATATAACATTGACGCTAACTATTCTGATTTAAAATTTAACGATAAAGATGAGCTGATATCAATTGAAGCCAAAGTGGACTGTAATGATGGTTTTTCAGGAATTATTGCCAGAAAAAACAATCAGCCTGTGGAGGAATTTTACATTTACAGAGATTATTCTAAGAATGCAAAAAGGGCTTTTGGTGTTGGTGATGATTTGCCATCATCACTCACAGAAGGTAAAATTTCAAAAGATTCGACTCAAATCACTTATACAACTTCTGTAATGTTATCACCTTTTATGAAAGATTCTTCTGAAATTAATTTTGAAAACCTCCCAGAAGTTTCTGATTCGCCTTCAGCTACAGTGAATCAAGTTGATTTAAAGGATGTCAAAGCATTTATTATAAACGGTAAACCCTTCGAATTATCTGAAATCAAATCTAAATTTATGGTTGTAGATAATTATGAGTTTATTGATGACGAAACTTTTAAAGCCAATGGAGAATTATTCAGTGGCGATGCGTATTTTGACTATTTAAAATCACAATCTAAAGACAAAAAAGAAATTTATGTCGAAAACCTAGACGTCATTATGTTTTCAAATAACAAAGCCACATTTTTACATTTAAAAGAATTTAAAGCCACACAAAAGAAATCAGAAAAAGAATAATTTTTCCATATGCAAGCAGAAATTTAGGTCGGGCTTGTTTTTCTGGTTCATTAAAAATCTTTAACTCAACAGATGTTAAACTGTGTTGGAATATATCCAAATAAAAGGAATATTTCCTAAATTTGTTCTCAAAAGAAGAGAACAATGCAAGACGGTTTTTCAGCCATACAATTATATCAACCTGAATATAATTCTTTAGTCAATTTGCCTTTGGCAGATCAAGGCATCAGTGCAGGTTTCCCGAGTCCAGCTGATGATTTTCTCGACTTGAGCATCGATCTCAATAAAGAACTCATCAAGCACCCGTATGCGACCTTTTACGGTCGTGTACGCGGCGATAGCATGACAGGCGCAGGCTTAGACGATGGTGATTTGTTAATTATAGACAAATCCCTCGAGCCACAAGACGGTAAAATTGCCGTGTGCTTTATCGATGGTGAGTTCACTGTAAAACGCATAAAAATTGATATTGATAGTCTGTGGTTAATGCCCGAAAACAAAAAATATAAACCCCTAAAAGTCACAGAAGATAACGAGTTTATCATTTGGGGTGTGGTGACTTGTGTGATTAAGAATATGTAGAAGCCCCTAACCCCAAAGAGGAATTAAAAATAAAACCTTTCCGTATCTCTAGAGAGTAAGGAAAGAAACCTATTCCCTTTCCTGCTTGTGCTGAGCTCAGCCGAAGTATGGAAAAGGCTAAGGATAGGTCTTTTGTCCCCTTTCCCCTGGAAAGGACTAGGGATAGGCTCCCCAAAACCCAGAAAACTATGGAACTTTTTGCCCTTGTCGATTGCAATAATTTTTACGCCTCGTGCGAGCGGGTGTTCAATCCAGATCTCAACAATAAGCCTGTTGCGGTCTTGTCTAATAATGACGGCTGTGTGATTGCGCGGAGTAACGAAGCCAAAGCGCTTGGTATTCCTATGGGAGCGCCAGCTTTTAAATACCAACCGATTTTTGAAAAACACAAAGTTCATGTCTTTTCATCCAATTATGCGCTGTATGGTGATATGAGTCAACGGGTGATGAATACACTGTCACAATTCACACCCGATATCGAGGTGTACAGTATTGATGAAGCCTTTCTTAAATTTTCAGGATTTGAGCATTTCAATTTAGAATCTTACGTACGCCATATCAAAACCACTGTCGATAAACATACAGGCATTCCCGTGAGTATTGGCGTGGCACCAACCAAAGCTTTGAGCAAAATCGCTAACAGAATCGCCAAAAAATTTGCAGATAAAACCGGAGGCGTTTATGTGATGCAAACCGAAACTCAACGTCTTAAAGCCCTCAAATGGTTAGATATTGATGATGTTTGGGGCATCGGAAGGCAGCACGCTAACCGCCTCAAAGCCAAATCAGTCTTCAAAGCTTATGATTTCACACAATTGGCAGACGATTGGGTTCGCCAACAAATGAGCGTTGTTGGACTCCGACTCAAAAAAGAACTCGAAGGCCAACCCACTTTAGATTTAGAAGAAGTCGCCACCAAAAAAGCCATTGCCACCACACGCTCGTTTGACAAGCAGTACAGTGATTATAACATTATCCGCGAACGCGTGAGCAGTTTTGCCATCAGTTGTGGCGAAAAACTCAGGCGTCAACACAGCCACTGCCAAATGATTCACGTATTTTTACGCACCAACAAATTTAGACAAGACTTGGCGCAATATCACCGCAGCACGATTGTCAAAACCGAATATCCCACCAATTCCAGTATAGACTTGGTTAAATACGCTTTAAAAGCCCTCGACAAAATATATAAACCCGAATACCAATACAAAAAAGCAGGTGTGATTGTTATGGAACTCCAACCCGAAAACACTGAGCAACTCAGTCTATTTTCTCAAAAAAATCCCAAACATTATCAACTTATGCAACACATAGACCACCTCAATAAGAGCATCGGTCGGCATAAGGTCAAGTTTGGCAGTCAAGACCTGGGTCGCGTATGGAAAATGCGTCAAGAACGCCTGTCACAACGTTATAGCACCACGATTAGTGAAAGTATTGTAGTGAAAGTTTAAAATGATTTGGGCGTTCCTCCCGCAAAAGGCGGGAGTCGGGCTTTCCGTTTCAATTCCTCTACTGACGCTGTCGGTCAGTATGCGGGATTTCCACTGCAATCCCTAACGCAGGACTAAAGTTTGTCAATAACAATAGCTTAAAGCTTAAACTCTAAAAACAACTAACTCACAAGTTTTTAAATTACAATAGATAAGAATTAAAAAACTTATGAGTCAGTATTCAAACCAAAACTTACTTCTGCGTCATCACCACATTATTGCAAACCACCTCGGTTACATAACGCTTCTCACCCTCTTTAGTTTCATAAGAGCGTGTGGTGAGTTTACCACCGATAAGCACTTCTTGGCCTTTGAGGACGTGATTTTCTATAATATCAGCCGTTTTACCCCAAGCTACGATATTGTGCCAGTCGGTGTTTTCTACCTTTTCACCTTTGGTTGTAGTGTAATAATCATTGGTAGCTAAACTGAATTTCGCT
>JASMTR010000159.1:0-23675 GCA_041694175.1 Bacteroidales bacterium
GTAAAGACCAACATCAAGATCCTGTTTGGCTAACCAATCCGTATTCCAAACAACGTGTCCACCAATGGCGTAGCCAAGAACAAGCCATTTTAGTCGGTACGCATACTGCTTTAATGGACAACCCTGCCTTGACCACAAGATTGTGGAAAGGCATGAATCCAATGAGAATCGTCATTGATAAAAATTTAAAAACCCCTAAAACTGCCAACATTTTTTCAGACGAAGCTCAAACTTTAGTCTTTACAAGTTTTCAAGAATCAGACTTTAAGACCACAACATTTTGTCAGATAGATTTTAAACAACCAATATTACCTCAACTTTTAAACGAGCTTCATAAAAGAGATATTCAGTCTTTAATTGTAGAAGGCGGTCGAGATACATTACAGGCTTTTATAGATGCTAATTTGTGGGATGAAGCTCGTGTTTTCAAAAGCCCAAAGCAACTCAAGGTAGGCACAAAGGCACCGATTTTTGAAGGTCAACTTATCAAAACTGAACGAATAGTTGAAGATGAATTGAAATTATTTAAGCTTAGAAAGTGAAGCTGTTTTGTAAATTTGGTCTTGTTTATCATTTCATAAACGCTTCTGCTTTTTCTACCATTTTTTTACTGCCACAGAAAAACGGTACACGTTGATGAAGTTCAGTAGGTTGGATATCCATAATGCGCTGTTTGCCATCACTGGCTTTGCCACCAGCTTGTTCAACTATAAATGCCATAGGGTTACATTCGTATAACAGGCGCAATTTTCCATTGGTAACCTTCGAACTTTTAGGATAAATATAAATGCCACCTTTTATCATATTTCTATGAATATCAGATACTAATGAACCAATATATCGAGAAGTGTAAGGTCTGTTGTCTTTTTCTTCTTGACAGTATTTAATGTAATCTTTCACGCCTTGTGGAAAATGCACATAATTGCCTTCGTTGATAGAATAAATTTGTCCTGTTTCAGGAAATTTCATATTGGGATGCGACAGATAATAAGTCCCAATAGCTGGATTAAGGGTAAATCCATTCACGCCGTGACCAGTAGTGTAAACCAACATCGTTGAGGTGCCATAAATGATATAGCCTGCAGCCACTTGTTGATGACCAGGCTGAAGGAAATCTCGCATTTCCACAGGTTGACCAATTGGTGTAATCCGTCTGTAAATTGAAAAAATTGTACCTACGGAAACGTTAACATCAATGTTTGAGCTGCCATCTAAAGGATCCATCAAGACCACATATTTGTTATCATGGGCTTCATTATGACCTTGAACGGTAATAAAACTGTCTTCTTCTTCAGAAGCTATTCCACAAACAATTTCTCGATTCGTTAGGGTTTCAATAAACAATTTATTGGCATAAACATCCAGTTTTTGTTGGTCTTCACCTTGAATATTGGTTTCACCGTGTTGCCCGAGAATATCGACTAAGCCAGCTTTATTGACTTCATGATTAACCACTTTAGCGGCTAAGCGTATAGAGTTGATTAATCTTGACAATTCCCCTGAAGAGTATTTAAAAGATTTTTGATGCTCGATGATAAATTCGCCAAGCGTTTGATGAGGTTGAGTCATAACGAAAACGTTGTAGTTGATGCAAAAATATAAAAACCTTTCACTAACGACTTACTGAAGTTGCTTTTTTAAATACATTTGTTTATAAATTTATATTAGCATAACAATGAATCCTAAAATCCGTTTTGCAAAACCTAAAGATGTTTCAAGTATTATGCAACTTATCCAAGAGTTGGCAGTCTATGAAAAAGAACCCGATGCTGTTGATATTGATGAAAATTATTTATTAAAATACGGATTTGGAAAGCACAAAGCTTTTGAATGCTTAGTCGCCGAAAATGAAGACAATGAAGTGTTAGGTATGGCATTGTTTTACAACCGATTTTCGACTTGGAAAGGGCTTTCGATTCACCTTGAAGATTTGATAGTAAAACAAAAACACAGAAAAAAAGGTATTGGTAAGGCACTTTTTGAAGCCTTAATCAAACACGCCAAGTCAGAGAATATCAATCGATTAGAATGGGTGGTTTTAGATTGGAACACCGATGCGATTGAATTTTATAAATCTTATGGCGCTACAGTTTTTCAAGACTGGAGAACAGTTCAGATGGATAAAGAGACAATACAAAATTTTTAAAAGAAGATGATACAAGTTTTTAAATTTGGTGGCGCATCGGTAAAAGATGCTAAAGGCGTAAGAAATGTAGCTAAGGTTATTGAGCTTACAGGCAAAACCCATAAGGTGGTTGTGGTTTCAGCTATGGGCAAAACTACAAATGCACTTGAACACATCATTGACCTATATTTTGCTCAAGATAAAGCCTTAAAGTCTGAAATTGAGAATCTCAGGCATTACCATCACAACATATTAGATGATTTATTTGAGACTCACCAACATCCTGCTTATACTAAAACCAATTACTTCTTTGATGAATTAGAGATTTTTTTAAGTCGAAATAAATCCCCGAATTACGATTTTGTTTACGACCAAGTTGTAGCTTTTGGCGAGTTGATTAGCACGAGTATTGTCAGTCAATTTTTGAGTCAGCAAGGCATAGATAATGCTTGGCACGATTGTAGAAATTTAATTGATACGGATAGCACACACCGTGACGCCGAAGTGAATTGGGCGCAAACCCAAACCAAAATTAAAGCGCATATCAATCCAGATGAGCTCAGCATTACTCAAGGTTTTATTGGCTCAGATGAAAACAATTTTACGACCACATTAGGTCGAGAAGGCAGTGACTACACCGCAGGTATTATTGCCTATTGCCTTAACGCAGAAAACGTTTCTATTTGGAAAGACGTGCCAGGTGTTTTAAATGGCGACCCTAACGTATTTAAAAACACACAACTGCTCAATCAAATTTCTTACGAAGAAGCTATTGAACTCGCATTTTACGGGGCTTCTGTCATTCACCCAAAAACATTACAGCCACTTCAACAAAAAGAAATTCCTTTGTTTGTCAAATCTTTTTATGATCCAAAATCGGCTGGGACCTGTGTAACTAAAGGCGACGCTATAGAACCCAAAATACCTTGCTATATCGTAAAAAATGATTTGATTATGTTGTCTCTTTCTACTTTAGATTTTTCATTTTTTGTAGAAGATAACATTAGTGAAATTTTTGCTTTATTCCATAAATATCAAATTAAAGTCGATTTGATTCAAAATTCAGCTATTAGTTTTTCGGTATGTATTGATAATAAGTTCAAAAATGCTGATAAACTGATTGAGCATCTTAAAGCAAAGTTTAAAGTTAAATATGACAAAGGTGTTAAGTTGCTCACTATTCGTCATTACACCGATAAAACTTTAAAAGAAATGACTAAACAAAAAGAAATTTTACTCAAGCAGTTTACACAAGAAACTGTGCAGCTTGTAGTTAAGTCTTCTAAATAAAGTTGTTTATCTTTACATCAACAAAAAACCAAACCAATTATGCCTATTGTAACGGCTTCTGAAGTTTCTAAAGGCTTAAAATTGAGTAAATTAGGAGCTTTTGGTGTGCTTTTTGGGCAAGTTTTTCTGAGTCTTTCAAAGTTAAACAAACTCAATGCCATTTACGACCGCTATAAGCATCTGGATGCTGTGGATTTTATAGATGGAGTGCTCATTGAACTTGGTGTTTCGTTTGAAATCCCTGAAAAGGATTTAAAACGTATACCCAAAGACGGTGCATTTATCAGTATTTCAAACCATCCACTTGGTGGAATTGATGGCTTAATTTTGCTCAAACTTATGCTTGAAGCACGAGATGACTACAAGGTTATTGCTAATTTTTTATTACAACGCTTAAAGCCTATTGAAGATAAGGTTATGCCTGTAAATCCATTTGAAACTCGACAGGAAGTTAAGTCCAGTGTTTCAGGGCTTAAGCAAGCCTTGGCTCATCTTAAAGAAGGTCATCCGCTTGGGATTTTTCCTGCCGGCGAAGTTTCTACTTACAAAGAAGATAAAGACATTGTTGATAAACCTTGGACCGATGAAGCTTTAAAGCTGATTAAAAAAGCTGAAGTGCCTGTTTTACCAGTATATTTTCACGCTAAAAACAGTTTAGCATTTTACAAACTGGCTAAAATTAGCGATAACTTAAGAACGGCTAAACTGCCAAGCGAAATGCTATCCCAAAACCATAGAAGCATAAAAGTTAGGATTGGTTTTCCTGTAAATCTAAAAGATCAGATTCAGTTTGAAGATTTACAAGACTATAAAGCGTTTTTGCGCAAGAAAACTTATATGCTATCAAGTAGTTTTGAAAAAACAAGTTTGATAAAAAGTTTTCCCAAACAGATCAAATTTCCTATTCATAGTAGAGCCAGAAAAATTGTTTCTGAAGTTTCACAAGATCTTATTTTGGAGGAAATTGAAGTCTGTAGAACACAGAAAAAATGTTTATTAAAAAGTAAAAATTACGAAGTGTTTTTTGCTAAACGCGCTTTAATTCCAAATATCGTTAGAGAAATAGGCCGCTTAAGAGAAATTACATTTAGATCAATTGGCGAAGGCACTAATAAGTCTATTGATTTAGACGATTACGACCACTATTACCACCATATGTTTTTATGGGACAATGATGCTCAAAAAATTGCGGGTGCTTATCGGATGGGTTTGGGAAAAGAAATTTATAAACAACACGGTATAGAAGGTTTTTACCTCAGCGAACTTTTTAGGTTTGAACCCGAATCTCATCGCTTGATGAGTGAATCTATTGAAATGGGACGTGCTTTCATTATTCAAGACTATCAGCAAAAACCTATGCCTTTATTTTTGCTATGGAAAGGAATTGTGCATTGTACATTGAGATTTCCAGAACATAAATATTTGATAGGTGGCGTGAGTATTAGTAATAAATTTTCAAATTTTTCAAAATCGATAATGATTGAATTTATGAAATCTAATTATTACGACCCATATTTGGCACAGTATGTTCATCCTAAAAAAGAATTTAAAGTTAAATTGAAAGACGTAGATAAAGATTTTGTGTTTGATGCCACTCAAGCCGACTTAAATAAATTTGATAAACTCATTGACGAATTAGAATCTGACAACTTGCGTTTGCCTGTTTTGATTAAAAAATATATCAAACAAAACGCCAAAGTTGTTGCTTTTAACGTTGACCCGTTATTTAACAACTCGGTAGATGGTTTGATGTATATCCGAATTAAAGACCTACCTGAAAGCACGGTTAAGCCCGTTTTAGAAGAATTTCAAGCTGAACTTGAAGCCCAACAACAACAAAAATAAAATTATGGCTACTATTTTTACTAAAATTATTAATGGCGAAATTCCATCATACAAAGTTGCTGAAAATGACGAATTCATCGCTTTTTTAGACATTAACCCCAATGCCAAAGGCCACACACTTTGCGTGCCTAAACAAGAAGTTAATAAGCTCTTTGATTTAGATGAAAATGCCTACAACAAACTGATGAGCTTTTCCAGACAAGTGGCTTTGGCTTTACGACAAGTTGTGGATTGCAAACGCATCGGGATGTCGGTTGTGGGATTAGAAGTTCCTCACGTACACGTACATCTCATTCCTATTAACGCTATGCGGGATATGACGTTTCAACGCAAAGTTAAGATGTCTGAGGATGAGTTTAAAGTTTTGGCTGCTGAGATTGCTGAGGTTTTTAATAATATATAATTCTGTCTTTATCGTGACTATAATGTATTAAATAGCGTCAAGTAAATGACGGTATTATGTTAAATTCTAAATCAGGATAATTTTAGTTAGTGGTTAAAGATCAATTAAATCTAACTTCATAACTAAACTTACCTAAACCTTTGACCTAGCCCCGATTGGAGCGGCAGCTTGTGCAGGCTTTTGTTATTTTTTGAGGGCGAGGCGGGGCGACCAACGGAAGCCACGAAACGCACAGACAAAAAAAACAAAAGACCAACAACTATAGCGGAAAGCGGGTACTGGCCTTAGCAGACAGTAATCAATCTTTTCCGCTTCTAAAAATAAAATTGATTTTTGACTGGTTGCACAATTTATATTTTCACTATAAAGCCTAATTTCGCTAAATTATTTTCCGTTATACTTAAAAAATCACTTAATTAGACGGTTTTATATAGTCGGTTTATTTAAATCGAACTCGGCTTAATAATACGTAAATCGTCTCACTTTAGCTATGTGTTTAGCCAGACGGATGACTTGGTGGCTGTAGCCGTATTCGTTGTCATACCAAACGTAAAGTACACAATTTTTGTTGTGTTCTGAAATGGTGGCATTGCTGTCAAAAATGGCTGGTGCGGCGTTGCCAATGATGTCACTGGAGACCATTTCGTTGTTGATGGCATATTTAATTTGCTCAACTAACTCACCTTCTAAGGCGTAGGTTTTGATGCAATTGTTGATCGTTTCGACGCTGACATTTGATTTTAAATTCAAGTTTAAAATGGCCAAAGACCCGTTTGGCACAGGCACGCGAATAGCATTTGAAGTGAGTTTGCCTTCTAATTGAGGCAATGCTTTGGCAACGGCTTTGCCCGCGCCTGTTTCGGTTATGACCATATTGATGGCAGCAGCGCGACCACGTCTGTATTTATGATGCATATTGTCAACCAAATTTTGGTCATTAGTGTAGGCGTGAATGGTTTCAAGATGGCCGTTTTCTATCCCAAATGTGTCTTCAATGGCTTTTAAGATTGGCGTAATGGCATTGGTAGTACAAGATGCTGCTGAAAAAATATTGTGTTGGTCTAAATCAAATTGGTTTTGATTGACACCGTGAACAATGTTTGGGATGCCTTTGCCTGGTGCTGTGAGTAGGACTTTAGAAACGCCTTTAGCTTTTAAGTGTCGGCTCAAGGCTTCTTTATCTCGAAATGCACCGGTGTTGTCTAAAATTAATGCTTCATCAATACCATAGGTGGTGTAGTTTATTTCTTCTGGTGCTTTAGACGAAATGAGGTGAACTGTGGTGCCATTTATAATTAAGGCTTTGTTCTTATAATCTGGAATAATAGTACCGTGATATTCGCCGTGAATGGAGTCGCTTTTTAATAAAGATAAACGTTTGTCAATAATATTGTTAGTGATGTTTCCACGAGTTACAATGGCTCTTAATCGAAGTTGATTGCCGCTTCCGGTTTTGGTCATAAGTTCGCGGGCTAAGAGGCGCCCGATTCTTCCAAACCCATACAGGACCACGTCTTTTGGGGTGATATGAGAATGGTATTCAATCCCTATAAGTTTAGAAACTAAAAAATCATTGATGTCTTCGTATTCTTCGCTTTCATTTTGAAATTCGTGTGTGAGTTTGCCAAGGTCTATTCTTGCTGGTGGTGTTTCCATCTCAAAGAGTGCTTCAGCAATTTTTAAAGATTCGTAAACACTGATTGGTTTTTCTACAAAAGCGTGTGTATAATGATGAAGGTCTAAAACTTCAGCAACACTTTTGTTGATAAGTGAATTTCTAAAGAGGACGAGTTCTACAGCACGGTCAAACCATAAATCTTGAACCGTTTTGATGAGTTGAGCGGCGGTTTTACTCATTTTAGCCTGCTCTGATAACTGAATATCGATGTGTTGTATTGTGGACATGTTTGTGTTTTTTTTGCAAAAATATCAAACTAAATCGTTTTCGTAAAATGAAATAAAGAATATTTTTTTAAATAAATGAGAATATTTTAAAGGTTTTTTTTAGTAGAAATAGCAGGTGGTTGTTTAAACTTAATTTAGCTTTTTCAAAAATAAACCTTCATCTGTTTTATCAACAGTAGCTAATTCTTTAGCTCGTATACTTTTTAAAGCTTTATCCCATTTTTTATTAGATAGTTCACTTTCAGCTTTGGCCTTGTTTAGCTCTACTATTTCAGAACGTTTTAAGATTTCAATTATGGTTTTTTCTTCGGCAGAAAGCTCAACTTTTTTCTTTTCTGGTTTCATTTGAGGGAAGAACAACACTTCTTGAATAGAAGGGTTGTTAGTTAAAAACATAATGAGTCTGTCCATTCCTATCCCAAGACCTGAAGTTGGTGGCATACCGTATTCTAAAGCGCGGAGGAAATCATTATCAATAAATTCTGTGGCTTCTTCGTCCCCTTTTTTAGCAAGCTTGAGTTGTTCTTCAAAACGTTCTCTTTGGTCAATTGGGTCGTTTAGCTCTGAGTAAGCATTGGCAATTTCTTTACCGCAAACCATCAGCTCAAAACGCTCGGTTAATTCAGGCTTGTCACGGTGACTTTTACACAATGGACTCATTTCCTTTGGATAATCGGTAATAAAGGTCGGTTGAATAAAATGTGGTTCGCACTGTTCTCCAAATATTTCATCAATTAATTTGCCTTTGCCCATACTGTCGTCAACTTCTATATCTAGATCTTGGCAAGCTTGACGTAATTCTTCTTCAGATTTTCCTGTGATGTCAAAGCCTGTGTATTCTTTAATAGCGTCAGTCATTGTTACGCGTTTGTATGGCGCTTTAAAATTGATGTTATGTTCTTTAAATTTTGCTTCTGTGGTTCCGTTTACTTCTTTTGCACAATGCTCGAGTAATTGCTCAACAAAACGCATCATCCAGTTGTAATCTTTGTAAGCTACGTAAATTTCCATAGCTGTAAATTCTGGATTGTGTGTGCGGTCCATACCTTCGTTTCGGAAGTTTTTTGAAAATTCATAAACACCATCAAAACCGCCAACGATCAAGCGTTTGAGATATAGCTCGTTGGCTATTCTCAAATATAAAGGAATGTCAAGGGCATTGTGATGTGTTACGAAGGGTTTGGCCGCTGCACCACCAGGAATTGATTGTAAAATAGGGGTTTCAACCTCTAAATAATCTCTTTCGTTAAAGAAGTCTCGCATAGCCGTAAAGAGTTTAGTACGCTTAACAAAAACATCTTTAACGTTAGCATTGACAACTAAATCAGCATAGCGCTGACGGTAACGTTGTTCTTCGTCAGTAAAACCATCGTATTCTCTACCTTCTTTGTCTTTTTTAGGAAGTGGTAAAGGTTTTAAAGCTTTGCTTAAAAGCTCAAAGTCTTTAACCATTACGGTCATTTCTCCAACTTTGGTTTTAAATAATTCACCTGTAATGTGAATAAAATCACCTATATCTAAAAGCTTTTTGTAGACATCGTTGTATTTAGATTTGTCTTCATTGGGACAAATTTCATCACGATTAAAATAGACTTGAATACGACCTTCTGCATCTTGTAGTTCGGCAAAGGATGCCTTACCTTGAATACGTCTTGACATCAATCGACCGGCAATCTTTACAGATTTACCTTCAACAAAATTAGACTTAATATCTTTGGTGTGAGCATTTATATCAACTTCGTGAGCGGGATAAGGGTTAACACCTATAGATTTTAATTGAGCTAATTTTTCACGTCTTACAAGCTCTTGTTCAGATAATGCCATTTAAAAAAAATTTTAGATTGCAAAGATAAGGTGTTTTCAGAAAATAGAAGTATTTTCTGACTTTACATGATAATTTTAAAAGGATGCTTTAAGCCTTTAAAATTATGAAGTTTAGCAGTAAGCGAACCAACAGCTAAATCAGCTTGAATTTGAATAGGAATTTTGTTTTTGTCATCCGAAATCCAAACAGTTACGCTTTCTTTTTCTTCAAATACGCGACCAGATTTTACGAATGGTTTAAATATGAGGCATTTCACTTTGCCAAATTTGGTTTCAATAATCTCTCGACCTAGAAATTTAGTTTTAAAATCGAAATTTTGTTCATCAAAAAACATATTCAGAGTAAATTCATCACCCTTTTTTAATTCGTCATTTTTAACTTCATTTCTAAGATGATAAAGGGCAGACAACATGTCTTGTGTTTTGTCTGTGAACTTGTGTTGATGTATAGTATCGTATTTATAATCTTGAACGGTAGCTATTCTTTTATCATGATCAAAACGGATCATTTTATTTTTTGTGTAGCCTCCTTCAGATAAATCTCTGATAAACTTATAGGGTTTGACCTGTTGGGTGTCTACATAGGTTTCGTAGCGGTCTCTAACTTTAAAAAACACGTCGAGAAGACCTGTTGATTTTCCAAAACCTTTAATATGATAAACAGTTTTACCGTCTAGTTTATCGAGTTTAACCTCTAAACTTGCTTTGCTAGCATTGAACCAGCCGTATTTAACTTTGTAATCTAACCATTCTCCTTCTTGAAATGCTTTTTCTTGAGCTTTACTAACAGTTATAGTAAATACTGTAGTAAGAAATATATAATATTTTTTATAAGGCATACACTATTTATGTTAAAGCAAAATTATAAATATAATTGCGCATTAAAGCTAAAGTTATCTAAAACTTCAAAAAACATTTTTTTAACTTATAAAATGCAAAAAGAGATATAAATTTACCCGAATAGAGTTCGTGTTAATTGTTAATTATCTGTTTGTTCTTATTGAGTTTTTGAAAGTAAAAAGCTGGGATTAAAATAATAACTAATAAAGGCTGTATTAAAAATCGTCTGATATAAAACAAAACCATATAATCTTTAGGTTGAATATTTGATGAAACAATCCAAAATAAAATTATTCCTACAATAAAAAGAATAACATATAACAACACACTAAACCTTAAGTAGTTTTTATTTTTAAATATTAGCCATATAATTCCTAAAGAAATTGAGCTATTAAGCAGAAATCTAAAGGCTATATTTAAGCTATAACGCCAAAAACTTAAATCTGGAAAGGTCGAATTTTGAAAATTAGAGTCGTAAAAACTTATTAACGGATCAAAAAAGAGAGCATTTTCAAAAAACCTTATACTCACTAAACCAGTTAATCCTAGTGCAAAACCTATTATTTTAAAATAAAGTTTCATTATGCTTTGCGTTTTTTATACCTATTTACCCAATATATCCATAGAATAAAAACTACTCCATAAATAAATAAAGGGAATAAGATTTCATGCATAAAGTCACCGTATTTGGGATAAAAATAAAGCCCTAAGGTAAGCAAAGCAATTCTAACTAGATTCAAGAGATAAATTAATAAACTTCCAATTAAAATAAAAACTAAGGTTTCTTTTAAGCCTTTGCTAAATGCTAATATAAAGGATAAAAAAAGTATAATAACACTCACGCTATTACAGCCTTCAATAATGCGAGCGACATATTGATCTTTTACGGCTAAAAGCATAGATGGGTTGTTGGGATGCTTAACGATATAAGTTTCGTATCCCATAGCTCCAATCAACTCATAACTTTGTTGGGCAACTTGATGTGTGATGTAATCAGGGTAAAATTGGTCTGAAGGGAAATACTTTAAATAGGCTTGGTATGTAAGAGCTAAAATTAAATAACTGCCAAAAAACACCAATAAAAATTTAATGACGGCTTTATTCTTTTTTAAGATTTGTTTCAAACCCATATAACTAATATAATTTAACAAAGTTATATAAATACTAATCAACTTCAATTAGCTTATAATAAATACTTTTGAAAAAAAATGAAATGGAAAATTCTAATATTATAAAGGGTTCAAAGGAAATACTAAATGATAAAAAACTGAGCTTAGCTAAGCGATTGAAAAAAGTTTGTGATTTGTTGCATCAAGAAAAGAATCTCTATGATTGGGTCGGGTTTTACTTTGCTAATCATTCTGAAAAAACATTGCATTTAGGCCCATTTTCTGGCGAGCCAACAGACCACACTATTATTCCTTTTGGTAAAGGAATTTGTGGCCAAGTGGCAGAAAGCAACAACACATTTTTAGTTGAAGATGTCAATGCTCAAGACAACTACATAGCTTGTAGCCTAAATGTTAAATCAGAAATTGTGGTTCCTTTATTTGTCAATGAACAAAATATTGGCCAAATTGATATAGATTCTAATACAGCTAATGCCTTCTCTAAAGAAGATGAAACCTTGTTAGAAAACATCAATCAAATGATTGCTCAAGTTATTGAAAAAGAAAATATTCAGATTTTAGGTTTGATTGAATATAAATAAAAAATTACTTAAACTTGTAATTTAAACCTACACCTAGCACTTCTCTAATCTGAAAAGCACCAACGGCATTATCATCATAAATGGCTTGAAATGTGAAATTAGTTGTGATGTATTTATTAACCGTTAAATTTAGATTTAAAGTGTAGTCCATATCTATATTTTGCGGGTCTTCAAGATAGTTTGAATACAGATTTAAAATATTTTCTAATGTAATATTTTCCATAATAGGAAATTTAGCATAAGCGCCCACTGAAGCACCAAATTCTGTTCTGATTGTCTCGCCTTCGTCTAAACCAAAAAAGTCGCCATCAACATAACCGGGTGTTGTTGTAAACCTGTCATCGGCTGTGATAAAACGAACGGTTGCAGGTGCAAAATTAACTTTAAGATTATCACTTTTTTTCCAAAGCATACCTACACCAAATTTAAAAAAACCTGGTGACAAAAATTTGGTTTCTAAAGTTCTGACTTCTTGACCATTTTCGTCTTCGCTAAACTCATAACCACGGTCAAATTGGGTTAAAATATTAGCAAACCCGGAAAAAAACCAATTACTTTCATTTATTCTTCGACCTAAAACCGAATTAATTTCTAAACGGTCACTGGTTTTTCTTGTAAACTCTTGATCATTATTTTTTGAAATACCATAATCACCTAAAAACTTGGTATCCCATTCCCATTTATCTTTAGAGTATAAAATTTCGTAATTGATAATGGCATTGGCTGCATAGTTAGACGTTCCGCCGCTTTGCCAATCGTTATTAAAAGCCGATTGACTAAAAAGTAATGAAAAATCGCCTTTATATTCCCAAATTTTTGGAACAGAATCGTTTTGAGCAAAACTGATAATAGGAAAAAGTGCTAAAAGTAATAGTTTTTTCATGGCTAATTTTTTTGCAAATATAAGATGCAAAATAAACTTAGCAACTATTTTTTTGGCTTATACAATGGTACTGCTGAACAGGCTTCACCAAACATTAAACTTTTTACAATGGGCTGTAAACGTTGAATCAACAGCAGGTAAGCTGTTTGTGGAACAGGTTTGTCGCTACAGCCTTTGACTATGACTGGCTTGTTTCTATAATCAGATAAGTCTAAGTTTTGGATAGCTTCTGCATATAAAATTGTATTTAATTCTTCTACACTACCTACAATCACTTTTTTTGAAATAGGGTGAAGGTAAGTTGAAACTAACATATAAGCCCAGGCAGGAACTATGGCATCGGTAGAACAATATAAAGTAATAAAACCGTTTTCATATTGAGACCAGTCATAAGCTTTGAGTGCTTGTCTGAATTCTTTTTCTTTAAGAATAAAGCCTTCGTAAAGCCATTGGCTGAGGTCTATTTCATGACGTTGACCATCTTGATAAAGCTCTTCAAGATTAAAAGTTTTAATCGGGCTTTTGGCAACTTTATTAAGAATTTCTTCTGGCATCATTTATAAATTATAACATTCCAAGCTCTAATTTGGCTTCTTCACTCATAATGTCTTGAGACCACGGCGGGTCGAAGGTAAGCTCAACTTCAGCTTCATTAACCATATCTATAGATTGAACTTTTTCTTTAACTTCTTGCGGCAGGGATTCTGCTACAGGACAGTTAGGTGAAGTTAAAGTCATAATAATTCTCACATTATTATCTTCATTGACAAACACATCGTAAATTAAACCTAATTCGTATATATCAACTGGGATTTCAGGGTCGTAAATGGTTTTAATGACTCTGACAATTTCATCGCCTAATTTTTCTGTATTAACTATATCTTCAGCCATAATATTTAATTTTGAGGTTGTTTGTTTTCGTACGCTAAGGCATACATTTTTAATTGTTTAATCATACTTACCAAACCATTGGCTCGAGTAGGTGAGAGGTGTTCTTTTAAGCCAATTTCATCAATAAAATCAGTCTTGGCTTCAATAATAGCTTTAGGATTTTGATTTGAAAACACGCGAATTAATATGGCAATAATGCCTTTAGTAATAATCGCATCACTATCTGCGGTAAAAACCACTTTACTATCTTTCATATCAGCGTGCACCCAAACTTTTGATTGGCAACCTTTAATGATGTAGTCATCGGTTTTGTATTGGTCATCTATTAGCGGTAGGGATTTACCAAGCTCTATCATATATTCATAGCGCTGCATCCAGTCGTCAAATAGTGCAAATTCATCAACTATTTCTTCTTGTATTTGCTTAATATTACTCATCTTTTACATATTTCAATTCAACAATTAAGTTGTTATTTTCATCCAAAAACTTTAAGGTTTGGTTTTTATAACCCCAAGTTTTAATTGCATTTAATTTGCCAAAAAAAGCATTTTCATTGTGCATTTGTCCTTCACAATACATTTTTGTAGAAATGGCATAGCCAAAGTTGATGGTGTTTTTTTCTTTTTCGTAATCTACTGTGAAATTGTTACAATCAAATTTACCACCAATGCGCTTTTCTTCCGAATTGATATTGACAAAATAATCGTTTTTAGCTTTGTATTTTTCAGCATTTAACGACACTATTTTATATTTTCCTGATGGAAACTCTTGATTTGCTTTGTTTGAAGCTGTTTTGCAAGACATAAAAGCAATTATTAATGTAAAATAAATCATTTTCATAACAACATAGAGTTTGCTTTTTGAAGAGATTCTATCATCAAATCGATTTCTGCTTTGGTGTTGTAAAACGAAAATGAAGCCCTAATGGTACCTGGGATTTTAAAGAAATCCATAATGGGTTGAGCGCAGTGATGTCCAGTTCTTAAAGCTATACCCATTTTGTCCGCTAAAGTACCGACATCGTAGGGGTGTAATCCTTCAAAATTAAAGGAAATCACAGCAGTTTTATGTTCTGGACTTGTGCCGTAAATGATAATGTTATCAAATTCTTCTAATCGTTTAGTGGCATAAAGCAGAAGCTCGTGTTCATAAGCTTGAATGTTTTCAAACCCAATTTCATTCATATAATCTAAAGCGCATCCAAAAGCTATTCCACCGCAAATGTTGGGCGTTCCAGCTTCAAATTTATTAGGTAAACCAGCGTATGTTGTTTTTTCAAAACTGACTTGGTCTATCATTTCGCCACCACCTTGGTATGGCGGTAAGGCTTCTAATAATTCGCATTTGCCATACAACATACCAATACCCGTTGGGCCACAAATTTTATGCGCCGAACAGGTGTAAAAATCGACATCTAAAGCTTGAACATCGGCTTTGATGTGCGGGGCAGCTTGAGCTCCATCAACTAATACTTTTGCACCCACTTCGTGAGCTTTTTCAATAATCTCTTGTATGGGATTAATTGAACCTAGTGCATTTGAAACGTGATTAACTGTAACCAACTTGGTTTTGCTATTGAGCATCACTTCAAATTGGCTCATATTCAAGTTACCATTTTCTGTCATAGGTAAAACTTTGAGCTGGGCTCCAGTTTTTTCACATAACATTTGCCAAGGCACGATATTAGAATGGTGTTCTAAACCTGAGACTAAAATTTCATCTCCAGCTTTGAGAAATTTTTCAAAACCACTGGCAACCAAGTTTATACTGTGCGTGGTGCCAGCTGTTAGGATAATTTCTTTAGACTCTTTGGCATTAAAGTGTTTCTGAATCGTAATTCTTGCATTTTCATAGGCTTCAGTAGCTTCTTGAGATAATGCATGTACACCACGATGAATGTTGGCATTGTAGTTTTGGTAATAATCTACAATGCAATCTATAACTTGTTGAGGCGTTTGAGAAGTTGCAGCGTTGTCAAAATAGACCAATGGTTTTCCATTAACTTTTCTATTAAGGATAGGAAAATCTTGTCTTATTTTTTCTACATCAAATTGTTCTGCAACCTTCATACTAAATTTATTTATAAATCAAATCCTAATTGAACACCGATTTTTAGTGCAATTTGTTTGGTAATTCGTTTTTTGATTTCTGGTATTTTTACACTGTTTAAAACATTATTGGCAAAGGCATACATTAATAAAGCACGTGCTTCTTTATGAGGAATACCACGGGTTTTCATATAAAATAAGGCCTCTTCATCTAATTGTCCAATGGTACAACCGTGACTACATTTTACATCATCTGCAAAAATTTCAAGTTGAGGTTTTGAGTTAATAGTCGCTTGATCATCAATTAGAATATTGTTGTTGCTTTGATAAGCGTCAGTTTTTTGAGCAATTTTATCAACCAAAACTTTTCCATTAAAAACCCCTGTAGATTTCTCAGCAAAAATACCCTTGTAATCTTGATGACTTTCACAATGTGGTTTTCTATGATGTACCAAAGTGTTATGATCAACGTGTTGCTTACCTTCAATGATAGTAACTCCTTTTAAAATGGAGTTGATATTACTCCCATTTTGATAAAAGTTTAAGTTATTTCGAGTCAATTTACCACCAAAAGAAAAAGTATGCATACTCACTTCAGAATCGCGGTCTTGACTGATGTAGGTATTATCAATTAGCGAAGAAGTCACCTTGTCATTTTGAATCTTATAATAGTCTATATTGGCATTTTTGCCAGCAAATATTTCGGTAACCGAATTGGTTAAAACTGCATTATCTGTCAAGCTTTGGTGACGTTCAATAATTTGGACTTGCGCATTATCTTCAACAATAATCAAATTGCGTGGTTGAATCATAAGCGCGTGCTCATTTCCTGTAGAAAAATTTAAAATTTGAATGGGTTTCTCAGCCGAAACGCCTTTTGGAATTTTGATGTATGCGCCTTCGTAAGAGAAAGCTGTGTTGAGTGCTGTGAGACTTTCTTGGGGTGCAACCTTATTAAAGTACTTTTTGATGATAGATTTATACTTGGCTTTATTAAGCGCTGAAGACATCAAACACGCATCAAATTTATCGTGTGTAGTTTGAGATAGATGTGAAGCGTATATGCCATCTACAAATACAATTTGATAAGTATCTATATCGTGAATGCAATATTTTTTAATATCTCTATACTCAATGGTTTCTTCCTTTTTAGGAAAAATACTGTAGTCTTCTTTTAAAATAGCATTAAGCGAAGTGTATTTCCAAGCTTCTTGTTTTTTATCTGGAAAACCAGAATGCTCAAAAAATTTAATCGCTTCATCTCTTATATTGTGAATATCGTTTTCTAAGTCTATATTTTCTTCAAACGCTAAATATGAAGAGAGTAGTTTTTCTTTAAGTTTCATTTTTTTAATGTTTCAAGTTTAAACTAACTGTTCTTCTTTCAACCAATCATAACCTCTTTCTTCGAGCTCCTTAGCTAAGTTTTTATCGCCAGATTTGATGATTTTTCCATCGACTAAAACGTGAACCACATCAGGTACAATATAGTCTAAAAGACGTTGATAGTGTGTTATCACTAAAGTTGCGTTATCTTTGGTTCTCAATTTGTTAACACCATCGGCTACTACTTTAAGTGCATCGATATCGAGACCTGAATCCGTTTCATCGAGAATAGCTAATTTAGGTTCAAGCATTGCCATTTGAAAAATCTCATTTCGCTTTTTCTCACCACCAGAAAAACTTTCGTTAAGAGAACGCGACAAGAATTTTCTATCCATCCCAAGCATTGCTGATTTTTCTCTAATTTTTTTCAGCATTTCATTGGCTGGCATATCTTTTAAACCCTGAGCTTTTCTAATCTGGTTAATAGCGGTTTTGATGAAATTGGTCACTGAAACGCCTGGAATTTCAACTGGGTATTGAAACGAAAGAAAGATACCTTTATGCGCTCGTTCATCAGCTGAAAGTTCAGCAATATTAGATTTGTCGAATAAAATTTCGCCTTCTGTGACTTCGTATTCTTCATTTCCTGCTACAACAGAAGCTAAGGTACTTTTACCAGATCCATTTGGTCCCATAATAGCGTGTACTTCTCCAGGGTTGATTTCTAAATTAACACCTTTAAGAATTTTTTCTCCTTCAACTTCAGCGTGTAAATTATGTATTTTTAGCATAGCTATTCGTTTTGTTTTGAACTGTATTTGACAACTTTTGTTTCTTGTTTAAACTTGGGTTTATATATACTGTCGATGGATGTAATGGTTAAAATTTCATCCCAACCTTCTTCTGTGTTGGGTTGAAGTTCACCTTTGACAATGACTTTAATCACATCGTAATCATCTTTCTTAATCGCATCAACTTGTTGGATTAAACTTTGGGCTTGCTCGTCCATTTTGACCCCGTAGATAAAACTGTTGCCATTTAAAACAGCAGCCGTGTCGACATCGATAAATTCGCCGTGAAAGGTTTTAAATTGGCTTTCAGCCACTTCATTTAAGTTCGTTTTGTCTGATTTTTCTTTTGAATCAGATTTGCAGCTGTAAAGGAAGCTGAGCGTCATCAGACCGACAACAAGTGATAATTTTAAGTTTTTCATTATATAAAGATTAAGATTAGCCGACTGAACCCTCGAGTGAAATTTCAAGTAATTTTTGGGCTTCAACCGCAAATTCCATTGGTAATTTATTTAATACTTCCTTACTAAAACCATTAACAATCAAGGCAATGGCTTTTTCTGTGTCAATACCACGTTGATTACAATAAAAAATTTGGTCTTCACCGATTTTACTCGTCGTGGCTTCGTGCTCTATTTGAGCTGTTTTATTAGATACTTCTATATATGGAAAAGTATGTGCACCACATTTATTGCCCATTAATAAAGAATCACATTGTGAGAAATTCCGTGCGTTTTTAGCCCGTGGACTCACTTTAACCAAGCCACGATATGAATTTTGGGAGTGACCAGCAGAAATTCCCTTTGATATAATAGTAGATTTGGTATTGTTCCCCAAATGAATCATTTTGGTGCCTGTGTCCGCTTGTTGAAAATTGTTGGTTAGAGCAATGGAGTAAAATTCTCCTATAGAATTGTCGCCTTTTAAAATACAACTTGGATATTTCCAAGTTACTGCAGAGCCTGTTTCTACTTGTGTCCAACTGATTTTGGCATTTTTTTCGCAAAGACCACGCTTGGTCACGAAGTTAAATACACCGCCTTTTCCTTCTTTATTTCCTGGAAACCAGTTTTGGACTGTAGAGTATTTAATTTCGGCATTATCGAGTGCAACTAGTTCTACAACAGCTGCGTGCAATTGATTTTCGTCTCGCATAGGTGCGGTGCAACCCTCAAGATAACTTACATAGCTTGAATCTTCAGCGATAACTAAAGTTCTTTCAAACTGACCTGTTCCCGCTTGATTAATTCTAAAATAGGTTGATAATTCCATCGGGCATCTGACCCCTTTCGGAATGTAGCAAAAAGAGCCATCAGTAAACACCGCTGAATTTAAAGCGGCAAAGAAATTGTCTTTGGGTGGTACAACGCTGCCAATATATTTTTTAACCAATTCTGGATGTTCTTGAATGGCTTCAGAAATAGAGCAAAAAATGATGCCTTTTTCTGCTAAAGTTTTTTTAAAGGTTGTAGCTACAGAAACCGAATCCATCACGACATCTACAGCAACACCAGCCAATTTTTTCTGTTCATCAATAGAAATACCCAGTTTTTTGAAGGTATCTAATAATTCTGGATCAACTTCGTCTAAACTGTCGTATTTAGGTTGATTGCTTGGTGCAGAATAATAAGAAATACTTTGGTAATCTGGTTTCTCATAGCCAACATTAGCCCAATTGGGTTCTGTCATAGTTTTCCAATGTTTGAAGGCTTCCAAACGCCAAGCGGTCATCCAGTCGGGTTCATTTTTCTTCTTAGAAATCGCTATAATAATATCTTCATTTAGACCTGGTGGTAAGGTGTCGGATTTTATATCGGTATAAAACCCATATTCGTACTCCTTATCTTTAAGGTCTTTTTCAAGTTCTTGTTCAGTATAGGCCATTTTATTAAGTTTAAAAGTTACAAGTTTAAAAGTTGCAAGTTGCAAATTTTGAACATCTTATAGTTTTGTTTTTAGATATTTAACTAATCCAAAAATCATCTTTGATATCTCTTTTACTGAATCATACAATTCATCAAATTCCTCTTTAGTTATATAATCACTGTCATAAGCTAAATAAAGTTGAGATCGTAATTCACCTGCTGATGCCTTGCTGATAAAAAGAAATCTAATAAATTCTTTATAAGTTTCTCTTTCAAATCCCTCTGCTATATTGGAAGAAATTGAAATTGAACTTCTCCTCATTTGATCTCTTAATCCATAATCTTTTTTAAAAGCATCATTATCATTAGTCAATTTATAGATTTTCTTATTCAATTCTCTAGCTTTCTGCCATGCATTTATCTCTTCAAATTTTTTGAATGTTTTCATTACGAAACAATTATGGCTTAACTTTTCAACTTGCAACTTTCCAACTTGCAACTAAAGCGAAAAGCTTTCTCCACATCCGCAAGTACGTTGTGCATTGGGGTTATGAAATACAAAACCTTTGCCGTTTAGGCCACCTGAAAATTCTAAAGTGGTTCCTGCAAGGTAGAGAAAACTGCTTTTGTTGACAGCAATTTTTATATCGTTATCTTCAAATATTTTATCATTGTCTTGGTGGTTTTTGTCAAACTTCAAATCGTATGATAAGCCTGAGCAACCACCACTTTTAACGCCAACACGTACAAAATGTGCTTTGGCATCAAAACCTTCTTCAGTCATTAAACTGACGAGTCTTGATTTGGCTTGATCACTTACTTTAATCATAGTTAAATCTTATTTAGATTAAATGCAAATATAAGATTTATTAAAGGAAACGTGTTTTGTATTAACATTTTCCTAAAAACAAAAAAAGGCTACGTTTCCGCAGCCTTTTGAGAACAAAATATTTAATTATGATTAGTTAGTCGCCCAACTAAAGTCTGCTTCAGTAATAGTCGCAGTATTATAAGTAGCATTTGGATCACCTGTTGCACCGTCAACAACTACATTAGATAATGGGCCATTATCTCTCATATCGATAATAGTGTTATAACCTGTTAAGGATAAACCATTAAAAGTTGCTCCTGATGTTGCTTTAAATTGTAAAGCTGTACCACTATTATTAGTATTAAGAGCTGCAAAATTAGTAATAGTAGGATTATTATTAAGTCCATCAGCCTCTAAAGCAGTAGAGAAGTTTGCATCTGTGTGCTTTACAAAAGCATCGGTTAAAGAACCATTCCAACCTTCAGTCCAGTCTACAGCATCGTCTTCCATATTTTCAGCATAGAAGCCAGTAACAACAGCAGAACCACCAAAGAACTCAACACCGTCGTCCTGACCGCCTAATACAGCTATGTTTTCTAATGTTGTACCAGAACCGACAGCATAAAGTGTAAGACCATTAAATTGAGATTCTGGGTTAATTTGAGCACCAGTATTTTTTAAGACAAGATAATTAATAGAACCTGAATTGTCTTCAGGCTCTGTGCCTCCATAAAGGATTCCGCCAACTTCAGCAACGGCATCTATACCTTCAGTAGTTTCAGCTTTTCCTGCAATAACTACACCGCCCCAAACACCAGCTGAGCCAGGTTCCATAACTACTGGGTTAGCTTCAGTTCCATTTACATTAAGCGTTCCACCTTTTTGAACTACTAAATACACGTCTGTACCTGTTCCAGTAGATATTGTAGTTCCAGCAGGTATATTTAGTGTTGCACCATCCTGTACACTTAAAATACCAGGTAATTGATAATTTACAGAAGCATCTAATGTTACATTTCCAGTGATATTACCGGAAAGAACTTCATTTACACCTGAATTACCTTCTGTTGCCCAATTGAAAATATTGACATCAACAGTTGCAGGACCAGTGTATCCTAAAGCAGGATCTGCATCTACGCCTTCTATTTGAACATTAGTTAAAGGACCGTTGTCTCTCATATCAACTGACGTTTCGTAACCAGAAAGCGAAATGTTATTGATTGTAGCACCAGATTGCGCTTTGAATTGAAGTGCAGTTCCACCAACAGTAGAAACTGCTGTTAAATTTTGAAGTGTTGGGTTAGCATTTTGGCCATCTGCTTCTACAGCAGTTGAGAAATTAGCATCAGTATGAAGAATGTAAGCATTTTCTAAAGTACCGTTCCAACCTTCAGTCCAGTCTACAGCATCATCTTGAAGATTTTCTGCATAAAAATTAGATACATTTACAGTACCGCCAAAAAATTCAACACCATCATCTTGTCCGTTAATGATAGCTACGTTATTGATGTTAGTTCCACTACCAACTGCGTAAAGAGTAAGACCATTAAATTGAGATTCTGGATTAATTTGAGCACCTGTTTGGCTTAATAATAAGTAGTTAATAGAACCAGAACTGTCATTGTCATTTGTTCCACCATAAAGGATACCACCAACTTCAGCTACTGCATCAATTCCTTCAGTAGTAGTAGCATCACCTGCAATAACCAAACCGCCCCAAACACCTGCTTGACTTGGTCTCATTACAACTGGGTTAGCCTCTGTACCATTGATTACAATATCAGCACCTTTTTCTACAATTATGTAAACGTCTGTACCAACACCAGTAGCTATATTTAAACCAGCTGGAATTGTTAAAGTCCCTGATTCAACTGTTAGAATACCGTTTAATGTGTAATCTAAAGATGCATCTAGAGTTAGGTTTTCTGTAATAACATCACCCCCTAATTCAGTATCATCACCCCCAATTGGTGGTGTTGGATTGCCGTTGTCATCATCACTACTACAGCTAGTTACCATGAAGGTAAAAGCTAAAAGCGTAAGCAAATAAGCAAAAGATTTAATTGTTGTTTTCATGTTTAAATTATTTAGTTGTTATTTATTATTAAAATTCATATGTTACACCAAAAGAAACTTGAGCTCCTTTTTTATAAGAGCGAACAATTTCTTCTCTAGCAATTCCAGTATTAAGTGGTCTTATCTCTTGAGTGCGTTCAATATCTGGGTTCAATAAGTTTTTCCCTGAAAGTTGTAAGCTCAAATTTTCATTGATATCTTTTCTCACAATAGCATTAAGAATTACAAAACCTTCTTCAATAATTTCTTCATTAAAAAACTCATCAGGACTGACTTGATTTTCAGGGTTACCGAGTGAGAATATTTTGTCAGAAGCGAAGTTTGCAGACACATTGGCAACCCAAGGATTGTCGTTTGTTGTTTCAAAGGTAGAATTGAAGTTAAAAATCCAATCAGAAGCGCCTTGAAGGTCTGTTTCGGTTTTACCGTTATACCTAAATGTTCTTAAAAGTCGGGTTTCGCCATTAACTTCTCCAAAGACTTCTTTAAGGTCTTGTTCGTGCCACATTCTGGTTGCGTTAAAATTGACATTTACAGCATAGCCTAAATCTCTATCTTCACTAATAACATCAAGTTTAGTATCAAGTTCTAAACCTATTATTTCAGCTTGATCACCAGAGTTAAAATAAGAAAAAATACCAGCTGCACCACGTGTTAGTACACGGTTGATGGGGTCATTGATTTGTTTGTAAAATCCAGTTAAAGATATTAATTGCGATCTTGTTGGGAAGAATTCCCACTTCAAATCAAGGTTATAGTTTTCACTCGCCTCAACATCGGGATTACCTTGAGTCACTTGACCTCTTGGATCAACATATTGAAAAGGTGCAATTTCCTTAAATTCTGGAAGTGTTATAGTTTTGCTCGCTGAAAGTCTAAGGTTATTTTTCTCGTTAAGTTCATATTTAATATTTATACTTGGCAAGATATCATCGTAGTCTTTAATTGCTGTACCTGTTCTTCCTGGAAAGTTATTTACATCCCAGTTGGTTTCTATTTCATTAACTTCGTATCTCAGACCTAAATTAAAATTCCACTTAT
>JASMTR010000160.1:0-3935 GCA_041694175.1 Bacteroidales bacterium
TTTTAATTTCAAAAATCATCTGCAAAGTGCTGCTGCGTTGTTGTAACCTCTCCAAGAAACAGATTTAATCTCAACAGACTTGACTTTCACATCCTTTTCAAAATTTTTATTTTTAGTTAACTCATAAGGTAATACTGCCTTTAAGCTCATACCACCACAGCCCTTTGGATCTGATGGGTCATCGTTGCAAGTTGTAGAGGAGATGGAGGCGTCTGATGTATAGATTTTGGATTGGTATTCTAACTCTACCGTAACGCCTAGCCCGCTTATTGAACTATGGACTAATGGTGCAGGTAGCTGGTCTGATTTACCCTCGACGCTTTCTAACTGACTCACACCAGGTATTGTTTTATGTCTCTTACCTCTCCAGTTTATAGCTAAAAGTTTAGGATTTATGAATTTGAAACTTAGGTTTGTGTTATAAGGGAATTTAACTTTATACCAGTAAATATCTGTTTCCAAATCCATTCCTGAATTATTGGGGTTATAAATTGAACAGCTTCAAAACTACCTTTATCGGTTACTTGTTGTGCCTTAGTTGTTGCTATAAATACTATGCTAACAAGTAAAACACTTAAATGATTAAAGGGTGTTTTCATATTTTTTAATTTAGAGTTTATTATTGATTAAATGAAACGACTTATACCATTCCTCTTTATTTCGTTAGTGTGTGTTCTATGAAATTGTAATCTGTTGAGTTTAAGTTATAGTTTTTCAAAATACCTGTAAACTGGAGACCTTCACATTACAAATACATTTTTGTTACACCTGTAGTCAAACCGCCTTGTTTTAAGAAAAATTCTAAAATATTTATACCCATATGTACCTCATAGTTTAAATTTTTCAAAACCTTATAAAATTTAAATTCGGCTTACTTGATTACTCTTTCCGTGAGTTATCTATAGCTTTATTTATTCTAATTATTAATTCTTTAAGCTTGACTTCTTTACTATATTTAATACTAATAGCCATTAAATTCTACCACCAACCCTTAATATTATATATAGTTTCAGGTTGATTGTTGGCATAAGCTAATGCAATTTCTTTAGAGGTTTGAAGTCTGTTTTTTTCAACTTCTGCACTGTACTTTTGTTGATTTTCAATGAAATTCCACTCTCTGTCCGTGTTTTTTTTCACGCCTTTCTGAATAGTATTAGCTAAACTTTTAACTTTAGAGTAGCACTTAGAATCAGGTTCAATTTGGTTAAGGTAAAAACCTGCTTTCTCAGCGGCTTCATAGTTTTGACTGCTATTCCAGGCATTATTAGCCATATTGAGTAAAATATCACAATCTCTGTTTATTTTTTGTTTAAAGACTACGGCCACCATATCTTGAGCTTTGTTAAAACAATCTTTAGACACAACAGGAACTGAGGTTAATGAAAATAAAGCTTCATCAAATTTATTTTGCTTAGTGAGGCTTTCAGCTTCTTTGATGATGAAGTCGCAACCATCATTATAATAGGCCAAAATTCTTTCTTTGGCTTTATTGATTAAATTTTTGATTTCTGCATTGCTTGATTTAATGTTTTTAAAAGCTGATAAATAGGCTTTGTTTTCGTTACGACCGACACCTTTTACATTGATGGCTGTGCTGCCAAACTTAGTTCCACTAACGCCATCGCCAACATAGAAAGCCACTTCTAAAACTAAAGCAACTTTTGGTGGCGCTCCAGCAACCACATCTTTTGAGAGTACAGAAATATTTGGCGTAATAATAAAACGCGAATTATAATTTGTAGAACCTGCAATACCGTTGGCTGTAAGAATTTGAGCCATCTTGCTTTGCAAATTATTTTTAGCTGATAAAGGTATATTTTCAACTTGATTAGCGACGTAAGGTACAATAGCAATACGCCCCATATCGTCAACCTTTTCTTGATTGTTTTGAGCCTTAGTAGCAAAGCTCAAAACACAAATGATAATTGTTATAAGTATTTTTTTCATCTTTTTTTATTTACTACCTAGATATATAGTGGCTTCGCCTAAACCTCTAGTGGTGATTTTATTTTCTATATTAAACGGAGAATCTCTTAAGAAACGGCTTAAGAGTGATGCAAATCGTCTTGTATCCATAGCACGTTGACGACCTCTTCTTTCAAAATATAAGGGGATTCTAACTTGGTCAAATACAATCATATTTTCTGTGGCATCTTTGGTATTGAATCTTCCATTTACTGAGTTTTCTGCCATCCAATCCTCTATGAGGAAACCGAGTTCTTCTTGATCTGGACCGAAGTAACTTTCTAAGTCGCCATCCCAATCGTCCCAGCGTTTTACGGTAATGCTAACTTCGCGACCATTCTCAAATAAATCATCAAAATGGGTTTGCAATCGACTTGTAAATGGTCCCATATGAGAAACTACCGCTTCTTCTAACAATACAGGAAGTTCAACTGAAAACGATGGCGCTCCTGTTCCTGCTGCAGTAGCTATTTGTTTATTAGAATACGCATCTATTCCCTGTAGGTTGAAAGTTATTGAGCGATTAGGGCCAGACTTATTTACAGACCACGTCATTTGAATAATTATATCTGCTTTGGCTTGATTCAGCAATTGATCAACTGGGCTTTCGGCGACTTCACTTCCTGATGATTTAGAACTACGCATCGCATCAAGTGCACTGACTTGAGATATGCTTTTGATTTCAGATTCCATGTTTTTTAAAGGAAAGCCTCTATCGGCCATCATTCCGTTAATTTTACTTACAACCAACAACAAGTCAGAATTCTCTTGAAAAGCTCTTTTATAATCTGGTATCACTTCTTTGATACCTTGATTGTCAAATTCTAGCGTATAACCATTTGTGATACACCAATTATCACTTGGTACAACCATTAAAGTTGGTTTCTTGGCTTGAGAAAAGATCAGCCATGGAAACATGATTAGTATTAAAAAAAATTTATTCATAATTAAAGTTTATTGAATTAGGTTATCTCTTTTCATTTGACTTCTGAGACCCATGACATCAACTTCTATAATAATTTCATAAGCCAATTTGCCATCATTTTTTTTGTTGATTTTGAGTTTTCTTCTTAACCAATTTTCATCAGGTAGCCCTGCATATTGTTCAAAAAGGCCTTTGGGTGCAAAGAATTGATTGAAATAATTTACATTATCCCTTCTTTTATTTGGGTTGGAGATAATAGGTCTGATGTCACAAGAAGAATTACCACCTCGAATACCTTGAAATAATATATCATCAACTGCACGTCTTCTGGCATTGAGTATAGCTTCTTTTTCATTCAGTCCTATACCCCAAGCCTTGACGGTTTGAAAGCCATTTCGATCAACAGAAACACATTCGGTTTTATAATCATAGTAACCTGATACGGTTTCAATTTTAGATTTACAAGCAATGGATATCATTGCAATAACTAAAATGTTTAGAAAAACTATTTTTCTCATAATGAAATATTTAAAATCCAGAGGATAAACTTTTTATAATGCCAGCAGCTTCAAGTTCTTTTCTCAAGCCGGCAACATCTACGGAAACAATTAAGCCTATTTTGTATTCACGCTTGCCTACCTTGAGTCTATCACCAGGTGCAATGGCACCGTCAGTGGTTAGGGTTACAAATTTTTTATAATCTCCGTTTTCAGAGAAAAAATCATTAAAAAATTCTCGATTCTTTTCTTGTAGGTTGGGATGTCTTGCCAAAGCCGGTTGCCTTACGCAGCCGACCTCATTTTGAGGAATACCCCTAAAAATGACTGCATGAACTGCATTTTTTTTAGATTGCTCTACGGCGACGTTTTTCTTTTTGGAATACGAAAATATTTTAACAATGTAAGAACCTTCTGAGGCTACGTTGAGACATTGTATTTCATATCTCCAATTTTTGGTGTCTTCATCAGCTTTTTTCTTAGCTCTTCGTTGTGCGTAGACATCAGCCGTAAACAGAATTATAAAAGTAAAGAGTGAAATTTTTAAT